>NZ_JBHVJX010000070.1:0-18900 GCF_042798755.1 Streptomyces sp. NPDC057743
GGGACGTGAGACATCCCGCTCAACAGTCCGAGAGCCTCGCCTGTTACGGGCCACCAACCATCCCCCGATCAGTGGCCGAGTTGAAGAAGTTCACTCGACGGTTTCCCGCAGCCCCTCGTGCAGATCGCGCAGCGGCTGGTAGCCCAGCACAGTCCGGGCCGTGGTGAGGTCCGGCTTGCGCAGATCGATGTCGGGGCCGGCGCGTCGGCTGTGGGTGATGCCCGCGCCGCCGCCGATCTCGTTGGTGAGCCGGGCCAGTTCGGCGACGGACAGGTGGTGCCGGTCATCGCCGATGTTGACCGCCCGGCCGACGGCGTCCGGGGCGTACAGGCAGCGGACGAGCCCGTTGGCGAAGTCCTCGGCGTGGCACCAGGCGCGGCACTGCCGGCCGTCCCCGTGCACCGTCAACGGCGCTCCGCTCACCGCCTGCCGGGCCAGCGCGCCCACCGCGTACGCCCCGGTGCGCAGCGGCCCGTAGACGTTGAAGGGACGCACCAGCGTGTAGGGCAGCCCCACTTCGGTGCCGCGGGCGACGGTCATCGCCTCGGCGGTCACCTTGCTGACCGCGTACGACCAGCGGGGGTCGTCGGTGCGCACGGAGAGCCACTCGCCCTCGAAGGCGTCCTCGGCCCGGCTGCCGTAGACCTCGCTGGTGCTGAGTAGGACGAAGCGGCGCAGGGCGGGCTGACGGACGGCGTAGTCGAGTGCGACGACGGTGCCGTCGATGTTCACGCGCAGGGTCTCCACCGGGGCGGCACGGACCTTGTCGACGCCGAGCACGGCCGCCGTGTGGATGACGTGGTCGCTCTCGCCGAGGCCGTCCAGGGCACCGGGCTCGGTGATGTCGGCGCGGGCCACGGTGACGGCGGGGGCGTCGACGATGCCGGACAACTGCGCCGGGGTGCCGTCCGGTTCCCGGTGGTCCACTAGTGTCACCCGGTGGCCGCAGCGCAGCAGACCTGCCGCGATCCAGGTCGCCAGGAAGCCGAGGCCACCGGTGATGAGGGTGTGTGGCGCGGTCGGGGCGGTGGGGTTGGTGGTCACGGTGTGCTCTCTCTGTTCCTGCCGTCCGTGGCGAGGCCGGTCACGATGTCGATGACCCGGTCCTGGTCGTCGGTTTCGCGCATGCCGCGCCACAGCGGCAGCGAGACGAGCCCGGGGAAGACCGCGTCGGCCACGGGGAATTCCGTGCGCAGCTGCGCCGGTGTGCCGGCGAACGCGTCGAGCCGATGCAGCGGGGAGTAGTGGATCTGGCAGTGGACGCGGCGTGCGCGGAAGGCGGTCAGCAGGGCGCGCTTGGACAGGCCCAGCGCCGCGAGGTCGAAGACGACGGGGAACAAGTGGTGTGCGGAGCCGGGCCGTTGCTGCCCCGGGACGGTCCGCACGGCGGGCAGCTGCGCGAAGGCCCGGTGGTAGCGCTCCGCGAGGCGGGCGCGCTCCGTGCGGGACTCCTCGGCCCGGCGGGCCTGCACGGTGCCGACGGCCGCGTGGAAGTCCGACAGCCGGTAGTTGGTGCCGGGGGTGTCGATGGTGTAAGGCCAGGGCGCCTGGTCGTGGGGGTGGTCCGGCAGCGGCGTCATGTTGTGGTTGCGCAGTCCGCGCAGCCGCTCCAGGAGGGCGGGGTCGCGGGTGGCGACGGCGCCGCCCTCGCCGCAGGCCACGGGTTTGACGGGGTGGAAGCTGTAGTAGGCGGCCAGCGACCCCGGCCAGGAGCCGACGGGAGCGCGCGGGTCGTCGTAGTGGCCGCCGATGGCGTGGCAGGCGTCCTCGACGAGGTCGGCGCCGTAGCGGGTGCACAGTGCGGTGAGGGCCGGCAGATCGGCGGTGTGCCCGGCGTAGTGGACCGGGACGACGACGATCACGGCGTAGTGCCGGTGCACCCGGTGGAGGAGGGCGTCGAGGGCGGCCGGCGCGAGGGTGAGCCCGTCCGCCTCGACGTCGCACAGGGCCACGTCCCAGTCCAACAGCCGGGCGGACGCCGGTGCGGCGGCGAAGGTGAGGGTGGGGGTCACCAGCAGCCGGGGGCCGGGGGTGCGCTCGCCGACGATCCGCAGGAGCGCGGAGATGGCGGTGGTGCCGCTGGAGAGGGTGAGGGTCGGGGCACCGGTGAGGCGGGTGAGTTCGCGCTCGAACTCCGCCACCCGGCTCCCGTTGGTCCACATCCCGGAGCGCAGGGCGTCCAGCAGCGCGGTGGCTTCCCCGTCGTCCCAATAGGGATGGGCATAGGGCAGGTCGGCGGGCGCCGCGTCCCCACTCGGGCCGGGGTGCGGGGGCACGGCGGGCCGTGGCAGCTCTCGCGGGTGGGCTCGTGCGTCAGTCACGGGTGGCTCCCGCCGGTGCGATGCACGCGCGCAGGTGTGGCGTGGAGGTGAGCCATTCCAGGGTGGTCCAGCAGTGCTCGCGCCGCAGGTAGTCCTCCTCCTGGATCTCCAGCACCACGCCGGCGCCGTCGGCGGCCTCGATCGCGACGCGCAGCATGGCGGCGAGCAGCCGCTCGTCGATGTCGCCGCGCTGCGGCGGGACCCCCTCGACGCAGACATCCGCGCGAAACGGCATGGCCCGACCGGAGAACGAGCCGAAGTGGAGGTGTTTGACGGGGACCGGTGGCAGCGCCAGCGCGTCGATGTCCGGCGCGCGCTGCTGGAGTTGGGCGATGGAGGCCAGGGTCGTGTACGTCACAGCCCAGTGGCACACGTCCCAAGTGGCGCCGATGCGGGGGGAGTCGAGTTCGAGGAGGGGGAGGTAGTCGTCGGGGCGGACGAAGACCGAGTCGTAGTCGGTGCCCTCCGCGCCGATGATCGGCAGGTTCTCCACGCCGATCCACAGCGGGGCGCCGTCGAGGTCCCCGTCGAGCTCGGCGAGGCGGGCGACCGTGCGCTCGCGGGCCGCGCACAGGTCGAAACCGAGCCAGTCGGCCTGCTCGACGAACTGGTTGGCGTGCAGCACCACGCCCGACGCCCCGCTGTCGACGGCCAGGTCGCAGAACCGTCTCAGTTGGTCGTACGCCGTGCGCTCGCCGACCCAGTGGGCGTTGGTCGTGGGGAAGTGGCAGGTCAGCCGGCGCGCGCCGAGGTCGGTGGCGAAGCGGAGGTTGGCGCGCAGGGTGTCCCACTGGTGAGTGGTCGTCAGATCCGCGCCGTCGAAGACATACGCTTCCAGGCCCCCGGCCTGAGCGACCCAGCGGGTGTCGATCTGTTGGCGCCGCAGCCCGTCGAACGTGATTTGGGGGAGGGCCGGCCGGGGCGGTGCGGTGCGGTCCCTGCCGCGGGCGGTGTAGGTGGGCGTCTGCGTGCTCACAGCTGTTCGACCTCCTGTGCGCTGAGGTGGCCACGGCAATCGAGGATCACCGTGCCGGAGTTGAGTACCAGGTCGTAGTCCACGTCCCGGTGGTCGGTAACGAGCAGGATCGCGTCGGCGGAGGTGCACTCCTCGGCGGTCAGCTCGACCAGTTCGAAGCTGTCCGTGCGCTGTTGGCGGGCCACCCAGGGGTCGGCGACCCGCACGGCGGCTCCGGCGCGCACGAGTGAGTCGCTGATGGCGTGGGTCGGCGCGTTGCGGGCGTCGGCCACATCGGCCTTGAAGGCCAGACCGAGGACGAGAATCCGCGCTCCCCGCAAGGGGGTTCCGGTCCGGGACAGGATCCGGCGCAGCCGCTCGACGGTGTAGTCGGGCATCGAGCTGTTGATGCGCTCGGCCACCGTCAGCAGTTCGCTGGGCGCTCCCGCGGCGGCCAGCGCGTAGTTGAGGTAGTGCACGTTGCTGGGCAGGCAGTGGCCCCCGACGCCGGGCCCGTGGTGGAAGGGCATGAAGCCGAACGGCTTGGATGCGGCGGCGGCCACGACTTCACGGAACGGGATGTTCATGGCCTTGGCCGTCTTGCTGAGCTCGTTGACGTAGGCGATGTTCACGTAACGGAAGGTGTTCTCCAGGAGTTTGGCGAACTCGGCGATCTCGGCGCCGGAGACCTCGACCACGTGCTGGAAGACGGTCTCGTAGAAGTCGCGCGCCAGCTGCCCGGAGCGCTTGTCGAGCCCGGACACTAGCTTGGGGACCTCCTCCAAAACGGTGCCGCGGCCGGGGTCCAGCCGCTCCGGGCTGTAGGCGAAGTGCACATCGGCGCCGGCGCGCAGCCCGGACAACTTCTCGAAGAGGGGGGCGACATGGTGGCGCAGGGCGCCGGGGTAGGTGGTGGACTCCAGCACGATCAGCGCGCCCGGCCGCGCGGAGCGTGCGATGGCGGCGAGGGCCGCGTCGATGTGGCTCAGGTCCGGTGTGTGGCGGGAGGTGAGCGTGGTGGGGGTGGCGATCAGGTACACGTGGCAGCTGGGGGCCTGCGAGGCGTCGAGTACGGGGCGGTACCGCCCGGCCTCGGTGAGCCGGCGCAGGTCCACGGAGTCGACCTCGGCGATGTAGGAGTGGCACCGGGTGAGCGAGGCGTGGCGCGTGGGGTCGGACTCGGCCGCGTAGACGGTGTGGCCGGCGGAGGCGATGGCGACCGCTTCCGGAAGGCCAACGTATCCTTGCCCGACGACGGCGATCAGCACGATTCCCTCGCTTCGCTCGTCGAGGGGCGGGTACGCCGGTCGGATACCGATGGACCGCCGGCCGCGCCGGGGGTGTCGTCCGTACCGCCCTCGAAGAGGGGTAACGGGGCCGCGGAGGCGGCCAGCGAACGGCGGGTGAAGTGCTCCGCCGCGGCCAGGGACAGCAGGCATAGGCCCGCGCCGACGAGCGGCAGGGCACCGGTGCGCCGGGCGCGGCGGGCCCGCAGGGCCGCGCAGGGGGCCAGGGTGGCCCCCGTGGCGGCGAGCCTGCTCAGCACGCCGGTCAACGCCAGGGAACCCACCGCCTCTTCGACGCGGCCGCGCAGTCCGAGCCGGGAGCCGTCGCGGTAGCTGGCGGGTTTGGTGTAGCTGACGCACTCGGCGTCCATGCCCAGGGCGGACAGCACCGCCGCGATGTTGCCCTTGGTGAACCGCAGCCCGGCGAGGTGCCTGGCGGCCTCCCGGCGCATGACGAAGAAGGAACTCGCCCCGTGCGGAAGGCGGTTGCGGCCCAGTCGTGTCTGCAGGAAGTAGAAGACGGCCTGGCCGATGAGCAGGCGGGTCGGGTCGTCGCGCTTTCGGGTGGAGGTGGTCCCGAAGACCGCGGCGACCTCGGGACCAGCACTCTCCAGCACCGCGGCCAGGGCCGGCACCAGCTCCGGCGGGGTTTGCAGATCGGCGTCGAGCACCGCCACCATCCGGCCGCGGGCCGCGGTCATTCCGGCCTTGCTGGCCGCCGTCTGGCCGCAGTTGGGCCGCAACTGCACCCACCGCAGACGGGGGTGGGCCCGCTTGAGGTCGGCCAACAGCCTTGGTGTGGCGTCCTGGCTGCCGTCGTCGACCACCAGGACCTCGAAGGAACGGCTGGAACGCTCACCGGCGTTCAGGACGCGCCGTATGGCTTCGCGTACGATCTGCTCGTCGTTGTACATGGGGGTGGCGAAGGTGAGATCCACCTTCTCGTCGCCCTCGACGGAGGTGCCCATGTGCTGTCTCCTCGGTTCTCGCAGTGGGGGTGGCTCGGCACCGGAAGCGGTGTTCAGCGGGCCCGCTTGAAGCTGACGATCATCTGGGCCGTGGGCATCAGTGGGGCCCGCGCGAAGTCGAAGGCGGCGAACACCGCCGTCAGCGGCTCGTACGTCCAGTGCTGGTAGGCGGGCCGCTGCGCGGTGATGGTGATCCAGCGGCGGTCGTGCATCCAGGCCATGACGCTCAGGGCCCACGGGGGGGGACCCTGCCTGTAGTGGCTTCCCGCCATCCGCAGTCCGCAGCGCGCCCCCAGACGGGCCAGGCCATCACGGGTGAACAGCACGAAATGCCGCGGGCAGTGGTAGCCGCCCCAGTTGCGCTTGCGGAAGAGCCGACAGTCCAGGGTGTCGGTGTTGGGCGTCTTCAGTACCAGAACGCCGTCGTCGGTGAGGAGTTCGCCCATCCTCCGCAACACCCGCCCGGGATCCGGAACGTGCTCGATGATGCTCATCATCATGATCAGGTCGAAGCGCCGGTCGCTGGTGAACTCCTCGACCGGGGTGCAGTGGTAGACGTGCCCCGCGCGCTCCGCCGCCGCGGTGCCGACTGCTGCAGGTCCACCTCGTGGGTCTCCGCCACCCGGTCGCATACGCGGCCGGCGGTGGTCAGCATCCAACCGGCACCGCCGCCCACATCCAGCACCCGGAGCCGGCGCCCCGGAATGCCGTTGAGGACCTTGCGCAGCATGTGGCCGTCGATCCGTTCCTTGATGCGTTCGGTGACCGCGGTCGAGTCCTCGATGCCACCGTACGAGTAGTAATTGGTGGGATAGATTTCGTCGAGGCGGTCGGCCGGGGGCGAGTCGAGATAGACCGTGGCGCACGAGGAGCAGCGCGCGTATCGGTATTCCTGGTCGTTGGTGAAGTACTCCTTGTCCAGCGCCGTCGCGAACAGCTCGAGCCGGTCCGCCGCGCAGACCGGGCAGGCCATCAACGGCTGCTCGCGGACCGTGTGGGTGTCATCCACGCCGTGCCTCCAAAAGGAGCCTCGTCAGTGCCGCGCCGTAACCGATGCGGCTCGCTTCCATTTCCGCCGCCAGGGGGCGTGCGGGCGATGAACCGCTCCATGTCCTCGAAGCGGGTGTAGGAGATCGCCGGGTCCCAGTGGTGCAGCAGGTGTTTGTTGAACCCGACGGCGCCGAAGGTGCGGGATACCGGATCGCTGCCGAACATCCGGTTGACGGGGCCGTGTTCCACGACGGTGAAGTCGACGGAACAGGGCGCTTCCAGTCGACGATGCTCGACGATGGTGCGGGTCATCGCGCACAGCGGGAAGACCACGCCGACTCCCAGCAACCAGGCGAGCGCCGCCGGCAACCAGCCGTTGACCACCAGCAGCGCGAGGATTCCGGCGTGCAGGACCACCGTCCGCAAAGACGCCATGGCCCCGCTCGTGGCACGGGACGGCCGCCGCCGGCCGGGGCCGTGCCGTCGCGCGCGGACGGCCGCTTCGGGCGCGTGCGGGCGGGTGCCGGGCGGCGCGCCAACCTGGCTTTGTGCAGCAGGACTTCCAGGACCCGTAAGCCGGTCATCCCTTGAGGACGTTCACCACCGACAGGCAGAGCTGATAGGTGGTCTCGGTGTCACGATGGCTTCCGATATGGGCGTGGTGCGCCATGTGCGTACGGCGGTAATTGACGGTGGTCGACCCGAAGAACAGCCATATGAGCCGGTCGTTGGCCTTTCTCCGCGGGGCCAGATTGGCATGGGCCGCCTCGTGTCCGAAGAGGAAGAGGGCGTGCAACCAATAACCGGTCCACAACGCCACGGGAACCGCCACTGCACACGCGGCAGTCCGCCCGAAGGACTGCTGCACGAGATCGACGACGGCGACTCCGGTGGCCAGGGACAGATAGCACGCCGCGATGTCCCGCCAGATGATTCCGTAGCGAGGGGGCAGGGCCTTGCGGTAGTCGATCCACCGCACGCCGTCGCGGTCGATGATCGACGGGAGGTGGGGAGAACCCGGATTGTCTTGGGGAGGGGGACGTTGTCCTCAGGCACAGTGGGATGGTGCGGCGTTTCCATGCTTTTCACCATTGCTCGCGCAGTGCATTACGGGTGTCAGAGGCAGTCGAACGCGTCCGCCGGAAAGCGAGGGGAGCGGAAGGGAAATGTGGAGTGTCGGGGCCGGCCGATCAAAGTGACGGCAAACTGGCCCGAGTTGTCGTGTACAATCCTATCCCGGCGCAGAGTGACTACCGTCACATCTCGCCAAGATCCGTTGATGGCTGGGCGAACGTCATTTAGCTCTCATGTTCGCCAATGCCAAGACTTCGGGGGATTTTGAAGGCCCGCCGCGCGGACAGAGAAGGAGACGACGCCCCCCATGTGGGGAACGTCGTTGATCGTTGCGCCAACGCCCGCAAGGCGCGCGTGGACTTGCGTGGACTGGCCGCCCAGCGGAACGATGACCGCCGGGAGGATCCTCCCATCCCGACGGAACATCCGGCTCCGTCGAGCGGCGCTCCATGCTGCCGTCCAGCTCTGCGGATTCACAGCAAAGCATCGCCTCCAGGGCGGCGGATGCCTGCCTCCCGGTCACCGAACCGCCTTGCGGGGTCGGGTGGAACGAAGAGACAGTGCCAGGAAAGAGTAAAGTGATTCGTCCTACGGAAAACTCAGAGATCTCGCGTCTGCGCGACATTAAACGGGCTGCCGGGCGGCTGTTCATCGATCTCGACACGGCGGCCGTCGCGGAAGACGAATGCACCTGGCCGGTCGCGTTGAAACGACAGCCGTTGGTGTACGGAGGAATCGGATCAATATCCACTACAGGAGGCAGGTCCTCATACACCACAGGTTCGAGATCGGGCACAACAGGTACAAACTCGCCTACGCCCTCAGACTCAACGGATTTGGGCGCGATGGGTGTGGGAACTGGCTCGGAACTGTGCGGCATGACACTGCTCCTACAGTAGTAGTGCTTCGTTAAGTTGGTTTTGATGGTGTGTTGCCTTCGCGTACGGGGCGGTGTGTGGCGGTTGCAGGTGGGATGAGTTCAGGGGCAGGGTGAGACCGTCGGTGACGGCGTCGAGGTCCTTGCGGAGCCCGTTGGCGAAGGTGAAGATTCCCCAAGGCAGGGTAGTTAGCGCTGGTGACGGGTGTGTAAGGCGAGGGTCGGATACCTCTGCGCTGCTCGGAACGTGAGCAACGCGGCTCCGTTGAGACAGGTGTCGACCAAGACGCCCTGCCCATGGAGCCGCGTTGTCTCGCTATTCCGCCTCCAGTGATCGTCACGGAGGTCACAGTCCGGCTCGCATCGGAACGTCCATCCAAATTCCGTTCCGCATAACGGGCAATGGGCGACTTCACCCTGCGGGTGCTGATGCGCAGTCGGTGTGCCGATGACAGCGCCGATAGGACTCGACGGCCGATTGTCCCGATGCCCTGCTCAACGATTCCTTCCGCACGAACCAGCAGGTCGCGCCCTGTTTGGAGGGCGACGGTGAATCCGCAGCGGTCGACATCGGTGCCAGGCCGAGCCCTCGATGCCTCCGGCGTTCGTGCAGGTGACGCTTACCTCGGCTTCGACGATGCGTACCGGAGAACCGACGATGGCCGAGAGGTAGGAGGCGTCTGCGAGGGTCCTCAGGACTGGCGGGCGGCGTGCGGCCCACGATACGGGCGCCGGTGGCGTGCACGGCGGCGAGGAAGCGCTTGCCGTCGAAGCCCTGGTCGGGTCCCGCAGCACCTCCGGGGTACGCGGTTGAGGCCAGCGCTCCGGACACCACCGCGAACAGGGCCTTCATCGGAGCGCAGCCCACTCGACGGCGCAGATCGCGCAAGCTCTTCGTGCTCGGTGCCGGCCGCACGCAGCCGAGCCCGGATGCCATCTTGTCCCACACCAGCCGGAACCCGATCTCCGGGAACAGCACATTGCCACCAGGAAGTACACCCCGACCCGCGAGGGCAGATCCCGAAGCCGCTGTTGGACGACACGGGTCTCCTCCAGGACGGCGTCCACCAATTCGAAGGGCAGGAAGGGAGCCGGGCCGCCCAGATGGCCGGCAGTCAACTCTTCGGCAGCCACGGCGACTTCCCGCGAGTGCGTTGCCATGTCCCGGGGGCGGTCCCTACTTCACCGACCCAACCTCGAGTCGGAATCTCAGCAGATAGACTATTTCAGGAACGTGCCAGGAGAGCTGCCAGGCACCTTTTGGGTGTCTGTTCATGGGCGCAAAGACCGACGGTCACTTACGAGTGTGACGTCTCCCCCACCGCTCGCCAAGGGGCATCGTCAACTGGCGAGGTCCCCCTCGTAACGTGGAGCCCTTGTGCGGGTGAGGCTGTGGGGCAGGCGGCGGAAGGCGGGTCAACATCGCCGGAGTCGTCTGCTACCGCGTCGGCCACCGTTCTCGCTTCTTCTGCGCGCTGCACCTTTGGTGTGGGCGCCGGGGAGAGCCGAAGGCGTTCTCCTGACGCCAGTGTCGCGACCTGATCGTCACGGCCCACCAGCAACTGGGCACCCGGTCGTGTGGTGCTGGGGCAACCTCAACGTGTACCTCCGGCGAGAGCTGGTCGACTTCACCGAGGAACATCAGGACTGGCTGCGAGTCTTTCAACTACTCCTCTACGCACCGGAGTTGAATCCGGTAGAAGAAATCCGATCCTGACCCAAGCGGCACCTGTCTGACTTCACCGCCGCCGACCTCAACCACTTCACCCGCGTCATCAAACGACAGTTCTGAAGAGGATCCAGTGCCGGCTCCACCTTGTCGACGGATGCCTCTCGCCCGCCGGTCTCACCATGAACAAGCCACCGGACGCTACGAGTTCAACCTGAGTAGTACTGGACTGTGTCTCGACTGTCGGAATTCGCAGTCGAGACCAGCAGACCTGGAGGGCCATTTCGGTGAGCGGAGAATTGAGCCAGTTCTGGCGCAGACGTAGAGGACGGAACCGGCGAAACATGACAAACCCCCAAATGGAATAGGAGAGTTGGAGTTACCATCGAAGATTCCTTGAATGCGGAAATGCAGGGGAGAGTATGAGGAAGAAGGAGTACCGGTACCAGTACGACAGCCAGGAGCATGAAGACATCTATGCCCATGCCGCCGGTGCAATCGGCGGCCTGGGCATGGTCCTGGCGGTCCTGATCGCGATCAAGTCGAAGCTGGGCCTCAACTGGCCCGCGACCATCCTGCTCGCCGCGGGCACGCTGGTCGCACTCGGCTACGTGGCCTGGAGGGTCAAGGCCGCCGTAATGCGCTGGTGGACCAGAGAACCCGCTGAGACACCACCCAAGACAACGACATTGGCACAGCCCCTGCCCGAGGCGGCCGCTGAGACGGCTGTTCCGATACACCCGGAACTGACTGCGGCTCTGACACGTACCGGTGCGATCGGCCGGGACGAAGTCATCGCCCAAAGCGACGTCCGGGTAGAAGAGTTGCCGGGCATCGGCATCAAGTACACCTTCCTGGTGCCCGAAGGCCGTACCCATGAGGATGTTTCCAAACGGCTGGGGCCGATCGCCTCGATGCTCGGAGTGACCCGGCTCCACCTGAAACTGGAGACCTCCCGGCACACCGAACGCGAAGTCAGGCTGCTGAAGTTGGACCAGCCGCCGTTCAGCCGCCTTTTCGCACCACCCACCAAGGAGCAGATCCGGGCGTATGACGGTGTGCCGTTCGGGTATGACGTCACCGGTGCTCTGGCCGGAGTGAAGACGTTCGACAAGGCGTCCATGCTGATCGCCGGTATGACGCAGATGGGCAAAACTACTCTGGTCAACGGGCTCATCACCTGCCTCCTTATTGCCTACGGCGAATTCGACTTGTACTTGTTGGACGGCAAGCTGTGCGGTCTGACCAAGTTCGAGAAACTCGCCGTTCGCTACGAGGCATCTGACGACCCATCTGTCATGGAGTCCATGCTGGATGACCTCCTGTCCCGCGTCGACGGCCGGTACATCAAACTCCAAGATGCGATCCGGAACCGGCAGCCGACACCGAAGTTCCGCCCGGTGTTCTTCATCGTGGATGAAGCCGCCGACTTCTACACCGACAACGGCACCAAAGAATCCATCACTCAGGTGCGCCGGGTAGAGGACAAGTCGCGGTCCCTGGTCGCAAAATCCCTGGAGTCCGGGATTTCCACGATCATGCTGACGCAGCGGCCGGCGAAGGAAGCGATCCCGGTCAAGGTCCGGGACCAGTTCCTCTACCGCATGTGCCTCTACGTGGCCTCGGAGGGAGGTGCGAAAGTCGCCCTCGGCGACTCGTATTTCGATACCATCGCCCCCATCCACCCAGCCCTGCTTGACCCTGCCATCAAGGGCCAGGCCGTGCTGTTCGCCAACGGTGCGTCAACTCTGCTCCGAGGCTTCAACTTCGCTGACGCATTCATCTGGGGCGTCGTCGACGAAGTCCACGCCCAACGCACGAAGAAACTCGAAAACCAACCAACATCCCCGCGTAAAAAAGCAATTGACCTCATGCGCGCCAAGGGAGTTGACTTCATGGCCACATCAGACCTGGCTGAAGCGCTCGGGATTGAGGGAGGAAATTCAGCGGCGGTTGGACTGAAGCTCAGCAAGCTATTGGAGGTAGCCCCACACAAGGCATCGGGAGGTGTGCGCGGCTACCTACTGGCCGACCTCACCGCAGCCGCTATGTCCGATTCGTGACCCGCCCAACCACCCGCCCACTGCCCGCCACACCGGTCCGCCCAGTGGCGGGTCGCCGACTCGTTGGGCGGGAGCTGGGCGGGACGTGGGCGGGTGCGAGTGGCGGACCTGACCAGGGAAAACACCGAAAACAGCAGGAAGGGGGGAAGCCTTGAGACCAGGTGCTGTAGGGGTCGTGATCGGCGTCGGGGCGACCGTGGTCGTCATCGGGGCCGCGTTCATCCAGGCCGCCGGCAACGACCCGGTGCTGAACATGGCGCTGAGCGTCAGCGTTCCGACCAAGTACCAAGGGCTGGTCGAAGACGCGGGACATACCTGCCCGGAGGTCACGCCGAATCTGCTGGCGTCGCTGCTCACCCAGGAATCCGGTTTCAATCCCAAAGCGCAATCGCCGGTGGGGGCGCAGGGTATCGCCCAGTTCATGCCGTCCACGTGGGAGAGCAGCGGAGTCGACGGCAACGGGGATGGTAAGCGGGATGTGTGGGACCCCGAAGACGCGATTCCGTCGGCCGCGAAATACCTGTGCGGTATCGCCAAGGACGTCAAGGATGTTCCCGGCAACAAGCAGAGCAACATCCTCGCCGCGTACAACGCGGGTACCGGAGCCGTCCGCAAGTACGGGGGCGTCCCTCCGTTCAAAGAAACACAGAGCTACGTCCGGTCGATAACCTCTCTGGCCGATCAACCCGCAAAGGGAGGGAAACCCGGAACGACCATACGCGCCGAACAGGGCGCCACGGCCGTGAACGTTGCTCAGGAAGTGCTGGGCACCCCGTATTCGTGGGGTGGCGGTAGCGAGTCCGGACCGAGCACCGGAACGTGCTGTTCTCCTCTGGGCCGCTCCGGTGCCGACATCCGCGGATTCGACTGCTCTGGCCTCACCCTCTATGCATATGCGAAAGTCGGTGTCACCCTGCCCCGCACAGCGGCGGCGCAATACGCGGCATCCAAACCCATCAAATCCAAGTCCGACCTCATGCCTGGCGACTTGGTGTTCTACGGGTCCAGCGCAGAGAGCATTCACCACGTCGGAATTTACGTCGGCGGCGGTTACATGATCGACGCCCCACGACCTGGCACCGAAGTTCGGTTCTCTCCGCTCGACTCGGTGCACGACCTGTTCGCCTTCGCCCGCCCCATTCACAGCGCATCCAAGGAGATCTGACGCATGTCCAAGTCCGTCATCGTCGCTAAGGCCATCGGCAAGACCGTTCAGTTCGCCGAAGGCCGCGATCTTTCCGGCGGGTTCAGCGACTTCTTCCGCTCCATCGGGATGACCGGCGCTGGCCTGGTCACCAAGGGAATTGCCGCCGTCATCGCGGTAATCGCGGTGCGGATGCTCTTCAGCCTCAGCGGCGACCCCAAGCGCGCACTGCGCCACGGGTCCATGGCGATCGGCACGCTGTTCGTCGCCGTGGTCCTGGCCATGTACGGCGGAGAACTGTTCTCGACCGTGACCGACGCTCACAAGTAGCGCGGGATGACCGGCAATTGAAAGGGGGTGTTCGATGACCTCGTCGCTGAACTGGGGCCGTATCTGGTGTCTGGCGCTGCTGCTGGCCGTGGTCGGTATTCTCCTCGACCCGCAGCCCAGCCCCGCCCAGGCGGACCCCAAAACCACCTGCGACTCCGTCCCGGGGCAGCTCAGAAAGTTCTGCCACGACAAGAAGCAGGAAACCGAGCGGTGCAAGGACTTCCATGGCCCCGCCAAACTCGACTGTGAGTCCCAAGGCGAGTCCTCACAGAAGGACTCATCGGGGCCGTGCTCGCTGCTCAAGGGCGTTGCACGAAAACTGTGTGAGAACCGCACTAAAGACATCCCTGGCCTGTCCAGCGGGGGCCGGGACGGGGGCGAGAGCGGGCTGACCAACGGGGCCTCCCAACACGTCAAAGACCTCGCGAATTGGCTGATCGACAAGATCAAGAGCCTTGTCGCCCCCAAGGATGCCTGGGCGCCGGAGAAGGCCGATAACGCGGCGTTCGCCCCGTTCCTATGGCTCGGTCAGCATCTGGCTGTGGCGATCTTCGTCTGCGTCATTGTCGTGTGTGGTCTGTCCGCGTGGCAGGGCACACCGCGCCTGAAGCAGATGGGGCACTCAACAGGGTGGACGCTGGTGGCCGTAGCCGGCATGGCGTCCGTCCCCGGCATCGTCATGCTGCTGAACAAGGCGGTCAGCGAAGCGTTCACGGCAGCGTTCAATACGGACGAGTCATCGCTGTTCGGCGCCATCACCCAGGACCTCAAGAACGGCGCCGACTCGGGGAACCCACTGGCGATCCTGATCATCGTCTCCGCGCTGTGTGTCGCCCTCGGCTTCGCCGCGCTCGTGTTCATGACCCGCCAACCCGGCATCCTGGCGTTCGTCTGCATCTCGCCGCTGGTGATCGCTTCCCTGGCACGCGGAGGCGACACAGAGGCAGTCCAAAGGTGGGCTCAGCGCCTGCTGGGCCTCATGTTCGCCCCCATGGCACTGCTCCTCGTCGCGCCGTTCGTGAAGCTAGTTCAAGGCAGCCTGGTGATGGACGCGGTGCTCCTGGTCGCGGCCGACGCCGTGATGCTGCGGATGATTTTCCACGGAGTTCCGTACATCGGGCCCCGGTTGGCCGGCGCCGCGCGGTCGATGGTGGAGAGCCGTACGACGAATCCGCTTGCGCGGGCGGCCATTCGGGCGAGCGTGCCTGACTTCCATGAACAGGAGAACAGCCCCCGCGGCCCTCTCCTGGTGCCCACTCCGGGGCGCGCCATGGCCCAGGACGGCGATGTGCTGTTCGCCTCGTACGGGGGCCGACCTCGACCGCGGCCGGGTCGGCTGACGACCGAATCGGCCATGGCGCAGATCAACAACGATGGGCAGCGCAGCCAACGACTGATGGCCGCGCGTCGGCAGGCCCGCGCTGCCAACCAGCCCCCTGCCGACTCCCGGCCAACGCCCAACGGGCGTACCCCCGCCCCCGCGCCGGCACCCAGGCCGGCGCGAGGGCCCCGCAGTTCGCCTCCCGGCCCGCGGTCGAGTGGGCCAAACACCCCTTAGAAGAGGAGATTTGCCGTGTACTCCCTGTCCCCCGGCTATCGCGTCCCCGCCATCCAACGCGGGCTGAGCCCCACAGAGGTCGTGCTGACCAAGATGAACGCCGGGGCAGGAGCAGCCTTGTTGATGTCGGCGATGCTCAACCAGCCGCCGGGCTGGGCGTTCGGGGCCATCGCGGGCATCGCCGGGCTGGTCAACGTCGCGCCCGGACGCCGCTCGATCGCCCGCTGGGCGACCGTCGGCGTCCGGCTCTGGCGCGAGCGCACCACCCCCGACCTGGCCAACAGCACGGGCACCACCAGGACGTGGACGCTCTACCCGCACCACGGCACCGTGCAAGACCCCTACATCAGGGCCGCCTTTCACGAGGCGTTCGCCAAGGCGTTGACCTTCGCCGCCGGGCAGGCCCGCAGCGCCGGCATCCAGGTCCACGTCACCCACCACGCCACCGCGGGGGACTACACCACCCACACACAGACCATCTCCGTGCACATCCCCAAAGGGCTGGTCGGCCACCCTGAACGCGTCATCAGCACCATCGAGAGCGAACTCGCCGCCCTCGGCATGCTGACGCCGGCCACCCCCGAGCCGGTACCGGCCGTGTGCGACCGCGCCACCACCTGGGCCGCCTTCGACGACGGCAGCCACGCCGCCACAGCACGGATCACCGCCTGGCCGACCGAGACCGACGGCGACCTGATGCCCAAACTCCTGCTCGGCAGCAGCCACGACCGCACCACCGATCGCTCCTTGGCCGTCCTCTACCGACCGCTGCCCGCCGCGCAGTCGCGCCGCTCCGCGAAGTGGCAGTCGGCCGCGGCCGGGGCCTTCACGGCCGATCAGGTCAAGAAGGACGCCGACGAAGCGGCCAGCGGCACCACCCACGGCGCGCTCGTGCAGGGCGATTGCCTGGTCGACGTCGACGCCTACCTGACCGTCTGGGGTGACAGCCCCGAGGCGGTCACCGACGCGCGCTGGGACGCCTCCCTCGTCGCTGACCGGCACCGCATCCAACTCGACTGGCTCACCGGCCAGCAGCAGCGCGCCCACGTCATGACCACTCCGCACGGGGCCGCGACCCGGAAAGGGGCCGTCCTGTGACGAACCGTCTGCCTGCGACTCAAGCCGCCATCACCGCGCCCTTGGTCGCCGCCGACGCCACGTTCCCCGGCATCCCGATCGGACGTTCTGAGACCGATGGCAGGGCCTTCCACCTGTCCCCGGTCCTGGTCGACGACCGCGTCCTGCCCGCTACCAACTCCCTGGCTCTGGGCGGGCTCGGGTCGGGCAAGTCCGCGACGGCCAAGATCCGCGCCCGCCGCGAGATCCTGCACCACGGCCACCAGTACGTCATCATCGACTCCTTCGGGGAGGAGACGGCTGCCGGCGAGTGGGGCAAGCTCACCGAATCCCTCGACGGCCTGATCATCGAGGCCGGCGCCTTCACACTGAACCCGTGCTCGCCCGAACTGGAGCCTGTACGCGAGGAACTGATCCGCTCGCTGATCGCCGCGGTCGAACCCGCCGCGCTCACCCCGCAGTCCACCCACGCACTCCAGCACGCCCTCAACAGCCCCAAGGCCGAAACGCTCGGCGGACTGGTCGACGCACTGGTGAGCCCGGAGGACGGCCGTTGGCCGGCCGACAAGCTGGCCGTGTGGGGCGAAGGAGTCGCCATCGCCCTGTCCCGCTACACCGAAGGCTCGCTGCGCGGCCTGTTCGACGGCCCCGCCGCGAGCCTCCCCCCGACCGACCTGCCCATCGTGTCCTTCGACTTCAGCAGCCTCGACCGCAACTCCCCTGCGATCCCCGCGCTCATGGCCGCAATCGCCTGCTGGGTCGAGCACGTGTGGCTGCGGCAATCGACCGCCCCGCACCGGCACCTGGTGCTCGAAGAGGCATGGCAGATCCTGCTGTCTCCCGCCACGAGCGAGCTCATCCAGCGCCTGCTCAAGAACTCCCGCAAGGCCGCGTTCTCCCTCGACGTCGTGATGCACACGCTCTCCGACCTCGGCGACGGCCGCGCCCAGGACCTAGCCCGACTCTGCGAAATCGCCCATGTCGGACGCCTAGGACCTGATGAGGCGGCCGTCGTCGGCGCGCTCCTCGGACTGCCCGCATGGGCCGTCAAGAAGATCCCAACCCTGGAGCCGGGACAAGCCGTGTGGAAGGTCGGCCCGGACCACGTCGACGTCATCAAGACCACCCGCAGCGAGGAAGAACTCCGGCTCACCGACACCTCCACCCGGCGCCGCAAGGCCCAACAAGCCCTTGCCAACAGCGACGAACCGGCCGTGCCCTTGACCAAGGACACCCCGCCGGAAGAGGACGACGCGTACGACGCTGACGCCGCCGAGGACGGGGACGGGTGGGACTTCGAGCTGCCGCGGAACACCATCGACACCGTCTACACCGGGCCGCAACTCGACAGCCGACACCACACCGTCGTCCAGGCCGCCCACGAAGGCCGACTGATCGAAGCCTCCGAACTCGCCGCCCTCGGAGAGCGCGAGGACATCACCGCCCACGGCATCAACTCCCCCCAGGCCACAGCCTGGCTCATCACCCGAGCAAAGGCGGCCGAACTGTCCGGAAACACTCACCAAGCCGCGCACCTACGCGCTACCGTCGCCCGCATGGGGCACAACGACGGCGCATGGTTCGAGAACACCGACAACTCCACACAATGGCACCGAGGCCCCCAACCTCCCGAGCCCGCACCCACGGCTGGGGCCGCGGCCGGGGCCAACGACCAGCCCCCGCCCCGCGCACGTCGGCGTACCTGGCCCTACATCGCCGCCGTCGCCGCCCTGGTCCTCACCGCCGCCGGCGTATGGCAGAAGGCCGATGACGACCGCCAGCAAGAGCAGCGCCAGCATAAGGCCGCCGCCTACAAGGGCCGTTCGGGCGCAAAACTCGACATTGACAGTGTCAAGGCCGACGTCGTGGCCCACTGGACCCAGAACACGGAGCACGTCATTGTCGAACTGCGATCCTATTTCGACCCCAATGCCAAGTACCTGCGCCTCGATGCTGATGGCCGGAGCGCCCAAAGCACCAAAAAGGGCTTGTACCCCGCCACCCCAGAGATTGAGCTGCCAGTCAACGATCCTCTGGCTGACGTAACCGTCCGGGTGACGGTCGGTGGAAAGAGCTGGAAGAAAGGTGCCCGCGCCGCTTCGCGCGTGATCCGGCTGTCACCGACCGGTATCGCGTACGACGCCGAAACCGGAGAGAAATTGCCCTCCGATCTCTGACCGCCGTCGACCACTTCCGACAAGCTGAAGGGGCCCCGCCAACGGATGTTGACGGGGCCCGTTCAGCAATGCTCAAGAAGTGGCGAGGTGATCGAACTTGGCCAGCTTGCGCAGCAGCGCCGCGGATTTTGGAGGCTCTGACCGCGCTTGCGTGAATCACCAGGTCAGGGTCGGGAACGCACGAACGTTTCGGCTTGGTGTTCTGCTGCGTGGTGATCAAGGCGATCGAGGATGTGCCGTTCCCTGGGGCCGATGTGCGAGTCGAGCGCGTCAGCGAATCCTGAGGCGAGCTCGTGGTTGAAGCGATGTCCACCAGTGAACTTCTTCAACTCGGCCACTGATCGGGGGATGGTTGGTGGCCCGTAACAGGCGAGGCTCTCGGACTGTTGAGCGGGATGCCTCACGTCCCAA
>NZ_JBHVJX010000071.1:0-15344 GCF_042798755.1 Streptomyces sp. NPDC057743
GCCAGACGTAAAGCGAAGCAGTCTGGCCTACCGCCCCCGGAGACCCGTCACCGCACCCAACAGCCCCGCGCAGCGGACACAAAGCCCGCGCCGCAAGGCGCAAACAACAGCACCCCGCACGGCGGGACAGCCAACTACGTGGGAAGCAAGCCCAAGCGCAGCGCCTAGCCCTCTAGGACCTTGCTCAGGAAGGCGTCAAGGTTCCGCAGGGCGCGGGCGATCCGGTCCTCCAGTGGGAGGTCCTCCTTGTGGCGGCTGGCGAGTTGGGACTGCTTGCGGCCGCGGACGTAGAGGGAGCAGGCGAGGTCGGCGCAGAGGTAGGTGCCGACGGTGTTGCCCTGTCGTCCGGCGGGGCCGGCGCGGCGGGCGGCGAGCAGGGTGACGCCGGAGCCGGGGTGGCCGGTCAGGCAGACCGAGCACACCGTCGTCTTGGTGAAGCTGCGCCGGACGCCCTGCGGCGCCCGGAGGGTGACGCCGAGCAGGCCGTCGTCCCGCGGGACGACGAGGTAGCCCCGGTCCGGCGCCTGCGGGTCCCGCCAGCCCAGGAAGTCGAGGTCCTGCCACGGGAGTTCGGCCAGCCCCGCGGGGAGGTTGAGCCGGCTCGCCTCGCCCTTGGAGCAGTTCACGAAGGACGCGCGTATCTGTTTTTCGCCCACGGGATCCATGAGCGGGACGTTAACAGCGGGGTGTGGGGCGCGTCGTCCGGTTTTCGGTGCGCTCCGCACCCCGCCGGGCGCTTACTCGATCACGGGCGGCGGGAGCTCCCGCGGCGGGGTCCAGGTGGCCTCGTCCTCGTCGAGGTACCGGCGCCGACGCTCCTCGGGGCGCCCCCGTCCGCCCTTGTCGGTGTGCTCCCCCGGGCCGTGCTGGCCCCTGCCGTGGGCGGCCGCCGGGTCGGTGGTGGCCCGGGCGCCGCCGCGGCTGCGGTGCAGGCCGGCGCCGCCCTGGCGGCTGCCGCCGGTCGGGCCGTCCGGCCGGGTGCCCGGGGCGCCGGGGACGCGGGGGACGCCCGGCGTCAGCGGTGCGGCGGCGCGGGCGGCGACCGCGTCGGGGGTGCCGGCGGCGCCGCTCGCGCTGCGGTGGGCGTCGCCGGTGCCGCGCGCCGGGGTGCCGGCGGGCCGCGCGCCGCCGGTCGCCATGCCGATGACACCGGGCAGGAGCGCGGGCGCCGGGACGCCGCCGCTGGTGGGGGCGCCGGTGTTGACGGGCGGCGGCCCGCCGGTGAGCGCGTGACCGCCGGCGGGCGGTGCGGCGAGGGTGGCGCCGTGGGTGCTCTCCAGTCCGG
Organism: Streptomyces sp. NPDC057743; assembly: GCF_042798755.1. Classification (NCBI taxonomy): domain Bacteria; kingdom Bacillati; phylum Actinomycetota; class Actinomycetes; order Kitasatosporales; family Streptomycetaceae; genus Streptomyces; species Streptomyces sp. NPDC057743. The sequence goes on from NZ_JBHVJX010000071.1 coordinate 1,286, forward strand.
TGGTCACCGGACCGTTGGCCCGGGGGCTGTCGAAGCCGGCCGGGACCGCGCCGCCGTGGGACCGGTGCGCGGTGGGCGCGGGCTGCTCGGAGTGGCGGGCAACCGTGGTGTCCACCGGCGGCGGGGCCGGGTGGTCGGACGGCGCGACCGGCCAGTCCCCTTCGAGGCCGTGGCCGGTGCCGTCCCGGAGCCGGGTGCCCTGCGCGTCGTAGTGGGCGGCCAGTTCGTCCATGACGACGGCGGCCTCCAACTGGCGCTGCTTGCCCGGCGGGAGGGTGGCGCGGTTGAGCTCCAGCGCCATGCGGGTGTCCAGCTTGGGGTCGGCGAGGTCCCGCGCGAGCTGGCCGCCGTCGGTCGGCGGCGACTGGGTGCCGTGGGCGGCCGCGGCGAGTTGCAGCCGGGCGACGGCCTGTTGGGCCTCGCGGAGGTTGTGGGCGACGCCGACCTCCGGGCCGGCGGTGCGCGAACCGATCAGCGTGGACTCGACGTTGCGGGCGTGCTGGTAGCTGCGGTCGATCTTGGCCAGCACCTTGGCGGCCTCCCGGCGGAACGCCCGGGCCGCCGAGCCCTCCCAGTGCGCCAAGGCGTGGTCGACGGCGTCCTGGAACGCCTTGCGGAGGCCGCCGTGGCCGTCCTCGCCGCCCAACTGGTCGGCGGCGGACCGCCAGTGCCGCCCCGAGCTCTCGATCGCGCCCGGGTTGGCGTGCTCGATCATCGCCCGCATCTCGGGCAGCTCGCGCCGCGGGAAGTCGGCGGGCGACCGCGGGGTCATCCGGTGCCCCTGGAGCGACTTCAGCCGCTCCGCCCGCTCCTGCTCGTTCCGCCGGCGCTCCATCTCCGTGGCGCCGTCGTGCTGTTGTCCGGCCTCCGCCATGCCGCGGTCCCCCTCCCTCGTCCTCGCCGTCGCATCCGTCCGCCCGCTGGCGTGCGGTGTGGGTCAGTCGTGCCGCGGGTGTCGGGCCGCGTGTTCCTGGTCCTCGTAGGCGCCGCGGCTGGCCTCGGTCTTCTCGCCGAAGGTGTGGAGGAGGTCCTGGAGCGCGCCGAGCACGTCCGCCATGTACGCCTGCATGCCGTCGTGCGCCCCGGCCAGCTTGCCGGCCTCGTCGAATCCGGTCCCGAACGCGGACGTCGGCAGCGTCGTGCCGTATTTGACCGCCTGGCCCGGTTCCTCCACGTCTCGCTGCAGATGCCGCAGCTGTCGGACGACGACGTCCAGCTCTTCCAGGTCGACCCTGAACTGCTCGGTCATAAACCGCTACTCCCCGTTCCCCCGCGGGCCTTCAGCACCAAGTTATCAAGCCCACGCGGCTCCCCGTACGCCCGTTCTCCGGTATACCCGCGCGGGAGCCGGCCGTAGCGCGATCCAGACGGTGGGAATGGAGCAATTCCCCGAGAGAGATGGTGATTTGACGTCACGTCACATGATCTAGGTCGCGGCGGTGGACCCAGACGCGGGAGGAGAGGCGGGCCAGGAGGCGGGCCGCGGGGTCGTCGGTGTCCTGGCCGTTGGCGAGCGGGCCGGTGTAGCAGACGACCAGGGCGTAGGGCGGGGCGTCGGGCGGGTGGATCACGGCGGCGCTGTGCCGCACCCCGTCGACCCAGCCGTTCTTGCTGGCCAGGCGGGTGCCCGGGGGCAGTCCTGCGGCGAGGTCCACGGCGTGGGCGTTGTGCTCAAGTTGGGCCAGCACCGCCGGTTCCAGGGAGGCGAGGAGCCGGAGCAGGTCGTGGGCGGTGACGGTGTTGTCGATGCCGGCGGCGCGGGCCGCGGCGTCCTCGATGCCGCGCGGGCTGCCGCTGGCGGCGGACGCCCCGGCCCGCCGCCACACCTCGGCCACCGCCGGGTGCCCCACCGCCGACTGGCACAGGCTGGTGGCGAGGTTGGAGGAGTGCCGAACCATCCGCTCGGCCAGCCACCCCAGGGGCGCGGTGCCGCCCAGACGGGCCCACGGCTCGGGGTCGCCGTCCTCCGCGCGGCTGTGCGCGTAGCTCCCGCCGGCCGCCGAGGGGAAGCGATTGACCACCGGGATCTGCCGGTCGGGGTCGAGTCCGCTGCGGTGGACGGCGGCCAGCACGGCGATCTTCATGGTGCTGGCCGCGTAGTGCGGGACGTCCGCGTTCCGCAGGAGCACCGGGGGGCGCCCCCAGGGGGCCAGGGCGAGGGAGAGCATGGCCGTCATGGTGGCACCTTCCCGGTCAGCCGTGCTGCCCCTCCCGCAGTCGTGCCGCGACCCCGACCAGCGCGGTCATCGCGGCGCGGTGCAGGCCGCCGCCGAAGGTGATCCGCCGCGCGCCCAGGGCGCCCAGTTCGCGCGGGGTCGGGCCGTCGGCCTTCGCCAGGGCGTTGAGCGGGAGCGGGGCCGCGGCGGAGAGTTCGGGCAGGACCTCGGGCGGGGCGAGGATGGGGTAGAGGCAGTCGGCGCCGGCCGCGGCGTAGTGGCGGGCCCGCTCCAGGGCGGCGTCGAGGCGCGTCTCGCCGCGCAGGAAGGTGTCGATGCGGGCGTTGATGACCAGCGCGTCGCCGGCCTCGGCCCGGACCGCGGCCAGCCAGTCGGCCTGTGCGCGCGGGTCGCGGAGGGCGCCGGTGGCGTGGTCGGAGTCCTCCAGGTTGCAGCCGACGGCGCCGGCCTCGGCGAGCCGGCCGACCAACTCCTTTGCGGACAGCCCGTATCCGGCCTCCACGTCCGCCGTCACCGGGACGTCCACGGCCCGGACGATCCGGGCGATCGCGGCGAACATCTCGTCGGCCGGGGTCGCGCCGTCCTCGTACCCGAGGGTCGCGGCCAGGCCCGCACTGGGGGTGGCCAGGGCCGGGAAGCCGGCATCGGCGAAGACCCGGGCCGAGGCGGCGTCCCAGACGTTGGGGAGGATCAGCGGGTCGTCGGGGCGGCGGTCGTGGTGGAGGGCGCGGAGGGCCGCCGCGGGGGCGCCGCTCACAGCTCCGCACCGGGCGGCTGGCGGACGGTGACGTTGACGCGGTTCCAGTTGTTGATGGCGACGATCACGGCCAGCAGGTGGGCGAGTTCGGCCTCGTCGAAGTGGGCGGCGGCCCGGTCGTAGACCTCGTCCGGGACGAAGCCGTCGGTCAGGACGGTGACCGCCTCGGTGAAGGCCAACGCCGCCCGCTCCCGCTCGGAGTAGAGGTCGGCGGCCTCCTCCCAGGCGGGCAGCAGGTCGATCCGCTGCTGGTCGACGCCGGCCTCACGGAGGTTGCGCACGTGCATGTCGATGCAGAAGGCGCACCTGTTGAGCTGGGAGGCGCGCAGCACGACCAGTTCGGCCAGGACCTCGTCGCCCAGGCCCTTCTTGGCGGCCAGGGTGAGCTTCAACTGGGCCTGGTAGAAGGCGGGGGCGGTGCGCCAGAGCGGCATGCGGTGGGTCATCGGGTTCACTCCTGCCCCGGGGCCCGGCGGGTGGTCACGCCGAACCGGTTCCAGGCGTTGATGGTGGTGATCAGGGCGATGAGCTGGGCGAGTTCGGGCTCGTCGAAGAGGGCGGCGGCCCGGTCGTAGACCTCGTCCGGGACGAAGCCGTCGGTGAGGACCGTGATCGCCTCGGTGAGCGCGAGGGCGGCCCGCTCGCGGTCGGTGTAGTACCCGGCGGCCTCCTCCCAGGCGGCAAGGAGGGCGATCCGCTCCTCGGTCTCGCCGGCCTTACGGGCGTCGGTGGTGTGCATGTGGAGGCAGAACGCGCAGCGGTTGAGCTGCGAGGCGCGGATCTTGACCAGTTCGACCAGGGTCGGGTCGAGGCCCTTCCGGGCCGCCACCTCCAGCCCGATCATGGCCTTGTAGACCTCGGGGGCCAGCTCGGCCCAGCGCATCCGGGGGCCGTGCCGGTGGCCGGTCGCGACGGCGCTGACCTGCGGTTCCTGTCCTGCGGAGGATGTTGTCCGGTTCGTCATGCCCTCGACGCTACGCAGTGACTGGCACAAGAGTATGGTCCACTTCCATGGAGAAATCGCGGGCCACTTTCGGGCGGGACCTTCATCTGGACCTGGCCGGTCCCGGCGGGCTGCGAACCTCGCTGATGACCGCGCTGCGGGAGGCGGTGCGGTCCGGGCGGCTGGCCCCCGGCACCCGGCTGCCGTCCTCCCGGTCCCTCGCCACCGACCTCGGCATCGCCCGCAACACCGTCGCCGACGCCTACGCCGAACTGGTCGCCGAGGGCTGGCTCCGCGCCCGCCAGGGCTCGGGCACCGAGGTGGCCGACCGGGCCCTGCCGCGCGCGGGCCGCGCGGCTTCCCGGCGCACCCCGCGCCCGGCGCCCCCGTCCAGTGGGCCGCGCTTCGACCTCACCCCGGGGACCCCGGACGTGTCGTCCTTCCCCCGGACCGCCTGGCTGGCGGCGGCCCGCCGGGCGCTGACCGCCGCGCCCAACGAGGCGTTCGGGTACGGCACTCCCGCCGGCCGCCCGGAGCTGCGCGCGGTGCTCGCCGACTACCTCGCCCGGGCCCGCGGCGTGCGGGCCGACCCCGAACGGATCGTGGTCTGCGCGGGGTTCATGCAGGGGCTCGGGCTGCTGGCCCGGGCGCTCGCGGGCCGCGGCGGCGCCCTGGGCCGGGTCGCCACCGAGTCCTACGGGCTGCGCTTCCACCGCGAGGTGATCGCACGCGCCGGGCTGGGCACCGTCCCGCTGCCGGTCGACGCGGACGGCGCGGACACCGGCCGATTGGCGGGCCTGGACCGCCTGCGCGCGACCCTGCTCACCCCCGCCCACCAGTTCCCCACCGGCGTCCCGCTGCACCCGGACCGGCGGGCCGCTGCGGTCAACTGGGCGCGGGCCACCGGGGGTTACGTCCTGGAGGACGACTACGACGGCGAGCTGCGGTACGACCGGCAACCGGTCGGGGCTCTTCAGGGGCTGGACCCCGACCACGTCGTCTACCTGGGCACCGCGAGCAAGAGCCTGGCCCCGGCGCTGCGGCTGGCGTGGATGGTGGTGCCGGACCGGCTGATCGACCGGGTGCTGGAGGTCAAGTCCACCGGCGAGTGGCAGTCCGGCTCGCTGGACCAGCTCACCCTGGCCGAGTTCATCCACTCCGGCGCCTACGACCGGCATCTGCGCGGGATGCGGCTGCGCTACCGGCGCCGGCGCGACCACCTGGTCGATGCGCTGGCCGAGCACGCCCCGCACGTCCATGTCTCGGGGATCGCCGCCGGGCTGCACGCGGTGCTCGAACTCCCGCCCGGGACCGAGCAGTCCATCGTCCAGGCCGCCCTGTGGCAGGGGCTGGCGGTGCACGGCCTGACCGAGTTCACCGACCCGGCGGCGCCGGCGGTCGCCCGGGACGCCCTGGTCATCGCCTACGGGCGGCCGCCGGAGCACGCGTTCTCGGCCGTCCTGGACGCCCTGCTCCGGGCGCTGCCGCCGGCCGGCTGACGCGGCGCGGCGGGCGCCCGGACGAGGCCCAACGCGCCCGCCCCGCCGCCCCGTTCACACCTCCCGTACGAACGACACCCGGTCGAGGCCCGGCCCGTCGTAGTCGCGGTGGACCGGCACCCCGGCGTCGTCGACGAGGTCGCCCGGCTCCATCCGGAAGCCCATCCGGGTGTGGTACGCGATCGAATTGCGGTTGTTGGGGCTGGTGATGCAGCGGATGCGGCTCCGTCCCGCCGCGCGGGCGAGCGCGAAGAACCGTCGGTAGAGCGCGCTGCCGACGCCGCCGCGCGTACCGTCCGGACAGACGCCCACGAAGTGGACGTAGGCGGCCTCCGGGTCGCTCTGCGAGAGGAAGCCGATCAGGAAGGCGTGCAGGGTGCCGTCGGCCCGCTCGACCAGGAAGCTGGTGTCCGCGAAGTGCTGGAGGTACAACCGCGGTACCAGCAGCTGCCGTTGCTGGGCGCCGGCGGCGCCGCCCAGCCCGCCCCACCACTCGGCCAGCGCCACCTGGAGCCGCGCGTGGTCCGCCGGCGTCGGGTGACGCAGCGCCAGGCCAGCCGGCAACTCGCCTACGCCCAGAGCACTTTCCGCCATTCCGTCCTCCTCCGTCTGCGCTTTTGGTCTCTTCGACCAGCCTATGGGGAGGGGGCGCGAGGGGATCAAGGGGCGGCCGGGGGGCGGGTGTTCAGGGGCGCTCCGTGGGGACCGTTGCCGGGGCGGAACCGGGGCCGGCCTCGGACGCGGCCGCGTCGGCGCGTTCATCGGCACGTCCGCCGGTGGTTTCCTCCGCCGGCGCCTCGCCGAAGCGGGCCAGGGCGAGGGCCCCGACCACGGCGAGGGCGAAGCCGGCGAGGGCGAGCGGCACCAGCCCGTCGCGGGTGCGGTCGCCGAGCCAGGCGACGCCGACCAGGGCCGGGCCGAGGGTCTCGCCGATCACCATGCCGGCGGTGGCGGTGGTGACCGAGCCGCGCTGGAGCGCGGAGGTCAGCAGCAGGAAGGCGGCGCCCCCGCCGATCAGCAGGGCGTAGCTGGCCGGGTTGGTCAGCAGCTCGACGGGCCGGACGGTGTCGATGAGCCGCACCGCGACCTCGACGACGCCGAAGCCGAAGCCCGCGCCGAGGCCGAGCGCGGCGGCCCGGGCGCGGCCCGGCAACCGGCCGGCCAGCGTCCCGCCGCCGAGCACGGCGAGCGCGAAGACCAGCACCCCGATGCGGAGCGCGGGGGTGCCCGCGCGGTGCCCCTCGGCGCCGGACGACAGCGCCAGCAGGGCCAGGCCGCCGCAGACCACCACGACCGCGAGCCATTCGGCGCGCTTGAGGCGGGCGCCCAGGACGGGCGCGGCGACCACCGCGGTCACCGCGAGGGTCGCCGCCAGCGCCGCGCCGACGGTGTAGATCGGCAGCGTCCGCAGCGCCACCAGCTCCAGCAGGAACCCCAGGCCGTCCAGCGACAGCCCCAGCAGGTACCGCCACTGGGTCAGCACCCGCAGCAGGAGCCGGGCGTCGACGCCGGAGCCGGTGCCGGGCGGGGTGTCCCGCGCGGCCACGGCCTGGAAGACGGAGGCGGTGCCGAAGCACACCGCGGACGCGAGGGCACAGCTCATCCCGAGGACCATGGCCCGACTGTACGGGGCGGCAAAGGCGCCGGGACACGGCGCGGGGGCCAAGGCACGGCGCGCGCCCGACCCGCTGCGCGCGTCCGCGCCGCTAAGGCCATTCCGATGAGGCGCGGCCCCGGCCATGACCCATCGACGCGGCCCTACGCGCCCAGCACCGCGCGGAGTTGCTCGATCCCCCAGTCCAGGTCCTCCTCGCTGATCACCAGTGGCGGGGCGATCCGGATCGTCGCGCCGTGGGTGTCCTTGACCAGGACGCCGCGGGCCAGCAGCCGTTCGGAGACGGCCCGGCCGTCGCCGCGCGAGGGGTTGACGTCGACGCCGGCCCACAGCCCGCGGCCGCGGACCGCGTCCACCGCGCCGCCGCCCACCAGCGGCGCCAGCGCGCGGTGCAGACGGCCGCCGAGCTCGGCGGCCCGCCGCTGGTACTCGCCGGTGCGCAGCAGCGCGATGACCTCCAGGCCGACCGCGCAGGCCAACGGGTTGCCGCCGAACGTCGAGCCGTGCTCGCCGGGCCGGAAGACCCCCAGCACCTCGCGGGAGGAGACCACCGCCGACACCGGCACCACCCCGCCGCCCAGCGCCTTGCCCAGGACGTACACGTCGGGCACCACGCCCTCGTGCTCGCAGGCGAAGGTGGCGCCGGTGCGACCCAGCCCGGACTGGATCTCGTCGGCGATGAAGAGCACGTTGCGGGCCCGGGTCAGCTCGCGCACCCCGGCGAGGTAGCCGGGCGGCGGCACCAGGACGCCGGCCTCGCCCTGGATGGGCTCCAACAGCACGGCGACGGTGGTGTCGGCGTCGACGGCGGCGTCGAGGGCGGCCAGGTCGCCGTAGGGGATGACGGTGAAGCCGGGGGTGTACGGGCCGTAGTCGGCGCGGGCCTCGGGGTCGGTGGAGAAGGAGACCAGGGTGGTGGTCCGGCCGTGGAAGTTGTTCTCCGCGACGACGATGCCCGCCCGGCCGTCGGGGACGCCCTTGACCCGGTAGCCCCACTTGCGGGCCGTCTTGATCGCGGTCTCCACCGCCTCCGCGCCGGTGTTCATCGGCAGCACGAGCTCCATGCCGCACAGGTCGGCGAGTTGGGTGCAGAAGTCCGCGAAGCGGTCGTGGTGGAAGGCCCGGGAGGTGAGGGTGACCCGCTCCAACTGGGCACGGGCCGCGTCCAGCAGCCGACGGTTGCGGTGGCCGAAGTTGAGCGCGGAGTAGCCGGCGAGCAGATCGAGGTAGCGGCGGCCGTCCACATCGGTCACCCAGGCACCGTCGGCGGTGGCCACGACGACGGGCAACGGCTGGTAGTTGTGCGCGCTGTGCGCCTCGGCGGCGGCGATGAACGCTTCCGTGGACGTCACCGGCGACTCCATCCAACGGCGGCCCGGACCTCCGGCCCGGGAGCTACGAACGGGCTCCGCCCCACCGGAACGCGACCTGATGAGGCACCCCGGTGCCTCCCGCCCCGCGCCCCTCCCGCCCATTGTCACGCCGGGCCCCACACCTCCGCAGTCCGTACGAGACCCGGGTCGCCACCCCCTGGCAGGGCCCTCCGGTGTTGCTTGTCCCCTTGTCTGCACCTCGTGCCTCGTGCCTCTCGGCCCTGGCTCCGGCCTCTCACCAGTCACCCCTCGCCCCTGGCCCCTCGCCCCTGGCCCCTCGCCCCTGGCCCCTGGCCCCTGGCCCCTGGCCCCTGGCCCCTGGCCGAAAAGCATCCGCGGCCCTGCGCCCGCGGAATACCCCCCGCCACCCCCACGTTGTGGCCCCGCAGGGGGCCTCAGCGTCCCCTACGGGATCCGTTCGGCCGCCCCCTCCGGGCCGCGGCAGGGTGGCCCTTTGGACCTCCACGCCCCCGCCCCCAAGGACCTGAGACAATGCATGCCATGGCTCTCCAGCGTCCTCGTGTGCTCTCCGGTATCCAGCCCACCGCCGGCTCCTTCCACCTCGGCAACTACCTCGGTGCGGTGCGCCAGTGGGTGGCGATGCAGGAGTCCCACGACGCCTTCTACATGGTGGTCGACCTGCACGCGATCACCGTTCCGCAGGACCCCGCTGAGCTGCGCCGCAACACCCGGGTCGCCGCCGCCCAGCTGCTGGCCGCCGGCCTGGACCCGGAGCGCTGCACGCTCTTCGTGCAGAGCCACGTCCCCGAGCACGCCCAGCTCGCCTGGGTCATGAACTGCGTCACCGGCTTCGGCGAGGCGTCCCGCATGACGCAGTTCAAGGACAAGTCGGCGAAGCAGGGCACCGACCGCACGACGGTCGGCCTGTTCACCTACCCCGTCCTGATGGTCGCCGACATCCTGCTCTACCAGGCCGACCAGGTCCCGGTCGGCGAGGACCAGCGCCAGCACCTGGAGCTGACCCGCGACCTCGCGGACCGCTTCAACACCCGCTTCGGCGACACCTTCACGATCCCCAACCCGTACATCGTCAAGGAGACCGCGAAGATCTTCGATCTTCAGGACCCGTCGATCAAGATGAGCAAGTCGGCCTCCTCGCCGAAGGGCATCATCGACCTCCTCGACGACCCCAAGGCCACCGCGAAGAAGATCAAGAGCGCCGTGACGGACACCGATACCGTCATCCGCTTCGACCGCGAGGCCAAGCCCGGCGTCAGCAACCTGCTCAGCATCATGTCCACCCTCACCGGCGAGGACATCCCGTCGCTGGAGCGCTCCTACGAGGGCAAGATGTACGGCGCGCTCAAGACCGACCTGGCCGGGGTGATGGTCGACTTCGTCACGCCGTTCCGGACCCGTACGCAGGAATACCTCGACGACCCGGAGACGCTGGACACGATCCTGGCCAAGGGCGCCGAGAAGGCCCGCGCGGTGGCGGCCGAGACCCTGGCCGCCACCTACGACCGGATCGGGTTCCTGCCGGCCAAGCGCTGACCGGTACACCGGGAAGGGTGCGCGCTCCCGCGGCGCGCACCCGCACGCCGGGGCGACCACGCCCGGGCACCACCACCACGGCGCACACGCGTCGGGGCACCACGTCAGGAGGGAGAACGCAGTGGGGACCGTAACGCTCGGCGTTTCGCTCGCGGTCCCGGAGCCGTTCGGCAGCTTCCTCCAACGGGAGCGCGAGGGCTTCGGGGACCCGGCCGCCCGCGGCATCCCCACCCACATCACCCTCCTCCCGCCGACCGAGGCGGACGCCGCGACGCTGCCCGACGTCGAGCGCCATCTCGCCGCGGTCGCCGCCGCCAGCCGGCCGTTCGCGCTGCGGCTGTCGGGCACCGACACCTTCCGGCCACTGTCGCCGGTGGTCTTCGTCAAGGTCGTCGAGGGGGCGGCCGACTGCGCCGCGCTCCAGGAGCGGGTCCGCGCCGCGTCCGGCCCGTGCGCCCGCGAGCTCCAGTTCCCGTACCACCCGCACGTGACGGTCGCGCACGGCATCGACGAGGCCGCCATGGACCGCGCCCAGGCGGAGCTGGCGGAGTTCTCGGCCGGCTGGACGGTCGGCGGCTTCGCGCTCTACGAGAAGGGCGACGACGAGGTGTGGCGGCTGGAGCGGGAGTTCCCGTTCGGGGCCGGCGGCGGCACGGTGACGGTGCCCCGGCAGGCCACCGAGGCGGAGCTGCCCCGGTCGTCCGCCCCGTCCCACCGCTGAGCCGACCCGCTGCACGCCGCCCCGCCACCGCCCCCCGTTCGCCCGCCTCTCACCCGGCCGACGGCGCGCCGGGTAGCCGCCGTCTTCCGGGGTAGCCGGAAGCTAGTGTTCCGGATCAGTCGGGACGGCCGGCACGGGAGGGACGTACGGGGATGACGGGGACGACGGGCGGACGGGACGTGCCGGGCAACGACGAGGACGGAGCCGGGGACGGCGCGCCCCGGGAGGACGGGAACGGCTCGCCTCCCCCACCCACCGACAACAACCCCCTCGGCTGGGTCACCGGCCTCCCCCTGATCGGGCCGCGGCTGGCCCCGGCCGTCCGGTGGCTGCTCGCCACCCACCTGTGGCGCTCCTACGACCGGATGCAACGGGTGCACTGGACCCGGCTGGCCGCGGCCATCACCTTCACCAGTTTCATCGCGCTCTTCCCGCTGCTGACCGTCGCGGCCGCGATCGTCGCCGCCGCGCTCGGCAGGAGCCAGGTGCACAACCTGGAGCAGAAGTTGGCCGAGCAGGTCCCCGGCATCGCCGGGCAGCTCGACCTCGCCGCGCTGGTGAACAACGCCGGCACGGTCGGCCTGATCGCCGGCGCCGCGCTGCTGCTCACCGGCATCGGCTGGGTGCAGTCGCTGCGCGACTGCCTGCGGGCGGTGTGGGAGGCGCCCGCGGAGGACACCAACTTCCTGCTCGGCAAGGTCCGCGACGGCGGGCTGCTGCTCGGCCTCGGCGGGGTGGCGCTGATCTCCGTTGGCTGCTCGGCGTTCGCGTCCGCGGCGGTGGGCCGGGTGGCGGCGGAGATCGGGCTGCCGAAGGGCGGCGCGGCCAGCGTCCTGCTGTCGGTCGCCGGGTTCTGCATCGCGGTGCTCGCCGCCTTCGTGATGCTGGTCTTCGTCCTGACCAAGCTGGCCGGGGCCCGCCCGCCGCGCCGCGCCGTCGTGGTCGCCGGCCTGATCGGCGCGGTCGGCTTCGAACTCCTCAAGCTGCTGCTCAGCGGCTATCTGCGGGACGTCGCCGCGCGCAGCATGTACGGCGCCTTCGGCACCCCCGTCGCGCTGCTGCTGTGGATCAACTTCACGGCCAAGCTGCTGGTCTTCTGCGCCTCCTGGACGGCCACCCAGGACGCGCCCGCGGAGCCGACGCCGGCCCCGGCCCCGTCCGCCACCTAGACGGGCCGGGCCGCCAACTCGCGGCGGCCCGGCCCCTCTTGGCGCGGCTTCTCGCTTCTGCGGCTACTTCTTCCGCCGGCTCCCGGAAGCGCCCCGGCGCCCCTGTACGGCCGCCGGCAGCGGCCTCCGCCGGCGGACCAGGAACGCCACCGCGCCGAGCAGGACCACCGCCCCGCCGCCGACGCCGACCGCGGTCCACGGCCCGCCCCAGCCGCTGCCGGAGTCCAGCGCGGCCTGGGCCTGCTGGTCGCCGTTCTTCGCGTTGCCGTTGCCGGACCCGTCGCCGGCGCCCTTCGGTCCGACGAGGTGGCCGACCGGCTCCACCTTGCCGTCCGCGGCGAAGCCCCAGTCGAGCAGCTTGGCGGCCTCCCGGTACCCCTCGTTGTGCACCTTCTTCTCCGGGTGCATCACGGTGACCAGCAGCTTGCGGTCCCCGCGTTGGGCGACCCCGGTGAACGTGGACCCGGCGTTGGTCGTCGAGCCGTTCTTCACGCCCGCGATGCCCGGGTAGGGCTTGACGTCGTAGTCGCCGCTGAGCAGCCGGTTGGTGTTCTGGATGCCGAAGGTGCCGCGCTTGCCGTCCTTGCTCACCTCGCCCGGGAACTGCGCGCTCGCCGTGGAGCAGTACTCCCGGAAGTCCGCGTTCTGCAGCCCCGCCCGCGCGAACAGGCTCAGGTCGTAGGCGCTGGAGACCTGCCCCGGCGCGTCGTAGCCGTCCGGCGTGACCACGTGCGTGTCGGTGGCGTTGAGCTGCTTCGCCCGCTGCTGCATCTGCTTGACCGTGGCCGCCGTCCCGCCGTTCATGGCGGAGAGCGTGTGCACCGCGTCGTTCCCGGACCGCAGGAAGACCCCCAGCCACAGGTCGTGCACGGTGTAGGTGAGGTTCTCCTTTATCCCCACCAGGCTGCTGCCCTCACCCATGCCCGCCAGGTCGGCGGGCTTGACGGTGTACTTCGTGGTCTTGGGGAACTTCGGCAGCACGGTGTCGGCGAACAGCATCTTCAGGGTGCTGGCCGGCGCGAGCTGCCAGTGCGGGTTCTTGGCGGCCAGCACCTCGCCGGACTCGGCGTCCGAGACGATCCACGAGCGGGCGGTGAGCTCCTTGTCGTCCGGGAGCTTCGGCGCGCCCGCCTTGGGCTGGACCTGGACGCCGGGCTGTCCCAGGCGCTCCCCGCCGACCTGCGACATCTTCGCGGGCGGCGCGGGCGCCTTCGGCTGCTGCCCGCCGTCCCCTGGGGTGGCATACGCGGTGCCGGTCAGCAGCGGCGACGCCATTAGCGCGGAGGTCGCCAGCGCGGCGACGGTACGCACGGCTCGGACGGCGGACGGGGACGCGGAGGCACTCAAGGTCGTCGGCACGTCCGTGAACGTACCCGTCCGTGCCCGCGTCCTGGAACGCGCCCCACGGAAGAGTGCCCCTCCGAACGGCCGGATGGAGCCGCTGCCGGTACCGGGTCCCGTGAAGCCCTCGCGCCCCGCGTCCTGGTTCTCGCTCCCCTTCGGGGAGAGCTGTGCCATCTGGTTCACCTTTCGCATACGACTGACCAACGCCACTCAGGACTCACGGTCGGCAGGTAGTCCACGGGGTGAAAGACGGAGGTTGCCCCGGTTGGGATCCAAAAGCCGCGCGTCCGGGACGTGAATCACTCCGGGACGCGATGCGCGCCGGCGGTGTTGACGTGATCCCTACGCAGCGAACCCGGACCCCGCTGGCAAGGCCCCGGACCACCGGCCGGATACTGGCAGAGCAAGGCCCCCCGCAGCAGAGGACGCCACCCATGAAGCTCAGCCGCCCGGTCTCCTGGTTCCTACTCGCCTTCGGTGCGTGGTCGTGGGTGGTGTGGGTGACCTTCGTCAAGAACCTGGCCAAGGACGCCAGCGGGCTGGCCTTCGACCACGGGAACCCCACCGCGTACTTCTGGGTCCATCTCGCGCTGGCCATCGTGTCGTTCGCCTTGGGCACTGCCATCGGCGTGATCGGTTTCCGCGGCCTCCGCGCGGTGCGCCGCGAGGCGGCGGGGGCGACGACGGAGAGCTGATCGTCGGTCCCGCCCGGCGGAGGGGTGTGGTGGGGCGGGGCCCCTGCTGGGTGGTGGGTGCCGGGTTCGGCGCCTCCGGGGTGGGTGTTCGGACTGCTTCGCTTTACGTCCGAACACCCACCCCTCCGGCACCGCCCCCTCCCGTACGTAACGGGACCCCGCCCCGGTGGAGAGAAGAAGTACAAACAGCGACCCGGGCGGGGGGGCGGGGGGGGGCGGGCGGGGCGCGGGGGGGGGGCGGGGGGGCGCGG
>NZ_JBHVJX010000072.1:0-15068 GCF_042798755.1 Streptomyces sp. NPDC057743
AAGCCCACCGCAAATGGAACAACACCACCGCCACAGCAACGACTTGACCTGCACCAACACCCCATCAACCAAGAACTACAGCTGCCGTGGCAGATCACGGATCTGTGCGTCATGACCCACGAGCGTGTGCGGGATGGATCGGAAAGGCGCTGGCCGCCAATTCTCGGGCTTTTCAAATCCGTTGTCGTGGCGTTGACATACATGCGCCGCAATCATGTCCAGCAGCAGGGCCCTGCGTACAGACACGGAACTTGACGGAGCCCTGCCTGGCTGGGCCCCTGACAGGCTAACCAACTGGACCATTCCAGTTCACCGGCGGTCGGCTACGATAGGCACCTCTGGCCCATGTGAGCCCTTCTTTGGTTTGCAGCAGCCAGTCCTCCAAGGAGAAGGACAACTTGTTCAGCGCACCGGGTTTAGCGTCTTGAATCTTTTTAATACAGTACTTTTTGAGTTCGTCGTAGAGATCTATAAAACATTCCAGTGGAGTATAGTTAAAATATCCCGGGGATTCCAGGACCTCCTCTAGTTGCGCCTTGACCGGCCCCACATCCCAAGCCCTAAATTTTTCTATGGGCCGCGAAGTATTCTGCTCTTTCATTTTGTGGATGAGAGGCTCCAATACGGAGGATCGCTCAGTGCTGTTCCACAACCCCGCGATACGGCGTTCCGGGACTCCCAAACTCATCAGCTTTTGATGGAGGTCGGCCCTGTAGTCCTCCAGGGAAGAGGTGATGCCGTCCGCCAGCTTCCTGCCAAGTTCTTGCACGAACCTATCGGGGAGGGGCGGCGTTTCTCCCAAGTTGTAGATCATGTACATGACGCTCGGAATGGCGAGGAGTGCACCCAGCACGGTAGCCGCAGTGGACAGGGCGGGGAAGAGCACGGCCAAAAGGGCCAGGACGTCCGCGGAGATACCCATGACGTCGAACGCTACGGCCCACGCGTCGACTTCATCTTCTCGGAGGGTTTTCCAGAGCGAAAGAGTGTTCGCGATGAGAGATACGGCCGGAAGGACGGTTGCCCTGACCGTTCCGGCCTCTTTGCCTATCGAAGTCAGGAAACTATCGATGGCCGACATGGCAACTGCGATGCTCGAGGCCGCCGCCACGCTATGGACCAGAGCATCTCCTTTTTCTATTCCGCCACCAAAAACGGACATCGCGAGGTTCCCGGCATACAGCAACGTGAATGCCCAGCTGTAGACTTTCGACGGATTTTTTTGGACAGCTATGTCGTCGATGCTGGTACCACGACTTCCCCCCTGGGAGGTCATCCCCTTGAGGGCTGTAAATGCTTCGTCGTATTCGCTTTGAGCCCTGAGGAAATCCTCCTTCCCCTTTCTCCACGCTTTTCTAGAATTGACTGTCCAGCCTCCGTCGCTGGTTCCCATCAGGTCGGCGGCGACGTCTGCGACGGAAGGAATCTGGCCATTTAGATACTTGTCGGGATGGTCATAGTAATGGAAGACTCTCATCCGGTCGACGGAGCCCTGGTACTTGAGACTCGCGTCCAGCACCCGTGATGAAGCGGCGGTGAGCCTTGACTGCTCGGCAGCGGCTTGGATCGCTTCCAGCATCGCCCTGGCGACCGGTTCTTTGCCCTCGGGAACCGCCAAGCTCTGGAAGAGCTGAATCTGGGGATCGGCGGAGCGGGCCAAGCCCCTCCAGAAGTCGCCCGAGGGAACCTGCTGCTGCTCCCCCGCCTGCGCATCGTGGTCGCCGGGCTCATGCCGGCGCGGCCGCAACTTCGGCAGCTCCGGCTCCAGCTCGTCGTACCATTTCTTCGTGATGGCTTGTTCGTCGTTTTCATCGAGCTTGATATCGACAGAATATGGCTCGAGTATATCTCCCTTAATCATCTCGGCAGGCAGAAGGCTAGGCAGAAGGCTTCCTTTGGAGCGGTTGGTCACGATGGCACCAAAAATGCTCTGTCCGTTCTCGATCAGACTCTTCGCGTCGAAGGTGATCGAATGCCACTCGCTATCCATCCTGATGACGTCGATGAGCTTGCGGCCACCGAACAGGGCGAGTATGGGAAGGCGGTCACCAAATGCGGACAGGGGGCGCGGGCACTTCACCTTTCCCCCGAAGGGAGTCTTCTCGAAATCGCCTCCCCATGGAAGGTGCAGGAACGAACAGGCAGGATCATTCAAAGCAAAGACATTGCCCGAGCCAACCCTCCTCTCGACTTTAATACCCGATGGATCGACATCGACGAGATAGATTTCGCCAGACTTGAAACGCTGCCCTTTGTATGAACGGGCGTCACCGAACATCATTAGGTCCTGGCCTGCGAAGAGGGCGTTCGTGTAGTCATCGAATGTATACGTCTGCGGTATGCCGCGGAAATCGGAATTAACTCGATCCTGTGCGTGCGCCAACAGGTCACGATGAGGGTTGTAGAACGGCTTGAATTCGAGTTGGAAATATTGATTTTGTAGACCGGCACCCATGGGTAGCCCTAGCCAGGTGCTCGGATTAGGGGTGGTACGTTCCGGCTCCGCGTACTTCTTGGCGGATCTCGACAAATGTTTGCTGACGAAGTTTTTGTACGTACTCTCCGCTTCGTTAGAATTCCACAGGCGATGCTCACCTGTCGGAATTGATACGAGTAGCGTATGCCCATCGGATGTTATGGCGACCATGCCGGGTACCAGTGCGAAATTCAAGGTCACCGCGAGTTCGTTTAGTTGTCCACCTAGCCATAGCCCCGCGAGATCTCTCGCCGGGCCTGTCGACTTGGCGAAGATCCGTTTCATTACATCTTGGAGTCGGCGGTTCAAGTTTCTATCGAAAGAAGACCTGAAATCGCCGCTCCCGATGCGCGGGATGTGCTTTCTCACTTCGTCGATTGTTTGTTTTGCGGACGCCGCGGAGAAGTCTATCGTAAATTCTGCCTCGCTCTGGCGTAGCGCATTTTTAAGATCTTCGAAATCGGTGGTGGCCGTCGGGAAAGATTTCAAGAGCTCGGACAGTACCTCAGCGAGAGACGGGGCGATGGTCAAGGGTGAATTGATACGGAACGGGGCATGCCATCGATCGGGTATCACGGCTACGGAAAAGAAGCTCGGGGGCTCATCGCTGCCCGTCAGGATACTCGTATTTTTCGATTGTTTGATGTCCTCGAAACGACCCTCAATGGAGCCGTCGCCGTAGTGCTTGAAGACGATGACTTCCTGTTTGTTGAGACCGTAAAACCGGTCCAGCCCGGTGGGTTTGAGTTCTACCTTTTTGCCGTCTGTGACGATTTCCATGAACTCCGGAGTGAAGAACCTGGCGCCATTTGCCACGGAGAATTTCCCCAAGCCCCCGCTCTCCAGTGTCAGGCTGGGATTTTCATCGTCGCCGGCTAGTTTCGGGAATCCAGAATGACATATTCCGGTTTCCTGTGCTGGAAGCATGACCGTTTCGCCAGGAGTGCTTCTGCGGCTGCGCTTCCCCCTTGTGGTTGTCGGGAAATGTTCCAGGGGCCCGTACGGCATCTGGACGTCAATCCCGATGTTCCCCTCTTCACTTTCCTGCCACTGCCGCACCATTTCTTTCGAATCTCTGAATATCGGGGCTACGATAATGAATTCCGGCTTCCTTCCCTTCCAGTTCTTGGCCGGGCAAATCCTCGTATTCGAATTGCCGAATATTTTGCTGATTTCTTTGATGCGTAAACCGATTTCGTTGCCGAAGTTGTCCAGGATGAGGACGGACCCTCTTGAGAGGCTCTCGGGCCAGAGCTGCCCGGGGGGCTTGAGGTATATCTTTTCGCCGTCCGGGGCGATGTCCATGAACTCCGGAGTGAAGAACTTGATGTCGTTGACGACGGAGAATTTCCCCGAGGCCCCTTCATTCAGCTTCAGGCAGAGCGGCTTGTCGGGCTGTCCGGCCAGTACCGGGAATCCGGCAGAGTGTGTTCCGACTCTCTGTGCGGAAGGTAAGGTGTCGGCAAGAGAGGCAGAGAGGTTCAGTGCCTTAGCGATGAACGGGTAGTAGCCAGTCCGCGCCTTATCCTTGGAGATCATTTTGGTTTCTTCGGTGACGACACGGGCGATATTGTAGATGCTTATGCTGCGGGGAACGTAGTAGCCGCTGTGGGGATCGCTTATGTCGGGGGCGTCGGAGGCCGCGGGGGGGCCGGCAAGGAGGCGGGTTACTTCTCCAGTCGGGTCATAATCCTGGTGGGCGGGGTCGGTGTACCAGTTGAGGTTGGTGACGGGGTCATCGCGGTCGGCGAGGACGTATTGGTGCTTGAGGGGGATGTTGGAGTGTTCGGCTTTTTTGACGCCGGTGCCGGGGCTGCCGGTGAAGACAAGGTAGTCGACCTCTCCGCCGCCCACGGGGGCCGAGTTGGTGCCGCCAGACTCGGAGAGCTTCTGGAAGGCATGTCCGACGAGGACGCTTCCGTAGCTGTGCCCGACGACGGTGATCTTGGGCTGTTCGGGAAGGCCGGCCTCCTTGCGGTCGGTGCTTTTCCTCCAGCGGGAACGCCAGTCGGCAAGGTCGTCGAGGAGGAGCCTGGAGCCCTCCATGGCGGCTGTCTCGCCGGCGTCCCAAAGGGCCTCCCGAAGGGTCTCCGAAAGGTCGGGAGCCTTGTAACCCTGCCAGGCAATGATGGCGACCTTCTTTTTTTCGGGGGATTTGGAGGCGACCTCGCGGCACGCGCGGTAGACGTTCCGGGCCCGTGTGATGAGATCGCCGAAGTTCGAGGGACCGCTGCCCATGCCAGGGACCAGGACGCCGACGTGGGTGGCGGCCTCGATGTCCCCGATGGCGACGGCCATCCTGCCGAACGACGTCGAATCATAAGTCAGGATACGAACGGGCCCGGCCTCAATATTCGCCTGGGTCTTGGCAAGCGTCTTGCGGAGGTCCGCGAAGGTCGATTCGCCGCCGTCGGACGAGTCCTCACGCTGGCGATCGGATTCGAGGGCCTCCTCGAGGTAGCGGGCATTTTTGGCCCGAGGTTCGTCCCCTATCGCCAACAGCAAGTCATCCTCCAAAGTGCTCCTATTGCGCTCGTGGAGGGCGATGAAGTCCTCGACAGGGGGCTTGGCTTCTGGTATCTGTGACGCCAAGGTGCCCCAACTCGCTGTGGCACTCTTCGCCCCAGGACCACTCCGCACGGACGCAGGACCAGGCCTCTGGACGGCCGCGGGCTTTGGCTTGTCCCGGGATGACGACAGATAGGCATGCGTAGGCATGTATGTCCCTCTCCTTGCAAGAGCAATGGTCAATATCTATGGATCGTGAGGTAGTTCAGCTGCGTGAGCTTCCTCGCGTTCGACGAGGAAGCCGTTCTCGACTGCTGCGCCTGCGCGGACGTGCACTACAGCCTCAGATCTTGTGACTGGTGATCGGTGGTAAACGTTGTCCGCAACACCGTTGCGTTTGGATCTTGAGCTGCAGGTCAAGCCCTGCTGAATGACGCAACGGGACGTCCTGATAGATCAGCTTGTGTCGAGCAAGAAGATCATCGGGAGTCCCGTTGCAGGAGAAGTCTGTCATTACGCGCACGGTCGAGGCGGCTGGGGGTCTGTACGCGCCCGGTCACTTGGGTGAGTTGACTCAGATAGTGGATTTTGTGCTGGTGGACGCGGTGATCGAGGAGACCGGTACACGCGAGAGACGGCTGCGCCTGCTGTCATCGAGGGTGGTGGTGTACTTCGTCCTCGCACTGGCTCTGTTCGAGGACTGCTCCTACCGGGGCGTGTGGGGAAAGCTGACCGCGGGACTGGAAGGGCTGCCGCTGGTGCGCCCGGCGGTTTCCTCACTGTCCAGGGCCCGGCGATGGATAGGTTCCGTGCCACTGCGGCGACTGTTCGAGATCCTCGCCGGGCCCGTTGCCCATCTCGGACAGACCGGTTCGTTCTACCAGGGTCTGCGGGCCGTGGCCATGGACGGCACCTCACTGCACGTACCCGACGAGGAGACGCTCACCTGGCGCTATCCCAAACGGGCGAGTAAGAGCCTGGAGTTCGGCTACCCGCTGCTGCGACTCGTGGTCCTGGTCGGGTGCGGCACCCACACGGTGCTGGCTGCCGCGTTCGGCCCCGAGAGCGAGGGTGAACTTGCCTACGCAGGCCGCCTGCTGAAGGTACTGGACCGCACGATGCTCCTGCTAGGAGTTGTCTTCAAATGTCACACCCACATTAGGAGTGAGGCGAGGGTGACGGCTGCGTGGTAGGAGTCGGCGGTCTTGTCGTAGCGGGTGGCGATGCCGCGCCATTGCTTCAAGCGGTTAAAGCAGCGTTCAACGACGTTGCGCCGCTTGTAGAGATGCTTGTCGAAGGCTGGCGGGCGCCCGCCGTGACTGCCTCGCCGAAGGCGGTTGCGGATCTGGTCGGCCCGTTCGGGAATGGTGTGGGCGATGCCCCGCCGTCTGAGCCAGGCCCGGATGGCTTTGGAACTGTAGCCCTTGTCGCCCACGACATGGTCGGGACGGTTTCGGGGCCGTCCCGGCCCTTGTCGTGGCACCCGAATCGCATCCATTACAGTCGTGAACTGGGTGCAGTCGTTGGTGTTTCCGCCGGTGACGGTGAAAGCGAGGGGGCGCCCCAGGGCGTCGCAGGCCAGGTGGATCTTGCTGGTCAGGCCGCCCCGGGAACGTCCGAGCGCGGGGCAGCGGAGCCCCCTTTTCGAGCCCCGGCAGCGTGCTGGTGGGCCCGGGTGACCGTGGAGTCGACCGATACGAGCCAGTCGATGTCACCGGCCATGTCTGCCCTTGCCTGGGCGGCCTGGAGCATCCGCTCGAACGTGCCGTCCAAGGCCCACCGACGAAACCGAGTGTGGAGCGTGGCCCACGGGCCGTACCGCTCAGGCACATCTCGCCAGGCCACCCCGGTCCGGAACTTCCACACGATCCCGTTGAGCACCGTGCGATCGTCCAACCGCTTCCGCCCCCTCAGCGATACGGGCAGCAACGGCCGGACGAACTCCCACTCAGCATCTGACAGTTCATGGCGACGCATCACCCAACCATGATCCACCACACACGATCATTTGAAGACACCGCCTAGCCGACGCCGGTTTCGACGGAGCGGCGTTCGTCCGGGACGTGCAAGCCACCGGCGCACAGTTCCTGGTGCGCTCCTCAGCCTGCCGCGTCCCCACTCCGCTGACGCACCTGGGCGACGGCTCCTACCTGGCCCGGATCGGCTACGGCGTCCTGCCCATCCTGATGACCGTCCGCGTTATCGAGGCGTCCGTGACCGTCACGCTGGCCGACGGCACCGTCCGCACCGAGCAGTGGCGCCTGCTCACCAGCCTCCTCGACCAGAGCTCCGACCCGGCCACCCGGCTCGTTGATCTTTACCATGAACGGTGGCAGTCGGAGACGATGTATTTCTCGATCAAAGCGACCATGCTGGACGGCCGCGTTCTGCGCTCCCGCCGCCTGACGGGCTCGACCAGGAGATCTACGCCCTGCTCACCACCTAGCAGGCCCTGATCCGTGCCGCCGCCGACACTGCCTGCACCCGGCCTGGCCTGGACATGGACCGCATCAGCTTCACCGTCCTGCAGACCAGCGCTGCCGACACCGTCACCACCGCAACCGGAATCCTGCCCCCGGCAGGACCCGCCGGACTCGCCGGCACCATCGGCCGGGCCGTCCTCCACGCCCTGCACCCCGCCCGCCACCGCGTCAAAGCCCGCACCCGCAAGAACCCCACCAGCAAGTACGGACCGAACGCCGGACAACACCTCACGATCAGCCAAAACTACACCGTCAACACCACCGTCACGTTCTTCAAGCACGGCATCAACAACCGCTCAAGGAGCTAACGCAACGGTGTTGGTATTTCAGGGCCGACCTGATCAAGTGAACGACGCAGGTCTGCGTGATCGCCTGGGGTCAGACGGCCTCGATCGCCTCGGGCAGGCCCTTGAGACCGTCACAGCACACCACGAGGGCGTCGGCCAGGCCGCGGTGCCCCAGCTGGGTGAGCACGTGAAGCCAGAACTTCGCTCCCTCACTGTCCTGGAGCCAGATCCCCAGCACGTTCTTGACGCCGTCCGCATCGACGCCGATGACCAGGTGGGCGGCCTTGTTGACGACATGTCCGGAGCCCCCGGGCCTTCCGATCCTACGAGTGACCAGAGTGACCGCCCTTGAAAGGTAGGACCATCTCGTCGACCTGCCCCAGCCGCCGCGTCCCCTTCGGCACGATCCGCGGCTCGAACTCGCCCCGACGGTCCCGAGGCACGTCCCACTCGACGGGGCCAGCCGTGGTCGTCACCGTCTTCGGATACGAGCCGTTGCGGTTGTTTCCACTGCCCCGCCCAGCGGGATCCCCCTCCTCGTAGCCCAGGTGATCGCTCAACTCAGCCTGCAGAGCCCGCTCGATGACCTGCTTCATCATCTGCTGCAGCAGTCCACCCGTCCCGTCCAAGGGAATCCCGGAGTCCTTCGCGTCCGCGATCAACGCGTCGATCGCCTCCGGCGACAGCACCCGCTTCACCCGCTGAGCAGCCTCAGCACGGTGCATTTCGTCATCCTGCCTCGATATCACGGTGTGTCACTTTCCGTTCAGGGCAGGAACCGGACTCAACAAGAGCAATCATCGCTTACTCACACAATCTGGTGTACACCCTCCCGACCGGGGCCCGTGGGTGCAGGCGCTGATCGCGGCCGGCTACCAGGTCTACGCGATCAACCCGCGCCAGGCCGCCCGGTTCAAGGAGCGGTACAGCACCTCCGGGGCCAAGAGCGACAAGGGCGACGCGCACGCGCTGGCGGACATGGTCCGCATCGATGGTGCCCAGCTCAGAACTGTGGCCGGTGACAGTGACCAGGCCCAGGCCGTCCGCGTCGTCGCCCGCGTCCACCAGACCCTGATCTGGGACCGCACCCGCACCTTCCAAAGGTTGCGCAGCACCCTGCGCGAGTGCTTCCCCGGCGCGCTGACCGCTTACGCCGACCTGGAGTTGACCAGCACCGACGCGCTGGAATTGTTGATCAAGGCGCCCACACCCGGCCAGGCGGCGAAGCTGACGAAGCCGCAGATCGCCGCCATCCTGGTCCGGCACCGCCGCCATCGCCGGGACCAACGGGCCACAGCGATGCAGACCTCGCTACGCGAGCCCCAGCTCGGTGTCGCCACCCCGGTGGCCGCCGCTTACGGTGCGGTGGCGTTCGCCCACGCAAGACTGCTAATCGCCCTGAACGAGCAAATAACCACGCTGGAAGAGCAGGTGAGCGCGCATTTTCGCGCGCACCCGGACGCTGAGGTCTACCCGTCGATGCCCGGTATCGGCGAGATCACCGGCGCCCGGGTGCTGGCCGAGTTCGAGGACGACCCCACCCGCTACACCTCCGCCAAGGCCCGCAAGAACTACGCCGGCACCAGCCCCATCACCCGCGCCTCTGGCAAGACGCACACCGTCCAGGCACGCTCCGCCCGCAACGACCGCCTCGCCGACGCCCTCCACAAGCAGGCGTTCTCTGCCCTGAACACCTCGCTCGGCGCCCGCCGTTACTACGGCAAACAGCGCGCCCGCGACGCTGGCTGCAACCCTGCCCCGCGCCAGCTCGGCAACCGACTCGTGGGCATCCTCCACGGATGCCTCAAGACCCGCACCCTTTACGACGAGGCCACCGCATGGTCACACCACGCGCCCCTCGCCGCTACAGCTTGACATCTCAACGCCATGGGATGTCTGACGAGCCGAAGTCGGTAACGAACTACCGGTAGCCCGTCTCGGCGGTCGAAGCTCCCTGGGAGGGCCGGGGTTTGGGCCCCAGCAGCGCCTTGCTGATCCACTCCAGGGACCCCTCGCGCATTCCGCGTACGTAGTCGCGGCCGTTGTGGCCTCCGTTGTCGATGGTGCGCAGGGTGGCTTTGATCGGGCCCTTCCCGTACTTCCGGACGAACTCCCGCAGACCTGCCGGGTCCTCTTTGGCGCCGATCTGGAAGTTGAGGTGAACGTCAGGCCCGTGCTGGGCAATGTGCTGTTCGGCGAGCTTCTCTGGGTTGTTCTCGTCCATCTCCTTCTGGTGCCCCTTCCACAGTGGCGAGTCTGGCGTGGTCATGCCGCCGCTGGCGATCACTGCCTTGAAGCGGCTGGGGTGTTTGAGGACCTGTTTGAGGCCGACGAAGGCGCCGGTGGAGGACCCCATGAACGCCCAGCCGTCGCGTGATGTGTACGTGCGGAAGTTCCGCCGGACGAGGTCGGGGACGTCGTCGGACATCCAGGTGCCCATCTTCGGCTGTCCCGGGATGTCACTGCCGTCGTGGAAGGGACCCTTGTTACCTGGGTTAAGCACGGGCATGACCACGATGAAGGGGTGGCTCCTCCCTGCCGCGGCTCCGTCGCTGACGGCCTTTTGGAGGCCGAGGTCGGTGCCTGACCAGTAGTTGACGGGATAGCCGTAGCTGCCCGGCAGCGCGATGAGAACAGGGAAGGCGCTTTTCGCGTAGGCGGGGTCCTTGTACTCCTTGGGTGTCCAGACCCATACGTCGCCCGTGAACCCGGACTTCGGGCCCGCGAGCGTGGTCTTGCCTATCTCGGTTCCGTCGTCCAAGCGGGCGATGCGCTTGAACGTGGCGGCGGGCCCGGTGGGGAACTGCACGTTGGGATCGACATCGGTCTGCTGCTCTGGCCGGCCCCCGGGGCGTGCGGTGTTGTCAGCCCCGGCGTAGGTGATCGGCTCGCCGTTGTCGGAGAAGACGCCGAGCCGCCAGGCCGTCACGCCGCTGGCCACGAGCGCGAGCGTGGCGATCAACTTCAAGGGTCTGCGTTGTCTCTTCCTTCGGCGCACGCCGTAGACCTGGGGATCGCTGTAGGCCTGCGGATCGCCACGATGGCTCTGGTCGTCGTACTGCGGTGGGAACTGCGTCATGGCGTTGCTCCGGATTGCGCTGTCTGAGGGGCGAAACGTCGGGTGGTGGGATGCGGCGGGACTCGGGAGCGCCTACCGGAACGTCAGGCAATCAGGGGCCGCCTGGCCGTTGCGATGTGGTTCCCCGCCCTTGTCGGGATCGTGGCTTGGCATCAGCTTGTCGATCAAGGCCAGGGCGATGGCGGAGGCGATGAAGACCGTGTGCACGATGACCTGCCACATGGTCTGCTGCCAGCGCCAGCCCGGTTCGCTGATGCCGATGAAGGCCTTCAGAAGGTGGATGGAGGAGATGCCCACGATGGCGGTGGCCAACTTGACTTTCAGCACATTGGCGTTGACGTGGCTCAACCACTCCGGCTCGTCTGGGTGGCCCTGGAGGTTCATCCGGGCAACGAAGGTCTCGTAGCCGCCCACGATCACCATGATGAGAAGGTTGGCGACCATCACCACATCGACGAGCCCCAGGACGGCCAACATGGTCATCGTCTCGTTGGCCTTTCCGTTCCCCGCGAGGGTGTCACTGACCAGATGGAACAGCTCGGCGAGAAAGACCCAGACGTAGACCAATTGCGCGACGATCAGCCCCGCATACAGGGGTACTTGCAGCCACCGGCTGAGGAACATGACGTAACCGATGCGGTGACTGACAGGTCGGGGAGAGCGGTCTGTCCGGGGCTTTGGGACTGTGGGGAACGTGGAGTGACGCATGTACTGCCTTCTTCATGAGCTGTGTATAGGGGCTGAGCGACTGCGGGTCTGAGGAAACGACGGGAGCGCCACCCGGAGGAGTAGGCACTGCCGTGACGGGTCATCCCGCCTCCCGGGCGGCCTGCTCATACAGGGCGCGTGCCCGTGTGTCGAAGAGGGCAGCGGTGGACTCACTGTCGATGTCTCCACCGCTCAGTACGCCGATGAGTCTGCCGGGTTGTCCCCGGACAGCGCGAGCGGCCAACCACGGACTTCCGCTGGTGCCACCCCAGAGGCGAGCGCACTCCATCCGCACCAGTCTCGCCAACTCGTCGTCTCGTCGAGTACGCGTGGTGCAGGAGACAGGCCGGATTTCGGGGTTGTGCTCGTGGTGGGGATAGCCGATGACGGTAACGTCCCGCGAGAATCCGGAGGGCCAGTCAGGCACCACGGCACCCACCGCCTCTTGGACGCTGCGGCCGCGGTCGTCTGGTTCGACAGTCAAGAAGGCATAGTCCGCACTGTCGTCCTTGTCCTTCCAGCAGTCTTCGATGTGGATGCCGCGCGCCTTCCACCTCCCGTGCGGAGGCCTCCCCCGTCCCCTGCCGGAGAACTGTGGAGCGAACTCCAGCTTCTCCTCGTACGAGCTGGGCCGGTCGCCATCATGCGCGGCTCCGGCGTGCGGGAGGACGCAGTGTGCCGCGGTGGCGAGGACGTTGCCCTTCGGGCTGTTCACGACACTCGCCGTGCATCTGTGCTTTCCGACGTCGCCGGTGAGCACGCCGACATACGGGACCTCGTCGAAGGTGTGGCGCGCGGTATGGCCGGCTGAGTGCACGCACTCACGGTCAGCGTCGCACCAACGGCAAGTGCCCTGCATCCGAGCCGCCACCATGGCGTCACCGGTCCCACCCGGGCCTATTGGAAGGCAAAGCGGCGTGAGACGACGACGGCGATGAAGAACAGGACGCCGGATGGCCCCGCCCGGCCGCCAAGCGCAACACCCACTCCAGGGGACCGTGCTGCAGCGGCGTGCCGCGCCAGACAAACTGCCAGGCAGAGGCGCCGGCCACCGCGGCGAGGCTGAACCAGCCCAGCGCCTGCCAGGATCCGGCGCCGTGCGCGAACCACGCCAGGGCCAGGGAATGAACGACATACACGCTCAGCGACATCGCACCGACGACGGCCAGCGGACGCAGCAGCCACAGGATGCGTGGGCAGGTGAGCGCCATGGCCAGCCCGATCAGCACGCTCCCTACCCCCGCATTGCCCACCGTCTCCAGTGGCGTCTGGCTGTAGGGCTCGGCGATCAACAGCCAGTCCCAGGAAGTGCTGGGGACCGCACCGAACTGCCGCGCTAGCACTGCATGCATCGGATCAGCGGCCGCCAGGGCGCCGGAGTGATGTTCGGCGATCGCGGTGAGCAGCCTCTCCCGTCCCCCGAAGCGTTCCGTGGCCAGCCAGGCACCCCCATACCCCGCGACCGTGGCCACCGTCCCCCAGCCCGCCACACGCCAGGCATCAGCCAGGCATCGTGGATCGACGACTCGGCCAAGCAGGAGCCCGATGAGCAGATACGGCAGGTAGGTCAGCAACGGATAGGCCCCCGTGGCCAACACGTCGCCAAGGGCCCGACCGGCCCCGTCCCAACTCGTGAGCTCGCTCAGCGACGGTGTCCCGCCGCGTCCTTGGACGCGTACGCCGAACAGCGGGCCCAAGACGTAGGAGGCAAGCGGGCCCAGGACAACGCTCCCGGCAGCGGCCACAGCCAGTACGGGGGTACGGAGCCGGGTGAAGGGCTCACAGGCCAGGAAATACACGGCATAGAAGCTGAGGATGACGAGGATGCCGGTCTGCAAAGAGGCCAGCACCAGCCCCAGCACTGCCAAAACCGTGCAGCGCACGACCGTCGTCCACCATGGTGGGCCGGAGCGGGGCTCCGTTCCGCCCCGGGCCAGAGCGAGGGAGAAACCAGCGACGAGGGTGAAGACGGCGGGCGCACGGCCATCGGCAGCCACCAGAACATGCCCGGGCCCGTCCCGGTACGGCACGGGCCCGACATGGACAGCGAACATCCCAAGGACCGCCAGTCCTCGGACCGCGTCCAGTCCCATAAGCCTTCCACGCAATTCCCTCGTACCCCCACAACTCTTGCTCTCTCCGTGTCAGACGGCGAAATATGGGGCAAGGTTCCTCAAATTCTCCTGCTGTTGACGCGCCACAGCCTCAACCGACAGGGAGATCACAACGTCTTCAGCGTGGACCGGGGCCGTCTCGGCGACGGTCGAACTCGGGTTCTGGATCACTTTCCGTGCTGGGCTGACGGACGGTCACTGACCGGGCCGGCTGGACGTCCGGGTCATACGGCAAGGAGTACGCGCTTGCGTAGGAGGTCCAAGCCCGCACGGCCGAACATCTGCCGCTTAAGCATCTTAAAAGTTACGTGGAATCTGCCGGGGGTGATCATGTCTCTCCGGTGTAACCACGGACTTGGGAGATGTGTTGAGCGGCACGACGGTGCTGACGGAGAAGTGGCCGGTGCTCGGCCGGCACGAGCAGGCGGCGCGGCCTGGCTGACGGTCTGGACGGATCTCGGACGTGCGCCTCGCACGATCGACGCCTACGCCCGCGGGCTGGCCGAGTACCTGCTGATGTGCGAACGGGAGGATGTCGACCCGGTCACCGCGAACCGTGCACATATCGCTCTCTACGTACGGGAGTTGACCTCGCGGCCGCACCGCCGGGGTGCGAATGTGATCTCGATCGACTCCGGGGCGGGGCTGGCGAATGCGACGATCCAGCAGCGGCTGGTGTCGGTTCGCCTGTTCTACGACTTCCTCATGGAAGAGGGACTGTGGGAGTCCAACCCCGTCGGCCGGGGGCGCTACACCTCCGGCCGGCGGAATGGCGGTCAGCAGCGCGGTCTGGTGCCCCGGCTGACGAAGCTGCCGTGGATTCCCGGGGAACAGCAGTGGCTGCGCGTCCTGGAGGTCGCCAAGCACGAGCCGGTACGCAACCGCGTGATGCTCGCCCTGGCCTACGACGCTGCCCTGCGCCGTGAGGAACTGTGCTCGCTGCGGACCGGCGACGTCGATCCGGCCCATCGCACGCTGCGGATACGGGCGGAAACGACGAAGAACCGGCTGGAGCGGGTGGTGCCCTACTCGGCATCGACCGGGGTGCTGCTGTCGGACTACCTCGCTCACCGCGCCCGGATCAGCCGGGCCCGAGGGCCGCTGTTCTTGTCGGAGTCGCGGCGCAATCACGCCCAACCGCTGAGCCTGTGGACCTGGTCAAAGGTCGTCCGACGGATCGCGCTGACCTCCGGTGTCGAGCGGTTCTCCACGCACACCACCCGGCACCTGTGTCTGACCGACCTGGCCCGGATGGGCTGGGAGTTGCACGCGATCGCGTCGTTCGCCGGACACCGACACACCGACTCCACCCTTCATGGAGCTTCTTCAGCGGTGCTGCTCCAGGGTGAGGACCGCTTTGGTCATTGACGTCAGTCGGTTGGGGCTGCAGCGGGCTCGGCGGAAGAGCCGCCA
>NZ_JBHVJX010000073.1:0-14085 GCF_042798755.1 Streptomyces sp. NPDC057743
GACGTGAGACATCCCGCTCAACAGTCCGAGAGCCTCGCCTGTTACGGGCCACCAACCATCCCCCGATCAGTGGCCGAGTTGAAGAAGTTCAGTAGCCGTCACGGTAGTTCAGGCAGACCTCGCCGGAGGCGCGTTGACGCGAGCTCCCTCGCGACGGTCGCCGCAAGTAGAGGTGCTTCCGACTGCCGCTGCGTGTCTGACCGTTGACGTCTTCCAGCTCGCGCGGCCCCACCTGGCCGGCCCGCCGATGAGCGGCGGGTGCGGCCATGCCTTCCCTAGCTTGGAGGCAACGATGAGCGACAGCAGCAACCCGAAGTGGCCCGCAACACAAACGATGCGACGGCAGGCCATGGGCATGAAGGCCCGTGACGCACGGCGCTCCCTGGCCGTCGAACGCCGGGACTTCCGCCGGCGCCACGGCAACCCCGACGACTGGGACAGCTACGAATGCGACCTGTACCTGGGCCTGGGCGATATCTGATGGCCAACGACCTAACGTTCAGGCGGCAGCCGCGTATCTCGGTGGATCCGGCCTTACGGCTGCGCCACCTCCGCCGGTCCTACAACGACCATGTCAAAGAGCTGTTCCCAGGTTCGTCGCACAGTCGGTTGGTCAGCTACGTGATCAGGCCGCCGGGAGCGGACGCCTCGGGCATGCAGTCCCGGCTCCGCGAGCTGGCGGAGGCTCGTGGCCGCCACGTGATCTACGACGTCACGGACACCATCGCCTGCGACCTGCGCGTGCGGGAGGGATACGCCGAGGCGATCGACATGATCTACCGCGGCCGGGCTGACGGCCTTGTCATCCCGGACATGGCGACCATCACCTCGAACTTCGCAGAGTACGAGCAGCAAGTCCGCTGGCTCGGCGAGCGCAATGCGTTCCTGTACCTCCTCCGCCCCGAAGGCCATCGATGAAGCCGCCCCGCATCTGGCTCGACGAACACGGCATTGGCTGGCGGCAGATCGCCGCTCAGGTCCTCTACGTCGACGCCCTGACCGTCCTGATGGTCGTCCTGCTGGTCGGGCTCGCCACACACTGAAAGGTCTTCCAATGCGACTCTGCGTCATCCCCAACATGGCGCCTACCCTCGAAGCCCTGGAGCAGGCCACGGACTCCACACCGCAGTTCGAGGCGTGTCCGGCTGAGAGTAGGTCCGGCGTCAGCTACCTCCGGCTGACCGACCCTGTGCACGATCCGGAGCCGGCAGCATGACCGCCACGGAGAACACCTCACCGGTGTCCGAGACCCACACCCCCGAATACTGGGGCCGGGCCTACGGGCAGGGCGCCCGTTTCCTGTCCGTCGGGCGGGAGGAGCGGCAACTGCTTCGCGCTTACGCCCAGGTCGCCTCCGGCCAGTTCGCCGTCGACGCGGGGTGCGGGCGCGGCTCGCTAGCCGCCACGTTGGCCGGCTGGGGGCTGAACGTCCTCGGGCTCGACTTCTCCGAGGTCGCGGTCGACGCGGCCCGCGGCATGTTCCAAGAGTTCGAGAACCTGCGGTTCGATCGGTACGACTTCAAGGCCGACTCGGAGCACCACCTACTCCAGCCCGGCACGGTGGACCTGATCATCTGCCGCCTGACACTCCCGTTCCTCGACCGCCGCCGCTTCCTCGGTGACTGCCGACGGTGGTTGCGGGCGCGCACCGGCACCTTGCACATCACCACGGCCGTACACGAGTTGACGCCGCCGGAGCACGTGCATCGGGGCCTGACGCTGGCTGAGATCAACGGGCTCGACGACGGTCACTGGCAGCACGTGACGCGCTACTCGATCACCGCCGGCGGGTCCGTGCAGGGCATCATCCTGCGCGGCCCACTGCGCTGAGCCACCAACCCTCAAGGCACAACCCACTGAGCTTCCCGGCTCGGTCATCGAGGCGGGATGGCCAGAACCTGCACGGCGGTGCGGCTTCATCACTACGCTCCGTCCGGCAGTGCACTGGCAGCACCACCCAGTCCACAACAACAGCTGAATCACCTGGAGTTGTCATGACGCGATCCGTTCCCAAAAGCACCGCCCCGGCCCAGGAGTCGACGGCGCCGATCCAGTCGGACGGGTTTGACCTGAACGTCTCCCTGCTGGAGGTCTCCGACGCGGCCGGGCTGACCAACCTGACCGACGACAACTGCGGAACGACGTGCGGTGCCTGCACCACCAACGTCGCCTGACAGTCCGGTCGTCTGGCCCTGACCGGGAGCCGGTGCCGCCGCGCCAGTAGGCCGGCGGCACCGGCCGTCCCCTTCTCTCTCCGGCTCAAGGAGGTATTCGTGGCCGCACGCCCAGCGTTTCGGGCCAGCGGGACCGCTCTCGTGCGTGCCGTCGCCCGGCCGGCCGGCCGTGGCTCAGCTCCCGTGCCCGGACTTTGATGACCGTTCCTTCGAGGGCGTTGAACAGGCGGATGTCACAGCCGGTCGTCTGGCCTGGCTACGCTCGGTCTGGCAGGACCCCGACGTCGCTGAGGCGCTGCGCCACGCCAGTCCGGACCTCGCGCACAACGTCCAGGCCCTGTGCCTGACGGCTGATCCGTCCGGTCGCGAGGTGCGCAGGGTCGGGTTCTCGCTCGCCCGGTACCTTCTGCGTGCTGGTCACCGGGCCACGCCGTTCGGCCTGTTCGCGGGGGTTGCCACAGCCACGTTCGGCACAGCCCTCGCGCAACCTGGGGTGAAGACCGCGCAGTTGTGGTTCGGGCCGGCGCTGAGTGGCTGGCCGCGCTGGTCGAGCAGTTGGAGAACTGTGACGAGTTGTTGCCCCTTCTGCACGTCGTCGTGAACGACACGATCTCGCAGAGGGACAACCAACTCGTCGTGCCCTTCCAGGATGACGGGTCGACTGGCCAACGCCGAGCCGTCGAAGCGTCCATCGAGCTGACGGCCCCAGTGCGGGTTGTCCTCGCGGCAGCCGGCTCACCCATCCGGTTCAGGGATCTGGCCACGAAGCTGAGGGCCGAGTTCCCTTCCGTGGTACCCGAGCGGGTTCGCGGGCTGCTGGCGGAGCTGGTCCGCCGGCGCGTGCTGATCACCAACCTGCAGGCGCCGGCCACCGAGACGGATGCTCTCGGCCACCTCGTTGCGCAGCTCGATGCGGTGGCGGCCGGCTCCCTCGCGCCGCTCGCGGAGACGGTCCGGGAGTTGCACTTGCTCCAGCTTGGCCTGGAGAAAGGGGATACCTCCAGCGGTCGGGAGACCGTGGCCGCGCGGATGCGGGACCTGGTGCCGCGGCTGCACCGTCATCCGCTGGCCCTCGACCTACGGTTGGACGCCCGGATCGTGCTACCGGACGCGGTGGCGGGTGAGGCGGAGCGCGCCGCAACCGTCCTGACCCGGCTGAGCTCTCGCCCGTACGGCACCCGTGCTTGGGGCACGTACCACCAGAGGTTTTACGAGCGGTATGGCATCGGGACGATGGTGCCGCTGCTGGAGGTCGTTGCGGACAGCGGTATCGGCTATCCCGAGGGGTATCCCGGCGCCCCGGCGGGCGCCCATCGGCGGCGCGTGTCCCCCCGTGACGACGTACTCGTGCGGCTCGCGCAGGCAGCCGCGCTCGACGGCCGCGACGAGGTGGTGGTCACCGACGAGATCGTGGCCGCTTTGGACGTGGGTCCGGATCAGCCGCGGGTGCCCCCGCACCTG
Source organism: Streptomyces sp. NPDC057743 (assembly GCF_042798755.1). NCBI lineage: Bacteria > Bacillati > Actinomycetota > Actinomycetes > Kitasatosporales > Streptomycetaceae > Streptomyces > Streptomyces sp. NPDC057743. The sequence continues at coordinate 3,636 of NZ_JBHVJX010000073.1, forward strand.
GAGGTTGGTGTGCGGCTTCACGCGGCCAGCTTGGAGGAGGCGCGCCGCGGGCGTTTCACCGTGGAGGTCACGAGCGTGTCCCGCGGGGCTGGGGTGTCCACCGGCCGGTTCCTCAGCGTCCTCGCGCCTGCCCAACGCGAGGCTCTGAGCGTGGAGTTGAGCGACCTGCCAACTGCCGACGACGGCACCGTTGCCGCTCAGCTCTCCTTTCCCCCACTGCTGCCCAACACTGCCCACGTCACCCGGACACCGCGCGTCCTGCCGCTCACCGCCAGCCTTCAAGAGCACCGCGCCCCCGACCCAACGGTGCTCACACCGGCAGACCTGGCGGTGGCGTGCGACGGCCGCCGGATGTTCCTCGCCGCTCCCGGCCGCGGCCGCCGTGTCGAAGTCGTCGGGATGCACGCGCTGAACCTGACCGAACACACGCCACCTCTGGCGCGGTTCCTCATCGAGCTGTCCCGTGCCCAGTGCGCCCAAGTCACCCTCTTCGACTGGGGCGTGGCCGCGGCGATGCCATTCCTGCCCCGCCTGCGGTACGGCCGGATCGTGCTGGCCCCCGCCCGCTGGCGACTGGAGGCAGCCGACCTCCCCGGCCGCGACCGCCCCAGCGTGGAGTGGGCGACCGCACTGTCCAGGCGTCGGGAACGCAGGCGACTGCCACGCCGCGTATCTCTCGTTCAGGACGACCGGCAACTCCCCCTCGACCTCGACCAGTCCGGCCACCGGAGCCTGCTGCGCCAGCACCTCGACCGCGCCCGCTCCGCCGTGCTCATCGAGGCGGCTCCGACGGAGGCGAACGACTGGAGCGGAGGCCGCGGGCACGAGATCGTGGTGCCCCTCAAAGCCGTCCGACCTCCCGCGTGGCCGGCGCTGCCCGCGCCGACCGCGACCCGCACGCTGTCGCCCGCCCAGATGCAGACGCCGGCGGCCTCCTCGGTGCTACTGGCCGCCCTGTACGGGGACCTACGGCGCCAGGACACGCTGCTCGCCCGGCATGTGCCCGACCTCATCCGGCGGCTCGGGGCTCCGCCGTGGTGGTTCATCCGCTTCCGCGACCCTGACCAGCACCTTCGCCTGCGCATTGCACTGCCCGGCCAGGACAGCTTCGCAAGAACCGCCCGCGCGGTAAGCGCATGGGCGGACGAACTACGCGTCGCTGGGCTGTTGGCGGACCTGCGCTACCCCACCTCCTACCGGGAGATGGGGCGTTGGGGCTCCGGCCCCGCGTGGGAGGCAGCCGAGGAGGTCTTCCGCGCGGATTCCCGCGCCGTCGTCAGCCAACTCGCACAGCCGGACCGCCCGCAGCAGCGCACGCTGGTGGTGGCGCACACCTTCGCGATCGCCTCCGCGTTCCTCGGCAGTGCACAGGCCGGCGCGGGCTGGCTGATCGACCACATCCCGCAGGCCACGCCGAGGGCGGTGCCCCGCGCGCAGTTCGCCGAAGCCATGAAACTGGCCGACCCGAGCGGGCACTGGGCAGCTCTTCGGTCGGCGCCCGGCGGCGAGACGATCGTCTCCGCCTGGGCTGACCGCGGCGCCGCGCTCGCCGCCTACCGGCAGCACCTCCCGGGACCACACACCGAGGGCATCACCGTGGACGACGTGCTGACCTCCCTGTTGCATGTGCACTTCGTCCGGCACGTCGCGGTGAACTTCCCCGAGGAAGAGGTCTGCCTGTACCTCACCCGCGCTGTCGCTTTGGCCTTCGTCGCCCGCGCCGGGAGGAGAGCATGAACGACCACCCCGCGCTCGCCGTGGCCGCAGCCGTCGCCGACCGCCTCGCCCACCCCGATACCGCTCCCGCCGCGGTCTTCGCGGACGCGACGCGACAGCATCTGGCGCTTGGTCCGACCGGCATCGCGCTGCTGCACATCGAACGCGCCGCGGCCGGACTTGGCCCCTGGCAGCGCGCTCACAACTGGCTACCTGCCGCCACCCGCCAGCCCTTTACCAGTGGCCCCGACAGCCACCCCTTCTACGGCGCCCCGGCACTCGCCCACGCCCTCGCCTGCGCCACCGATCACCTACCGGGCTCCTACCAACGCGCCCTGAGCCTGCTGGATCGGCAGGTGGCCGACGACGCTCGACGACGGCTGGACGCCGCACACCGCCGGATCGACGCCGAGCTCCTTCCGGCGCTCTGCGAGTTCGACGCCATCCGCGGCCTGACCGGCTACGGCGCCTACCTCCTGCGCCGCGACCCGACCGACCCGGTCCTGCGAGCGGTCCTGGACTACTGCGTGCGGTTGGCCGAGCCGGTCACCCACGACGGCGAAACCCTCCCGGGCTGGTGGGCACCGACAGGGCCGTCCGGCCGGCCGGATGACCGCTTCCCCGGCGGCCACGCCAACAACGGCATGGCGCACGGCATCGGCGCGGTCCTAGCGTTGCTCGCGCTCTCCGCCCGCCGCGGCACCACGGTGACCGGCCACCACCAGGCCATGCGCGCCATCTTGGCCTGGCTCGACCGGTGGAAGACGAACACCGACCGCGGACCGGTCTGGCCGTACTGGATCACCCGCGGCAACCTGCGCACCGGCCTTCACTCGCCCTTGGCTCCGCAGCGGCCTTCGTGGTGTTACGGCACCGCGGGCCTGGCCCGCGCCCAGCAGCTCGCCGCGCTCGCCCTCGGCGACGCCGACCGCCAGGCAGAGGCCGAGGCCGCCCTCCTGGATACACTCACCGACCCCGCTCAACTCCGCGCCACCACAGGCAACGGGCTCTGCCACGGCTTCGCGGGCCTCGCCCACCTGGCAGTCCGCACCGCCACCGACGCCGCGGCGACCACCGCAGCCCAACTGAGCGCCACCGCTCTCTCGTTGCTCGCCACGCTCCTCCCACCCGGCACCGCACCCGACGAAGCGGCCACCGCGCTCGTGGCCAACGAGGCGGGCGCTGGCCTGCTCGACGGTGCTGCGGGGACTGCCCTGGCACTCCTCGCCGCCGCCGGCACCGAGCCGCCCCGCACTGCCTGGGACACCTGCCTGCTCATCGGCTGACCTCGACCAAAGGACTTCCCGGATGCCCTCCAACCGCTGGCAACAGCACAACGACACCTTCACCGACCAGGAGACCGCACGGCGAGCCATCACCGGACGCATCGCGCCGGCGCTGCTCGCCGCGGAGGCTGAAGGGCAGCTCACCGGCTGGTGGTTCATGAACAAGCAGCCCTGGCCGCTTCGGTACCTGGCCGACAAGCCGTCACCGACCGTGGAAGTACTGCTGGACGCCCTGGTCGCCGACGGAATCGCGCAGTCCTGGACGGCCGGGCTCTACAGGCGTTCGGCGGCGCGGAGGCTATGGCGACCGCACACGATCTGTTCCACCAGGACAGCCGTCACCTCATGAACTACCCACCAGGGCAAGGGCGTTTGGGGCGACGTGTGGGCCAAGGTCGCAACTCTCCGGCCCGGCACCGGTGTGCTCACCCCCGAACAGTCCCTCGCCCTGGCGCCGGCGATGCGGACGCTGATGACCACCGAGGCCCGTAGCCTGTGCCGCGCCGGCGGCCCGCTCGACGGTCACGCCGAGTGGATCGCCGCCTTCGAGCGAGCCGGAACATCCCTCGCCCATCTCGCCGTTCACGGCGACCTGACCCGCGGACTGCGCGCCGTCATCGCGCACCACGTGATCTTCCACGCCAACCGTGCCGGCCTGCTTTCCGAAGACCAGCACGTCATCTCCCACATCGCACGAAAGGTAGTCATGGGATCGAGTGAAAACCCCTCGTCAACAGCTGAATCGGGCCCGGCGGCCGCTAGCGTCAGCGCGGTGAACACCGACACACTCGCCACCCCCGAGGCCGATGCCGAACGCCTCCGCAACGCCCTCGTAGACCAGATCCAGGCCAACGGCCACGCCCGCACCCCCGCGGTCGAGACCGCCCTGCGCACCGTGCCCCGGCACCTGTTCGTCCCCAACGCGCCGCTCGAAGACGCCTACGCGAACGCACCGGTGCACATCAAGTACGACACCGACGGCACGTCGGTCTCCTGCGCCTCCCAGCCCGGTGTCGTCGCCCTCATGCTGGACCAGCTCAAGCCCAGCCCGGTGACCGCATCCTCGAACTCGGCGCCGGCACCGGATACAACGCTGCCCTGATCGCTCACATCGTCGGCCCCGACGGGCACGTGACAACCATCGACGTCGATGACGACCTGGTCGAGGGAGCCCGCGCCCACCTCACCGCCGCCGGCGTCACCAACGTCGAGGCGATCACCCGTGACGGAGCCCTCGGCCACGCCGAGGGCGCGCCGTACGACCGCATCATCGCTACCGTCGGCGCACACGGCATCCCGCACGCCTGGCTCGACCAACTCGCCCCCGGCGGCCGCCTCGTCACCCCCCAGCGGCTCAAGGGCAGCGTCTCGCGCTCCATCGTCTACGAGAAGCGCGACGACCGGTGGCTGTCGTTCGGCAGCGAGATGAACACGTTCATGCCGCTGCGGCGCGGCATCGCCGACGACGACCGGCACGTCGTCCCACTCAGCGCAGACGGCACCGTACGGCTCCAGGCTCCGGCCGGGCAGCACATCGACACCGACGCCCTCGCCGGCGTCCTAGACCAGCCGCGGACCGAGACATGGACCGGCATGAAGGTCCGCGCCATGGAAAGCCCGGAGTGGATGGAGCTGTTCGTCTCCTGCTCCCTGCCCTCCGGCCTGATCCGGATGCTGTTCCCCCAGACCGCCAAGGGCACGGTGCTCACCGAGGACCCGTACCCGTCTGCCACGGCCGCTGTGGACAAGGGCGCGGTCACCTACCTCACCCGTCGGCTGCTGGACGAGAAGACCCCCGAGGGCGGCAAGCTCTGGGAGTTCGGCGTCGTCGGCCACGGCCCCGGCAGCGAGGAATTGGCCACGAAGGTCGCCGACGCCATCCGCACCTGGGACCGCGAATACCGTGGCCGGGAAGCCAACTTCGAGATCCTGCCGCTCGACGGTCCCGCGGTCGAACAGCGTCCCGGTGTCTTCTGCCTCGACACCCCGCTCAACCGCATCCTGGTCACCTGGCAGTAGCGCGCCAACCGCGGGGTGCCCACCCTCAGCCAGCAGGCACCCCGCGCCCTGCTTCCCTCACTCACCGGGGACTCCATGGACCCACACAGCCCCATAGCCCAACGCTTCCCACTCATCTCCCGATTCCACCCCGCCTGCCTCCCCCTCCCCCAACGCGTGCATGCCCTGGTCGAACTCGCCGACGCCGCAGTGGACAAGGCGGACCAGGTTCTCGCATCCGCCGTCTACAACCAGGCTTCGCTCCTTGCCTCCGACCTCGGACTTCCCGACCTCGCCCGGCAGATATGCCACGAACACGCCGCCGCCTACCTCCACGCCACTCCCCTCCCCGGCATGACCGCGATCCGAGCCCTCGAACCGGTGGTCAACCTCGCCCGCCTCCAGATCCGCGCGGGCAAGGCGGACGACGGCCGCCACCGTCTGCTCAGCCTGTACGAGGCCGTCACCAACGGAACCAGCGCCCAGTTCGAGAACATCCACGTACCCGCCGACCTCACCCCAAGCGACACCGACCGCCACGAAGTACGCGCGTGGCTCTGGCGCGTCATCCTGGCCGACGGCACCCGCACCCTGACTACTGCCGGCCGCTGGACGGACGCCCTGACCCACATCGAAGAACACCGGGGCATCGGGCAGCGGATGCTCGACGGCCGCCAAGTCGCCGTGCTTGCCGCACTCGACCACAACCCGGCAAACGCCGCCACCCTCATCGCCGAGACCACACCAGGCGAGCCGTGGGAGCAGGCCGTCACCACCTGCCTCAACGTGATGCGCCACCACGCCCTTCACCAACCCGTCGACGGTCTCCTCGACGCCCTGGTGAACGACTACGTGCAGCGCCAGCCGGATCAGGGCACGCTCATCCTCCACACTCGACTCGGCCTCACCATCCTGGACCTCCTCGACCATCCCCACGAGAGCGCGGCACGTCGGCTAGCCGACGCGCTACACCGCCGAACCTCAACGGCAACCGACGGCTACGCCGCTCGCGAGTGCCTGGCCAACTCCCGGTTCGTCGAAGGCGTCACCCGCCATGAAGAGCAGGCAATGCACGATCTCGTCCGTGCCTGTGCATTGGGAAACGGTGCTCTTCCCAGTCCCCAAACCGCTCGTCTGACGCAGGCCCTCCGGCTCAGCGACGGAGTTATCCGCGCCAGCCTCGCCCGCTCTCGCCTGTGAACTTTATGCAGGTTTCTGGAAACTGCCACTGGAAGTGTCATGAACAGGATCTGTTCCGTAGTCGGTGGTGACGCTGCGTTCTGCTCATGAGAGACATCCCAGGAGCGCAAGTGTCAACTCGTAGCCAGTTCCGCGTGATGCAACCAGGCGGTTACCTCGTCGTGTCGTAGCGGGTGCCGGATTTGAGACATCCGTGAAGAATGCCGACGAGGCGGTTGGCGAGCTGGCGCAGGGCGGCGTTGTGGCCGACACCTCGGGCGCGTTGCCGTTGGTAGTAGGCGTGGGCGTTGGGCGAGGTGCGCAGGGTGCTGAACGCCTGGGAGAGCAGGGCGTCGATGAGCCGGTCGTTGTGGACGTAGTAGGCCAGGGCGACTTTCTTCTTGCCGGAGGCGCGGGTGATCGGGGAGGTGCCGGCGTAGTTCTTGCAGGCCTTGGCGCAGACGTAGCGGGCAGGGTCGCCGCCGAACTCTGTGAGCACTCGGGCGCCGAGGACGGCTCCCAGCCCGGGTTGGGAGAGGACGATCTCAGTGGCCGGGTGCTGTCCAAAATGCGCTTCGGCCTGCCCCTCCAGGGCCTTGACTTGGGTATTCAGCGTGGCCAGGACGGCCATCAGCGCGGTGATGGACGCGGCGTAGGCGGCGGTGACCGGCTCGGGTTGGCCCAGATGCTGTTCGCGCAGGGCGGCCTGTATCGTCGTCACCTTGGCGGCGACGTTCCTGCGGCGCAGTGCGGTGGCGTACGAGACCGGCGTGGCCAGCCACCGGGTGAGCCGGGCGGCCGCATAACTCCTTGACCACCTTGGAGATCTGGCCGGTCAGGCGCGTGGTGCGGCGTTGATGGCGTTCCAGCAGCCCCGGTATCTGTTCGCGGAAGGTCTGCCGCTGACAGCTCATGACAGGGCAGGCCAGAAGTCGGACCCGGACGCGGACCACGACCCGGCGGCCGTCCACCGGCACGTCTGCCACCGTCCGGTGGTGGTACCCGTGCACCTTCGCCGTCGGCACCCCGCACACCGAGCAGGGCACCGGAACATCCCGGGTCCGGGCGGAGCCCCGGCCCGCCTCGCCATCGTCCGCAACATCCTCGATGACCAGCGCTGACAACCCCGAAAACGCCACAGCCACAAGCTCGTTGACGTCCCGCATGAGATGTCAACGACACCCGTCACCATTCATCACCACCGGCTACGGAACAGAGCCGCTTTCGTGATACTCCCACCTCACCTCCTTGACGAGCAGAAGTGAAGGCGTCACACTCAAAGCTGATCGTTGATTTTTGTGCCCACAATCACAATCAAACAACATCGGGCAACAGCAGGAAACTCCTCTCCTTGTCGCTGTGATGAAGTTTGTCCAGTCAATGACTGATCCTGGTTGTTGCGGTGTCAATTGCTGACGGTGAAGGTGAGGAGGTCTTCGAAGACGATCTGCCCGGGTGTGACGGAAGACGCCCCCTCGACCAGCCGGCCGATGTCGTCGTAGCGGTGGTAGCCGATCAGGCCAGCCGCCTTGACCGCCGAGCTCTGGACGACTGTACGCGACCGAGGGCGCCATACACCGACCGCCGTTCGCCGCTGTTGAGTCCTTCAGCGCTGGCCTGATGGCTTACCATGTCTACGCGCGGTTGCGGACGGGTCCCCGGCCGTTCCACAGAGCAGCGAGTGACAGTCCGGCAGGTGGTTGACAGTCACACCCTGGACTGTCACACTTACTCTGGATGGTCGACCTGTGTGCCTAGCCACCGAGCGAGGGCCGTTCTTCAGGGACGGATTCTCACCCCAGCCCTCGAGCCGGGGCAGGTGCACCAGGAGCGTGGAGCGGCTGCTGCGCTCGACGAGCGTGCCGATCGCGGAGCGGCCCGTCCCGATGATCACATCGTCTTCCCAGTGGCCGGGGGATCGCACGGTCCACAACCTCGGCGAGGCGTGCGCTGAGGACGACGTCCGCGGTGACATGTCCCTGCGGCTTATTCTGCGACCGTGCACGGGGAGTCGGCAGCGCCCGGCCGGTGCGCAGACATGCGACCAGTTCCCGCTTGAGCGCGCCCCGGCCTTCGATGAACAGCGCCTGGTAGATCGCTTCATGGCTGATGCGCATGGTCATCATCGGGGAAGTCGGCACGGATCCGGTGCGAGATCTGTTGCGGGCTCCACGCCGCCGTCCATCGCCGGTCCTGCCGATGCGACTTGTTCAGCCCCTTCCACGCGCGCGTCATGGGCCCGGTGACGATCGTGCCGTCGGGGCGACGGACACTGCCGGCGAGCCGCTCCTGCACGTACTCACGCATCCTGTCGTTGCCTGCAAGTTTCGCGGCCTTCGGGCGCATCGCGGCCTGTTGCGCCTTCCACTGCGCCACCAGAGCCCGGTAGACCGGCTTGCCGCCCCGGGTCGCCGCGTTGCGACGCAGCTCGCGCGAGATCGTGCCCGCGTCGCGGCCGATCCTGCGAGCGATCTCCCGCACGCCGATCTCCTGGGCGCGCAGCAGCGCGATCTCCTCGCGTTCAGCGAACGACAGATAGCGGCCGGTGGGCTCGTCCAGGCTGATCGGTGACATGCCGCCAGCGTGACGGAACCACCGGGATCCGACCGGCCATGAAACGCCAACAGCCGCCGCGGCCTCTGCCGTCGTCACTCCAGACGCGATCCGCCGCCAAAAGTCCCGCTGCACCGCACGAGACAGCTCCGGCCGGCCCGGTGAACGCATCGGCGGCCGCAGCGCCCGATCGCCGCCCACTGCCGTCGCGCTCCCACAGGCGCCTCCGGCACCTTCTGCTTCTGCTCTCGTCCCATCGCACACCTCCGTGATCAAGGTGTTGCGACGACCAGTTGAATCCGCCCTCGCTGCCGCGGTCGTTATGAAATATCGCACCCTTGGCGAGCTTTCGATTTCGTGCCGCGTTTCGGATAGCGCGGACGATGAGTGGTGTCCGGTAGTGATCGCCCAGTGCGTAACCGACAACTTCCTTGGTGCAGCAGTCGATGACTGTTGCAAGATGCAGCCAGCCCTCTCCTGTCGGTATGTAGGTTATGTCGCCAACAAGTTGCTCGCCGGGTGCTTTGGCGGTGAAGTCGCGGCCGACGAGGTCCGGCACCGCGCCGTCCGCGGCTTGGGTAAGGGACCACCGCCTGGGCCGGGGCTGGCAGGACACCAGGCTGAGCTCACGCATCAGTTGGCGGACGAGCTCCAGGCCGACTCGGTGGCCCCAGCGACCCAGTTGGGCGTGGATGCGCCGGTAGCCATAGGTACTGTCGGACACCTCAAATGCCTTCTGGATGAGCAGCTTCAATTCCCTCCGACGTAGAGTCGTCGCGGAATCTGGACGATTTCGCCAGTCGTAGTAGCCGGACTTTGACACGCCGAGCCGAACGCACATGAACTCGACGGGAAACGCGCACTTCTTCCTCGTTTCCTGTTCCAGAGATCCTATTGGATGCCTGTCCGGAAACCTCGGGGCACCTCATCGATAAAGCCATCGTGGCAACGGTCACCGAGGGTGTACACCAGGTTGTGTGAGTGAGCGATGATTGCTCCTGTTGAGTCCGGTTCCTGCCCTGAACGGAAAGTGACACACTGTGATATCGAGGCAGGATGATGAGATGCGCCGCGCTGAAGCTGTGGAGTGGGTGAAGCGGGTGCTGTCGCCGGAGGCGATCGACGCGCTGATCGTGGACGCGAAGGACTTCGGGATCGGCTTGGACGGTCAAGGCGGACTGCTGCAGCAGATGATGAAACAGGTCGTCGAGCGAGCGCTGCAGGTGGAGCTGAGCGATTACCTCGGCTACGAGGCCGGGGATCCGTCTGGGCGGGGCAGCGGCAACAACCGCAATGGCTCGTATCCGAAGAGGGTGACGACCACCGCCGGCCCGGTCGAGATCGACGTGCCCCGGGACCGTAAGGGTGAGTACGAGCCGCGGCTCGTGCCAAGGGGACACGCCGGCTGGGTCAGGTCGACGAGATGATTCTGTCGTTGTACGCACGCGGCATGACGACTCGTGACATCACCGCTCACCTGTATGAGGTCTACGGTGCCGAGGTGTCCCCGGCGCTGGTCTCGAAGGTGACCGACGTGAGCGCGGGCGAGGTGCAGTCCTGGCAGCACCGGCCGCTGGACGAGTGCTACCCGATCCTCTACATCGACGCTATCCGCATCAAGGTCCGGGACAACGGACACGTCGTCAACAAGGCCGCCCACCTGGTCATCGGCGTCGATACCGACGGCATGAAGAACGTCCTGGGCATCTGGCTCCAGG
>NZ_JBHVJX010000074.1:0-12699 GCF_042798755.1 Streptomyces sp. NPDC057743
CCAGCCGCCCGCCACACCTCCGCCAAACACACCATCACCGCCCACAACAACGGCTGAACGACATCGACGCGTTCCAACACAGCCGGATCAGTCGAGCGCGCCACCTCCGTCAACGACCAGTCCACAAACGGCGCCAACGCCCGCTCACACTCGGCCCAACGCGACGCGAACGCCTCCGACGAATCCAGCAGACCGACCGCCATGCCAACCCACTGCGAACCCTGGCCCGGGAAGACCAGCACCGGGCCGGAGCCGACGGCCGAGCCGGTGGCGGTGCCGGTCACCACGCCGACGCCGGGGTCGCCCGCCGCCACCGAGTCCACACCGGCCAACAGCGCCTCCCGGTCGGCGCCCACCACCACCGCCCGGTGGTCGAAGGACGCCCGCGACGTGGCCAAGGAGAGGGCAACGTCCGCGGGCGCCAACTCTGGGCGCTCCGCCAGGAAGCCGTGCAGCCGCTCGGCCTGGGCTCGCAGCCCCGTCTCGGACTTGCCCGACAGCACCCATGCCACCGGGCCCGCGTCCGACGGCCGGGGCTCGTCCTCCGCAACATCCCACTCCGGTGCCTGTTCCAGGATCACATGGGCGTTGGTGCCGCTCATGCCGAACGATGACACCCCCGCGCGGCGCACCCCGCCGGACTCCGGCCACGGCCGGTTCTCCGTCGCCAGCTCCACCGCGCCGGCGGACCAATCCACGTGCGGGGAAGGGGGGTTGATGTGCAGGGTCTTGGGCAGCAGGCCGTGGCGCATGGCCTCGATCATCTTGATCACGCCGGCCACGCCCGCGGCCGCCTGGGTGTGGCCGATGTTGGACTTCACCGAGCCGAGCAGCAGCGGTCGGTCGGCGTCCCGTTCCTGGCCGTAGGCGGCGATCAGTGCCTGGGCCTCGATGGGGTCGCCCAGTGAGGTGCCGGTGCCGTGCGCCTCCACCGCGTCGATCTGACGGCTGGAGAGGCGTGCGCTGGTGAGTGCCTGGGCGATGACGCGTTGTTGGGAGGGGCCGTTGGGGGCGGTCAGGCCGTTGGAGGCGCCGTCCTGGTTGACGGCGGAGCCGGGGATCAGGGCGAGGACCGGGTGGCCGTGGCGGCGGGCGTCGGAGAGGCGTTCCAGGACCAGGATGCCGACGCCCTCGGCGAGGCCGAAGCCGTCCGCGCCGGCACCGAACGCCCGGCAGCGGCCGTCCTCGGAGAGGCCGCGCTGGCGGCTGAACGCGGTGAGGATGCCGGGTGTTGCCATCACGGTGACGCCGCCGGCCAGGGCCAGGGTGCATTCCCGCTGACGCAGTGCCTGGCGCGCCCAGTGGACCGCGACCAGGGACGACGAGCAGGCGGTGTCGAGCGTTGCGGTCGGTCCCTCCAGGCCGAAGGTGTAGGCGAGGCGGCCGGAGAGGACGCTGGTGGCGTTGCCGGTGAGGACGTGGCCCTCGGAGTTCTCGGTGGTCGCCCGTCGGCCGGAGCCGTAGCCGGAGGGGGCGGCGCCGATGAAGACGCCGGTCTGGCTGCCGCGCAGGGCCGTCGGGTCGATGCCGGCCCGCTCGATGGCCTCCCAGGAGGTCTCCAGCAGCAGCCGCTGTTGCGGGTCCATCGCCAGGGCCTCGCGCGGTGAGACGCGGAAGAAGGCGGCGTCGAACTCGGCGGCGTCGTAGAGGAATCCGCCGCCGCGGGAGTAGCTGGTGCCGGGGCGGTCCGGGTCGGGGTCGAGGAGGGTGTCCAGGTTCCAGCCGCGGTCGGCCGGGAGCGCGCCGATGGCCTCGTCGCCGGCCAGGACCAGTTCCCACAGGTCCTCCGGGGAGCGGACGCCGCCGGGGTAGCGGCAGCCGATGCCGACGATCGCGATGGGTTCGGCGTCCCGCTCCTCGTAGTCGCGGAGCCGCCGGTTGGCGTCGCGCAGGTCGGCGGTGGCCCGCTTCAGGTAGTCGCGGAGTTTGTCGTCGTTCGCCATCACAGCACTCCCTCGTCGTGGCGGTGGCCTACGTCCCCCGTGTGCATCAGGAGCGCCCCAGTTCGTTGTCGAGAGCCTCGAAGAGTTCGTCGTCGCTCGCCGAGTCGAGATCGTCGGCGTCGGCCCCGGCGTCCGGGCCCGCCTGCGCCTCGTTCCACTGGTGCACCAGGGCGCGCAGTCGGGCGGTGATGCTCTCCCGTACGGCCTCGTCGGCGGCGAGGGAGGGATCGTCGGGGCGGACGGCGGACAGTGCGGCCTCCAGGCGGCCGAGGTCGTCGAGCAGGGTCACCCGGGGTGCCGGTGCCGCCGGGCCGGTGCCCAACGATGCGTGCAGGTGGGCGGCGAGGGCGGCCGGGGTGGGGTAGTCGAAGACGACCGTGGCGGGCAGTCGGAGCCCGGTCGCCGTGGAGAGCCGGTTGCGCAGTTCGACCGAGGTCAGCGAGTCGAAGCCAAGTTCGCCCAGCGCGCGGTCCGGTTCGACGGCGTCGGCCGAGGAGTGGCCCAGTACGGTCGCGACGTGGCCGCGGACGAGGTCCACCAGGAACCGGTCGCGGTCCGTCTCCGGCAGGCCGGCCAGGCGTTGGGCGAAGGACGGGCCCGCCGCGGTCTCGGCGGACTCGGCGGTCCGCCGGTGGTCGGTGCGTACCAGGCCGCGCAGCAGGGCGGGTACCGGCTTCCGCTTGGCCCGCAGGCCCGCCAGGTCCAGCTTGATCGGGACGAGCGCCGCGGTGTCGGTGCGCAGGGCGGCGTCGAGCAGGGCCATCCCCTCGTCGGTGGTGAGCGGGCGGACGCCGCCGCGGGCCATGCGGGTCCGGTCGGTGTCGGCGAGGTGGCCGGTCATGCCGCTGGCCTCGGCCCACAGTCCCCAGGCCAGCGAGGTGCCGGGCAGGCCCCGGGCCCTGCGGTGTTGGGCCAGCGCGTCCAGGAAGGCGTTGCCGGCCGCGTAACTGGCCTGGCCCGCATTGCCGAACACCCCGGCGCCGCCGGAGAAGAGGACGAACGCGGCGAGGTCGAGGTCCCGGGTGAGCTCGTGCAGGTTGAGTGCCGCGTCGGTCTTGGGGCGGAGCACGGCCGCCAGTCGGTCGGGGGTGAGCGCCTCGATGACGCCGTCGTCCAGCACGCCGGCCGCGTGCACCACGCCGGTCAGGGCGTGTGCGGCCGGGATGCCCGCCAGGGCGGCGGCGAGGGCGTCCCGGTCGGCCGCGTCGCAGGCCACGATCTCCACGTCCGCGCCCAGCTCCGTCAACTCGGCTTGCAGGTCGGCCGCTTGGGGTGCCTGCGGGCCGCGGCGGCTGGTGAGCAGGAGGTGCCGCACGCCGTGTTCGCGCACCAGATGCCTGGCGACCAGGCCGCCCAGCGTGCCGGTGCCGCCGGTGATGAGCACCGTGCCCTCGGGGTCCAGTGGCGCCGGCATCCGCAGCGCCAGCTTCCCCACGTGCTGTGCCTGGCTCATGACCCGGAACGCCTCCGGGGCGTGCCGGACGTCCCATGTCGTGGTGGGGAGCGGGGTGAACACGCCGCGGGCGAAGAGGTCCATCACCTCGGTGAGCATCCGCCCGAGGTGCTCCGTGCCGGCCTCGACCAGGTCGAAGGCGCGGTAGGTGACGTCGGGGTGGTCGCCGGCGACCTTCTCGGGGTCCCGGACGTCGTTCTTGCCCATCTCGATGAAGCGCCCGCCGCGCGGCAGCAACCGCAGCGACGCGTCCACGAACTCGCCGGTGAGCGCGTCCAGCACCACATCGACGCCGGCGCCCCGGGTGGCTTCCAGGAACTGCTGCTCGAAGTCGAGGGTGCGGGACGACGCCAACTCCACGTCCGTAACGCCGAGTTGACGGACCGCTTCCCACTTGGCGGGGCTGGCGGTGGCCAGGATTCGCGCGCCCAGGTGGTGTGCCACCTGCACGGCGGCCATGCCCACACCGCCGGCCGCGGCGTGGATCAGCACCGACTCGCCGGCACGCAGCCCGGCCAGCTCGGTCAGCGCGTACCAGGCGGTCAGGAAGGCCACGGGGACGGTGGCGGCCCGCTCGTAGGACCAGCCCTCGGGGATCGCGGCGACCAGCGGGCGGTGCGCCACGGCCACCGGGCCGAGCTGGCCGGAGAACATGCCCAACACCCGGTCGCCCGGGGCGAGATCGCGCACCTCGGGCCCGACCTCCAGAACCACGCCGGCACCCTCGGCCCCCATCGCCACCGCGTCGGGGTACATGCCGAGCCCGATGAGCACATCGCGGAAGTTGAGGCCGACGGCCCGCACTCCGATCCGCACCTCGCCGGGGGCGAGCGGGCGCCGGGCCTCCGGGTGCTCCAGCGCCGCCAGGTTCTCCAGGGTGCCGGCCTCGGTCACGTCCAGCCGCCAGTCGTCACCGTCGGGCAGCGCCAGGCCGCCGGCGCCGGCGGCCCGCGCCAGTCGAGGTACGCGCAACTCACCGCCTCGAACGGCGAGTTGGGGTTCGTTCGCGGAGAGGATCTGCGGAAGCAGGGTTGGCGCGTTCAGGGCCGGTGCGGCGACGGCGGCCTCACCGCGTTCGGCTTCCTCGGCGTCGACCAGCACGATGCGGTCGGGGTGCTCCGACTGTGCCGAGCGGACCAGTCCCCAGACCGCCGAGGCCACCACGCCGTCGACCCGGTCGTCCGGCAGCACGCCGACCGCGCCCCGGGTGACGACGACCAGCCGTGCGCCGGCGAACCGCTCGTCGGCCAGCCATTCCTGGACCAGTTCCAGGGCGCCGGTGACGGTGGCCCTTACGTCATCGGGGGTGGGGGTTGGCGAGGGCGCCGACGTGTGGTGCGTTGGGGTGTGCGTTGGCGTCTGGGTCGACGTGTGCGTGCGCGTCTGCGTCTGCGGTGCGGTGAACGGCGCGCCGTCCGGGCCGAGTTCGACGAGTACCGCGGCTATCTCGGCCTGGTCCGCGCCTCCTGCCGTTCCCTGGTCAAACGCGGTGCGCAGGGCGGCCAGATCCGGGTAACGGCGGATGGCCGGCGCTCCGGACTCGGCCGCGTCGAACGTGTCGCCGGCGCCGAGCAGCACCCAGGTGGGGGCCGGTGTGGCATCGGCCGCCGGTTGTGGCGCGAGGGCGACCCATTCGACGGCGTAGAGGGAGTTGGCGCCCTGGGCCGCGGCGTCGAACCGCACCGTCGAGGCCGGGCGGGATACCAGCGACTCGACGGACGCCACGGGGGCGCCGGTGCCGTCCGCAACGGTCAGCGCCAGACCTTCCCGGCCGACCCTCGACAGGCGCACGCGCAGCGCTCGGGCGCCAACGGCGGTGAGCGTGGCGCCACTCCAGGCGAAGGGCAGCCGGCCCACCTCGGAACCGTCGTCACCGGCGCGTTCCAGGCCGACCGCGATCATCGATTGCAGGGCCGCGTCGAGCAGCGCCGGGTGCAGGCCGAACTCGTCCACGGGCTGGTCCGCCGGCAGCCGGACCTCGGCGAAGACGTCGCCGTCGCGCCGCCAGACACCCTGCAACCCCTGGAAGACCGGGCCGTAGTGGAAGCCCTGGTCGGCGAAGCGCTGGTAGACGTCGGTGAGGTCGACCGGGGTGGCAGCGGCCGGCGGCCATGCCTCCAGTCCGGTCGGCGCCGGCGGGGCGGCGGTCGGGGCGAGTACGCCCGTGGCGTGCCGCGTCCACGGCGCATCGCCGTCCGCGTCGGGCCGGGAGTGCACGAACAGCGCGCGCCGCCCCGCCTCGTCCTCGGACTCCACGCTGACCTGGAGCTGCACTCCGCCGGTCCCGGGGAGGGTCAGCGGCGTTTCGAGGGTGAGCTCCTCCACCGTGTCACAACCCAGTTGGTGCCCGGCGTGGAGGGCGAGCTCCAGGTGGGCGGTGCCGGGCAGCAGGACGGTGCCGCGCACGGCGTGATCGGCGAGCCACGGGTGCGTGGAGAGCGCCAACCGGCCCGTCAGCACCACCTGTTCGGAGTCCGCCAACGTCACCGCCGCACCCAACAACGGGTGTCCCGCCGAACCCAACCCCAGACCCTGCGCATCGCCAGACACCCGCACCACGGACTTGGGCCAGTAACGCTGACGTTGGAAGGCGTAGGTGGGCAGATCGACCCGCTGGGGGTGGTGCGGGGCCAGGACCTTCTCCCAGGCAACGGGCAGACCGTACAGATGCGCCTGGCCGAGGGAGGTGAGGAGTTGGGCCGTGTCGCCGTGGTCGCGACGCAGGGTGCCGAAGGCGGCACCGGTGACGTTGGCCGCGTCGAGGATCTGCTCCACGCCGACGGTCAGCACGGGGTGCGCGGAGGCTTCGATGAAGGTGGTGTGGCCGGCGGCTATCGCAGCTCGGATCGCTTCCTCGAAACGGACGGTCTGGCGCAGGTTGCGGTACCAGTAACCGGCGTCGAGATCGGCGGTGTCCACAGACTCACCCGTCAGCGTCGAGAAGAAGCCGACCGGCGATGCTGCGGGGGTGAGGGGGGCGAGGTCGGTCAGGATGCGGTCGCGAATGGCCTCGACGTGCGGGGAGTGCGAGGCGTAATCCACCGGGATGCGGCGGACGCGGATGTCCTTCGCTTCCCAGGCTGCCTGCACGGCATCCAAAGCCGCCGCATCACCCGAAACCACCGTCACGGACGGGCCGTTGACCGCCGCGACGCCCAGGCCCTCGTAGCCGGCCAGGACCGACTCCACCTCGGTGACGGGCAGCGGAACGGACAGCATGCCACCGGCACCCGACAGCGCGGTGATCGCCTGCGAGCGAAGGGCTACGACGCGGGCGCCGTCCTCCACCGACAGCGCACCGGCGACGACCGCAGCCGCGATCTCACCCTGACTGTGACCGATCACGGCCGCCGGCTCCACACCAGCCGCCCGCCACACCTCCGCCAGACACACCATCACCGCCCACAGCAGCGGCTGGACCACATCAACGCGTTCCAGTACGGCCGGGTCGGTCGAGCGCGCCACCTCCGTCAACGACCAGTCCACAAACGGCGCCAACGCCCGCTCACACTCGGCCCAACGCGACGCGAACGCCTCGGAAGAGTCGAGGAGTTCGGCGGCCATGCCAACCCACTGCGAGCCCTGGCCCGGGAACACCAACACCGCACCCGAACCAACATCCAAGCCGGCCCCCGTCACCACACCCGCAGCAGGATCACCGGCCGCCACCGACCGCACACCCGCCAGCAACGCCTCCCGATCCGCACCAACCACCACCGCCCGGTGCTCCAACACCGCACGCGACGACGCCAACGAGAAGGCAACGTCCACGGGCGCCAACTCCGGCCGCTCCGCGACGAATTCACCCAACCGCTCGGCCTGGGCCCGGAGCCCGGCCTCGGACCTGCCCGACAGCACCCACGCCACCGGACCCGCCCCGTCCGACGGCCGCGGCTCGCCCTCCGCAACGTCCCACTCCGGCGCCTGCTCCAAGATCACATGGGCGTTGGTGCCGCTCATGCCGAACGATGAGACGCCGGCGCGGCGCGCCCGGTCCGACTCCGGCCACGGGCGGGCCTCGGTCAGCAGTTCCACCGCGCCAGCCGACCAATCCACGTGCGAGGACGGGGCGTCGACGTGCAGGGTCTTCGGCAGCACGCCATGGCGAAGCGCCTCGACCATCTTGATCACGCCGGCCACGCCCGCGGCCGCCTGGCTGTGGCCGATGTTGGACTTCACCGAGCCCAGGAGGAGCGGACGGTCCGCGTCCCGTTCCTGGCCGTAGGTCGCCAGCAGTGCCTGGGCCTCGATCGGGTCGCCCAGCTTGGTGCCGGTGCCGTGCGCCTCGACCACGTCGACGTCGGCGGCGGACAGGCGGGCGTTCGCCAACGCCTGGCGGATCACCCGCTGTTGGGACGGACCGTTCGGCGCGGTCAGGCCGTTCGACGCACCGTCCTGGTTGATCGCGGTGCCGCGGATCACGGCGAGCACGTCGTGGCCGTGTCGTCGGGCCTCGGAGAGGCGCTCCAGGACGATCACGCCGACGCCCTCGGCCAGTCCCATCCCGTCGGCGTCGTCGGAGAACGCCTTGCAGCGGCCGTCCTCCGCCAGGCCGCGTTGCCGGGAGAACGCGATGAACGCGCCCGGGGTCGCCATCAGCGCGACACCGCCGGCCAGGGCCAGCGAGCAGTCACCGTTGCGGAGTGCCTGAACCGCCAGGTGGAGGGCGACCAGTGAGGACGAGCAGGCGGTGTCCACCGAGACGGCGGGGCCCTCGGCGCCGAAGGTGTAGGAGATGCGGCCGGAGATGACACTGGAGGCGTTGCCCGTCAGGACGTGGCCCTCGGAGCTGCTGCCGGAGCGGAGGACGGCGGTGCCGTAGTCGTGGTTGTTGGTACCGGTGAACACGCCGGTCTGGCTGCCGCGCAGCGAACTCGGGTCGATGCCGGCGCGTTCCAGGGCCTCCCAGGAAGTCTCCAGCAGCAGCCGCTGTTGCGGGTCCATGGCCAGGGCCTCGCGGGGCGAGATCCCGAAGAAACCGGCGTCGAAGTCCGCGACGCGGTCGAGGAACGCGCCCTCGCGGACGTAGGACTTGCCGGCGGCGTCGGCGTCCGCGTCGAAGAGGGTTTCCAGGTCCCAACCGCGGTCGGTGGGGAACGGGCGCACCGCGTCGGTGCCGGTGGTCAGCAGTTGCCAGAGGTCGGCGGGTGAGGCCACTCCCCCGGGGTAGCGGCAGCCCATGCCCACGATGGCGATGGGTTCGTCGGCGGCGAGGACGGTGGTGGTGGCCGGGCCGGTGGTCGGCGCGGTCGTGGTGCCCCGTGCGTCATCGGCGGTGCCGAAGGTCTCGGCGAGCAGGTAGTCGGCGAGGGCCTCGGGCGTGGGGTAGTCGAAGACGACGGTCGCCGGCAGGGCCAGTCCGCTGGCCGCGTTGAGGCGGTTACGCAGGTCAACGGCGGCGAGCGAGTCGAAGCCCAGTTCCCGGAACGCCTTGCCTGCCGGGAGGGCGTCGGCGGAGTCGTGGCCGAGGACGGTGGCCGCGTGCGTCCGGACGAGTTCCCGTACTGCCTGCCGGCGTTCGCCCGCGGGCCGGCCGGACAGGCGCTTGCGCAGCGGCGTCTCGGTGTCCGGCCCGGCCTGGTTGTCCCTGGTGGTCTCGGCGTCGAGGAGGGCGCGCGCCTCGGGGACGGACTCGATCAGCGGGGAGACCCGCACGGAGGTGAAGGTGGGGACGAACCTGTCCCAGGCAACGTCGGCGAGGGCGACGAACGGCTCGTCGTGGTCGAGTTCGCGTTGCAGGCCGGAGATCGCCAGGTCCGGATCGAGGAAGGGCAGGCCGCGCTTGCGGACCAGGCTGGGGTCCACGCCCTCGGGGATGCTGCCGCCGCCCCATTCGTTGGTCGCGTGCCAGATGCCCCAGGCGATGGAGCTGGCGGGCAGGCCGTGCGCGCGGCGGTGCTCGGCGAGCGCGTCGAGGTAGGCGTTGGCGGCGGCGTAGGCGACGTGGTCGCCGCTTCCCCAGACACCGGCAATGGAGGAGAACAGCACGAACGCGTCGAGCGGTTCGGTGTCGCCCTGTTCGCCGCCGTCCCGTCCGCCGCCCTCCGTCCCACCGTCCAGGAGTTCCGCCAGGTGCTGCACGCCGAGGACCTTGGCGGCCATCACGTCGTCGAACTCGCTCAGCGTGCTGTCGGCGATCGAGCCGACCTCGATCAGCGCCGCGGCGTGCAGCACGGCGCGGACCGGTGCGCCGTTCGCCGTCAAGTCGTCGAGCATGGCGGCGACTTGCGCGCGGTCCGACACGTCGCAGGCGACGGCGGTGAGCCGGGTGCCGGTCGCGGCGAGTTCCGCGGTCAGCTCGGGGATGCCCGGCGCTGCCTGGCCCCGGCGGCCGGGGAGGACGATGTGCTCCGCGCCGTTACGGGCCAACCACCGTACGACGCTGGGCCCGATGTCCCCGGTCCCGCCGGTGACGAGGACGGTGCCGCGCGGCCGCCACGCCCGCTTCGGCGCCGCGGTGCCCAGGGGCGCGCGGACCAGTCGCCGCACGAACACGCCCGACGGGCGCACGGCCAGTTGGTCCTCGTTGTCGATGCCGGACAGCGCCGCCACGAGCCGCTGTTGGGCGCGCTCGTCGAGCTGTTCGGGCACGTCGATCAGGCCGCCCCAGCGCGGGGAGTGCTCCAACGCGACCACGCGTCCCAGTCCCCAGATCTGGGACTGCACGGGCCGCGCGAGGGCCTCGACGCCGGACACCGCGACCGCGCCGCGCGTCAGGCACCACAGCGGCGCCTCGATGCCGGCCGCGCCGAGCGCCTGGACCAGGGTGAAGGTGAGCGCCAGGCCCGCCGGCATGGCGCGGTACTGCGGATGGGAATCCTCCGCGGCGGCGAGCAGCGACACCACACCGCTCGGCCGACGGCCGTCCAACGCGTCGGCCAACCGCCGTGCCAACGCGTCGCGTTCGGCATCCGCATCGGTCAGCTCGACGGTGATGACCTCGGCTCCGTGCTGCGTCAGCGCGGCCAGACAATCGGCCATCGGCGCGTCCGCGTGACCGAGCACCAACCACGTCCCGGAGAGCCGCGCCACCGTCGTGTCGACCAGTTTCCAGTCGATCCGGTAGCGCCACTGGTCCACCTCGGACGCCTCGCGGTGCTGCCGGTGCCATGCCGAGAGGGCGGGCAGCAGCGCGCTCAGCTCCTCGCCGCTCGCGTCACCGCCGTCGAGCGCCAGCGTCTCGGCCAGCCCCTCCAGGTCCTCCCGCTCGACCGCTTCCCAGAAGCGCGCCTCGACGGAGTCCACGGCCCTGAAGTGGCCGTTGGCGCCGGCCGATTCGGCCAGATCGGACACGGCAGTGGGCAGCCAGTAGCGCTGGCGTTGGAAGGCGTAGGTGGGCAGGTCGACGCGCCGGGGGTGGTACGGCGCGAGGACCTTCTCCCAGGCAACGGGCAGGCCGTGCAGGTGCGCCTGGCCGAGGGCGGACAGGAGTTGGGCCTGATCGCCGTGGTCGCGACGGAGGGTGCCGAAGGCCGCGCCGGTGGCGTCGGCCGCGTCGAGGGTCTGCTCGATGCCGACGGTCAGCACGGGGTGCGCGGAGGCTTCGACGAAGACGGTGTGGCCGGCGGTGACTGCGGCCTGGACGGCGTCCTCGAAGCGGACGGTCTGACGGAGGTTGCGGTACCAGTAGTCGGCATCGAGGCCAGCAGTGTCGGTCAGTTCACCCGTCAGCGTCGAGAAGAAACCGACCGAGGTCGTCTCCGGAGCAATCGAAGCCAGATCGGCCAGGATGCGGTCACGGAGCGCCTCAACGTGCGGGGAATGCGAGGCGTAATCCACCGGGATGCGACGGACGCGGATGTCCTTCGCTTCCCAGGCAGCCTGGATGGCATCCAGGGCTGCGGCGTCGCCCGAAACGACCGTCACGGACGGGCCGTTCACCGCGGCAATGCCCAGACCTTCGTAGTCGGCCAGGGCGGATTCCACCTCGGCGACGGGGAGGGGGACGGACAGCATGCCGCCGGCGCCCGAGAGGGCGGTGATCGCCTGCGAACGGAGGGCAACGACGCGCGCGCCGTCTTCCACCGACAGCCCGCCCGCGACAACAGCAGCCGCAATCTCACCCTGACTGTGGCCGATCACCGCAGCCGGCTCCACACCAGACGCCCGCCACACCTCGGCCAGGCAGACCATCACGGCCCACAGCAACGGCTGAACGACATCAACCCGCTCCAGGACGGCCGGGTCGGCCGAACGCGCCACCTCCGTCAACGACCCGTCCACAAACGGCGCCAACGCCCGCTCACACTCCGCCCAACGCGCAGCGAACGCCTCGGAGGAATCCAGGAGTTCGGCCGCCATGCCGACCCACTGCGAACCCTGACCCGGGAAGACCAACACCGCTCCGGTGCCGGCACCCACGTTCGTGCCCGTGACCACGCCAGCGCCGGGGTCCCCCAGCGCCAGCGAGCCGAGGCGACCCAGCAGCGCGTCCCGATCGGCGCCGACCACCACCGCCCGGTGCTCCAACACCATCCGCGACGACGCCAACGAGAACGCCACATCCACCGGCGACAGTTCAGAACGCTCAGCCAGGAACGACCTCAACCGCTCCGCCTGCGCCCGCAACCCCGCCTCAGTCTTGCCCGACAACACCCACGCCACCGGACCCACCTCCGACGGCCTGGGCGCATCCTCCTCAACCTCCGGCACCTGCTCCACAATCACATGCGCATTAGTGCCACTGATCCCAAACGACGACACCCCCGCACGACGCACCCGCCCAGACTCCGGCCACGGACGATTCTCCGTCACCAACTCCACCGCACCAGCAGCCCAATCCACATGCGAAGACGGCGCATCAACATGCAACGTCCGCGGCAACACACCACGACGCATCGCCTCAACCATCTTGATCACACCAGCCACACCCGCAGCCGCCTGCGTATGACCAATGTTGGACTTGATGGAACCGAGCAGCAACGGACGATCCTCCGGCCGATCCTGACCATAGGTCGCAAGCAACGCCTGCGCCTCAATCGGGTCACCCAGCCTGGTGCCCGTGCCATGCGCCTCGACCACATCCACATCCGCCGCCGACAAACGCGCATTCGCCAACGCCTGGCGGATCACCCGCTGTTGCGACGGACCGTTCGGCGCAGTCAGGCCATTCGACGCACCATCCTGATTCACCGCCGAACCACGCATCACCGCCAACACCCGATGCCCATTCCGACGCGCATCCGACAACCGCTCCAACACCACAACACCCACACCCTCAGCAAACCCCGCACCATCAGCCGCATCCGCAAACGCCTTACACCGACCATCCGACGCCAAACCACCCTGCCGCGACATCTCCAC
>NZ_JBHVJX010000075.1:0-12341 GCF_042798755.1 Streptomyces sp. NPDC057743
CGGTTGGTGTTGCGGGAGGCGGTTGCCGAGCAGTTGCGTTCGGCTGCTCGGGGTGCGGGGTCGTTGTTTGATGTGGCGTGGCGCGCGGTGGAAGGCAGCGGCGCTTCGTCGGAGTCGACGGATTGGGTTGGATTGGGTCAACTGAACGGCCCTGGTGGGACGTTCGGATCGCTCGATGCGCTGATCGATGCCGTCGAGGCAGGGATGGACGTCCCGGAGATAGTGACCGTCGCTATCGAGGACGCTTCTGGCGGCTCGGGTGCTGTTGAGGCGTTGGGGTTGGTGCAGGCGTGGCTTGGTGAGGAGCGGTTGGCGCAGTCGCGGCTGGTGGTTGTCACGCGGGGTGCGGTGGCTGTTCGGGCGGAGGATTCTGTCGAAGGGGTGGCGCAGGCTGGCGCGTGGGGGTTGGTGCGTTCTGCGCAGGCGGAGCACCCAGGCCGGTTCCTGCTGCTGGACGTCGATGACGGAACCGAAATCGGCTCAGCGGTAGCGAAGTTGCTTGTCGATGAGCCTCAGGTGGCGGTGCGGGCCGGTGAGGTGTTCGTGCCGCGGTTGCAGCGCGTGCCCGAGTCTCAGGTTGAGGTGTCTGGGGAGGCGTGGGGCCCTGACGGCACGGTGTTGATCACTGGTGGTACGGGGACGTTGGGTGGTTTGGTTGCTCGGCATCTGGTCTCTCGCCATGGTGTGCGGCATCTGCTTCTGCTCAGCCGTCGGGGTATGGACGCTCCAGGGGCCGGCGAACTGGCCGCAGAACTCACGCAGTTGGGTGCTCAGGTGCGTGTGGCGGCCTGCGACGCCGCCGATCGTGAGGCGTTGGCGGGCGTCCTGGCCGAGATCCCCGAGGATCGGCCGTTGCGCGGTGTGGTTCATACCGCGGGTGTGTTGGACGACGGTGTTGTTGAGTCGTTGACGTCGGAGCGGGTGCGTGCCGTGTTGCGGCCGAAGGTGGATGCGGCCTGGAACTTGCATCAGCTCACCCGTGACTGTGACCTCTCCGCCTTCGTACTGTTTTCATCGGTGGCCGGCACGTTCGGTGGTGCTGGGCAGGCGAATTACGCCGCGGCCAACACGGCGCTCGATGCCCTCGCCCAGTACCGGCGGGCCCAGGGGCTCCCAGGCAAGTCGCTCGCCTGGGGCATGTGGGAGCAGGCCAGCGGCATGACCGGCCACCTGGACAACGAGGACCGGGGCCGGATCAACCGCGGTGGGATCGGCGCACTGACCTCGGAGCAGGGGCTCGAACTGTTTGACGGCGCGCTCGCGGCAGATCAGGCGGTGCTCGCCCCGCTGGCCCTCGACCTCTCGGCGATCCGTGCCGGCGCGGCGTCCGCCGGGGTGCCTGCGCTGCTGCGCGACCTGGTGCGGGTGCCGACCCGGCGCGCGGTTCGGGCCAGGGCGGCGGAGGCGTCGGAGTTCGCCGGGCGACTGGCCGGACTGGCCGCCGACGAACAGGCGCGCCTGGTGCTGGACACCGTCCGTGCCGACGTGGCCGCCGTGTTGGGGCACGCCTCCGGGGCCAACGCCATCGACCCGGCACGGCCGTTCACGGAGATCGGGTTCGACTCGCTCACCGCCGTCGAACTGCGCAACCGCCTGACCGCCGTGACCGGACTGCGCCTGCCGGCGACGCTGGTCTTCGACTACCCCACGCCCACCGCCCTCGCCGACTTCCTGCTGGCCGAGGCGATGGGGCGGGACGCCGCGGCAACGACGACGCCGCACACCACAGCCACGTCGGGGAACGCGGCCGACGACCCGATCGCCATCGTCGGCATGGCCTGCCGCTACCCGGGCGGCGTGACCACCCCGGAGCAGCTGTGGGACCTGGTGGCCTCGGGCGGGGACGGTGTCTCGGTGTTCCCCACCGACCGGGGTTGGGACCTCTCGGACCTGCCTGGGACCGGTGCGACCGCGGGCCGCTCCGGGGCCGGGTACGCCCGCGAGGGCGGGTTCCTGTACGACGCGGCCGACTTCGATCCGGCGTTCTTCGGGATCTCGCCGCGCGAGGCGTTGGCGATGGACCCGCAGCAGCGGCTGCTGTTGGAGACCTCCTGGGAGGCGATCGAGTCCGCGGGCCTGGACCCGGCGGGGCTGCGCGGAAGTCAGACCGGCGTGTTCGCCGGCGTGATGTACCACGACTACGGCACCGGTGTGTACACCACCGCCGACGGTTCCGAACAGCACGTGGGATACGGCAGCCCGGGCAGCGTGGTCTCGGGCCGGGTGGCCTACGCGTTCGGCTTCGAGGGGCCGGCCGTCACGGTGGACACCGCCTGCTCGTCGTCGCTGGTGGCGCTGCACTGGGCAGCCCAGGCACTCCGTAGCGGTGAGTGCTCGATGGCCCTGGCCGGTGGCGTCACCGTGATGGCGACCCCGGCGGCCTTCGAGGAGTTCTCGCGCCAGGGCGGACTGGCGTCGGACGGCCGGTGCAAGCCGTTCGCCGAGGCGGCAGACGGCACCGGTTGGGGTGAGGGCGTCGGCGTCCTGCTCGTGGAACGGCTCTCCGACGCGCGCCGCAACGGACACCGGGTCCTGGCGGTGGTCCGAGGCTCGGCGGTCAACCAGGACGGTGCCTCGAACGGCCTGACGGCACCCAACGGTCCGTCCCAACAGCGGGTGATCCGCCAGGCGTTGGCGAACGCCCGGCTGTCGGCCGCCGACGTGGACGCGGTGGAGGCGCACGGCACCGGAACGCGCCTGGGCGACCCGATCGAGGCCCAGGCCCTGTTGGCGACGTACGGGCAGGAGCGGGACGCGGGCCGGCCGTTGTGGCTGGGGTCGATCAAGTCCAACATCGGGCACACCCAGGCCGCCGCCGGCGTCGCCGGCATCATCAAGATGGTGCAGGCCATGCGGCACCAGACACTTCCGGTGACCCTGCACGTGGACGCGCCGTCCTCCCACGTGGACTGGTCCGCGGGCGCGGTGCGGCTGCTGACGGATGCCCAGCCGTGGCCGGCCGCCGAGCAGCCGCGCCGCGCCGCGGTGTCTTCGTTCGGCATCAGCGGCACCAATGCCCACGTCATCCTTGAGGCGGTGCCCGAGCCGGCTGTCCCGGACCCCCAAGAGCCGGGTGCTGAGGCCAGTTTGACGGACCGCCCGCTGGCGTGGGCGGTGTCGGCCAAGTCGGAGGCCGGCCTGCGGGCCCAGGCCCGACGGCTGCATGCTTTCGCGGCCGGCCACCCGGACCTGTCCCCGGCGGACGTGGGTCACTCCCTCCTCACGACGCGTGCTGCCTTGCCCCATCGCGCGGTGGTGCTGGGCGAGGACAACGCCACCCTGCTGGACGCCCTCGACGCGGTGGCCCGAGGCGCGCGCTCCCCGCATGCGGTACTCGGCCAGACTCCGCTGCCCGGGGACGGCGACCGGTTGGGCCTGCTCTTCTCCGGCCAGGGAGCCCAACAGCTGGGAATGGGCCAGGAGTTGTGCGCCCGCTTCCCGGTCTTCGCGGACGCTTTCGACGCGGTGGTCGAGGAGCTGGAGCGGGCGTTGGCCGCGCCCCTGCGCGAGGTGCTGTGGGGTGAGGACGAGACCGAGCTGAATCGGACCGTCCATGCGCAGACCGGGTTGTTCGCCGTCGAAGTGGCGCTGTTCCGGTTGCTGGAGTCCTTCGGCATCGTCCCCGACGTGCTGATCGGGCATTCCATTGGCGAGTTGGCGGCGGTGCATGTCGCGGGAGTGCTCTCGCTGACCGATGCCTGCACGTTGGTGGCGGCGCGCGGCCGGTTGATGCAGGCGCTGCCGGAGGGCGGCGCGATGCTCGCCGTCCAGGCCCGCGAGGATGAGATCGTCAGCGCTGAACTGCTGGGTGAGTCGGTGTCGTTGGCTGCCATCAACGGGCCGGATTCCGTGGTGGTCTCCGGCGATGCCGACGCGGTCGAGATCGTACGGGACTGGGCCGAGGCGAACGGTCGGAAGTCGAGCCGGCTGCGCGTCTCGCATGCGTTCCACTCCCACCGCATGGACGGGATGCTGGACGAATTCGCCTCCGTAGCAGAGCAGTTGACGTACGAGGCGCCGCGGATTCCGGTGATTTCGACGCTGACGGGCGAGGTTGCTTCCGGGGACGAGGTGTGTTCGGCGGCGTACTGGGTGCGGCAGGTGCGCGAGGCCGTGCGCTTCGCGGACGCGGTGCGTGCGGCGGCCGACGCGGGGGTTGCGCGGTTCGTCGAGGTGGGCCCGGACAGCGTGCTCACCGCCCTGGCCGCGACGATGGTCAGCGAAGGCGAGAACGGGTCCGGCGGCGGCAGTGTCTGCGTGGCGACGCAGCGCGCCGACCGGGACCCGGAGCACACCTTCGTCACCGCCCTCGCGCAACTGCACGCGGTCGGCGTGGCGGTGGCCTGGGGCCCGTTGTTCGCGCCGTACCGGCCGCAGCGGGTCGAGCTGCCGACGTACGCCTTCCAACGCCAACGGTTCTGGCTCGACTCGATGCCGTCGGCCGTGGCGTCGTCCGCACCCGCCGCGGACGCGGTGGAGTCGCGGTTCTGGGAGGCGGTGGCCGGCGAGGACTGGGAGACGTTGGGGAGTGCGCTCGGCATCAACGAGGACGCGAACCTGGCCTCCGCGGTGACCGCCCTGTCGTCGTGGCGCCGGGCGCACGACGCCCAGGCGACCGTGGAGGGCTGGCAGTACCGGGTGAGTTGGTCGCCGATCACGGAACCGGAACCCGCCGCACTGTCCGGCACCTGGCTGCTGTTGGTCGGCGAGGACCGCGACGGAGGCGAGGGCGGCGACGGCGGCGACGGCGGCGCTCAATGTGCCGATGTGGCATGGCAGTTGGAGGCGCAAGGTGCACAGGTCAGCCGGCTGACGGTGCCGTCCGCGATGGATCGCGCCGGGCTTGCCGAGCTGCTCCGTTCCCAGGTGGAGACGGCGACGGTGTCCGGAGTGCTGGTCGCGCTGGGCGTCGTGCGGTCGACCGTTGCCGTGCAGGCGCTGTCGGACGTGGATGTGGTGGCGCCCGTCTGGGGCCTTACTCGGGGTGCGGTTGCGGTGAGCCCCTCCGATGACGCCATCGATCCGGATGCCGCGATGGTGTGGGGTTTGGGTCGTGTGGTGGCGTTGGAGTTGCCGGATCGGTGGGGTGGGTTGGTTGACCTGCCGGCGGTGGTGGATGAGCGGGCGGGGCGTCGCCTGGCCGCGGTTCTGGCCCAGGGCGTCGAAGACCAGGTGGCTGTGCGGTCTTCGGGTGTTTTCGGTCGGCGGTTGGTGCGTTCGGGGCGGGTTGCGGACGTGGGGGAGTGGTCGGTTGCCGGTGGCACGGTGTTGGTCACGGGCGGTACGGGTGCGTTGGGTGTCCGGGTGGCTCGTTGGGTGGTGGAGCGGGGCGCGCGTCGGGTCGTATTGCTGAGTCGGCGAGGTGAAGAGGCCCCTGGCGCGCTGGAGTTGCGGGAGGAGCTGACGGTGGCCGGTGCCGAGGTCCGCATCGCTGCCTGCGACGTCGCCGATCGTGCGGCGCTGGCCGGGGTGTTGGCCGACGAGGAGGTCACCGCGGTCTTCCACACGGCTGGTGTGTTGGACGACGGTGTGGTCGACGGGCTGACGCCCGACCGCTTCGCTCGGGTCTTCGGGCCGAAGGTGGACGCCGCCAGGCACCTGGACGAGCTCACCCGCGACCACCCCCTCACCACCTTCGTCCTCTTCTCCTCCATCGCGGGGGTGCTCGGCGCCACCGGCCAGGGCAACTACGCGGCCGCCAACGCCTACTTGGACGCGCTCGCCGAACGGCGCCTTGCGAACGGCCTGCCTGCCGTGTCCGTCGCGTGGGGCGCGTGGAGCGACGCGGGCATGGCCGCGACTGCACCGAACGGCGACGACCGGTTCCACCGTGGGGGCATCGGCACCATGGCTCCCGAGCTGGCGTTGCAGGGACTGGAGCGGGTGCTGGGACGCAAGGACGCGGCCTGCGCGGTCCTCGCGGACATCGACTGGGAACGGTTCGCGCCAGGCTTCACGGCCGTTCGCGCCACCCGGTTGCTGGCCGAACTCCCGGACGCCGTACGGCACATCGCCGCCGGCAACGGCCCGGCGGGCGGCGCGGCCGAACTGCTCCGCGCGCAACTGGCACAGGCCGCCGGACCACAGCGCGAACGGGTGCTGCTGGACGCCGTGCGGAGCCAGGCGGCCCTGGTGCTCGGCCATGCGGGTCCGGAGGCCGTCGATGCGCGGAGCCCGTTCCGGGACATGGGATTCGACTCGCTGACCGCGGTGGAATTCCGCAACCTGCTCGGTGCCGCAACGGGGCTGAAGCTGCCGGCCACCGTGGTGTTCGACTATCCGAACCCCACCGCGCTGGCGGAGTACCTGCTGGCCAACCTCGACGTGGACGAGGGCCAGTCGGCGCCCGGCTCGCTGGCCGGCGAATTGGACAAGCTGGAAGCCGTGATGCGTTCCGCGCATCCGGATCCGACGACACGAAACCAGATCACCATGCGTCTGCAGACGTTGCTGTCCCAGTGGTCCGCCGGCGCCGCCGAAGAGGCGAGCGACGCCGGTGAGGAGCACGCGGAAGTTGCCGGCCAACTCGAATCCGCAACAGCCAACGAGGTGTTCGACTTCATCGAGCGTGAATTCGGCATCTCGTAGCCGGTCACGGACCGCCGCGGTCAGCACTGCGGCGGTCCGTGGCGACTGACTCTCAGGCAGACGTACGACTTCCGGAACGGGCACAGGGGGACGGCCAACCATGGGTAACGACGGCAACGACGCCAAGCTCCTCGACTACTTGAAGCGGATCACCGCTGACTTGCACCAGACGCGCCAGCGGCTGCGCGAGGCCGAGTCGAAGAACGACGAACCCATCGCCATCATCGCGATGAGCTGCAGGTTCCCGGGCGGGGCCAGCTCGCCCGAGGAACTGTGGCGGCTGCTCGAATCGGGCGGCGACGCGATGTCGGGATTCCCCGCGGACCGGGGTTGGGACCTGGAAACCCTCTACGACTCCGACCCGGACCGGCTCGGCACGTCGTACGTGAACCAGGGTGGATTCCTCAGCGGCGCGGCCGACTTCGACCCCGAGTTCTTCGGGATCTCGCCGCGCGAGGCACTGGCGATGGACCCGCAGCAGCGGCTGCTGCTGGAGGTGTCCTGGGAGGCCCTGGAGCGGGCCGGGATCGACCCGACGTCGCTGCGTGGTCGGCGGGTGGGCGTGTTCGCCGGCACCAACGGCCAGGATTACGGCTCGACCCTCATGAACGCGGTCTCCAGCGTCGAGGGGATCGAGGGCTACCTGGCGACCGGCATCTCGGCCAGCGTCGTCTCCGGCCGCATCTCCTACACCCTCGGCCTTGAGGGGCCGGCCGTGACGGTGGACACCGCCTGCTCGGCGTCGCTGGTGTCCCTGCACCTGGCGGCACAGGCACTGCGGCAGCGTGAGTGCTCGCTGGCCCTGGCCGGCGGCGTGACGGTGATGTCGACCCCCAACGCGTTCGTGGCGTTCTCGCGCCAGCGGGGCCTGGCGACGGACGGCCGCTGCAAGGCGTTCGCCGAGGGCGCGGACGGTACCGGGTGGGGCGAGGGCGTGGGCATGCTGCTCGTGGAGCGGCTGTCCGACGCGCAGCGCAACGGGCACGAGGTGCTCGCCGTCCTCCGCGGCTCGGCGGTGAACCAGGACGGCGCATCGAACGGCCTGACGGCGCCCAACGGCCCGTCGCAGCAACGGGTCATCCTCCAGGCACTGACCAACGCCGGACTGGCCGTCCACCAGGTCGACGCGGTGGAGGCGCACGGTACGGGTACGACGCTGGGTGACCCGATCGAGGCGCAGGCGCTGTTGGCGACGTACGGGCAGGGGCGGCCGGAGGGGCGTCCGTTGTGGTTGGGCTCGGTCAAGTCCAACATCGGTCACACCCAGGCGGCTGCGGGCGTGGCCGGTGTGATCAAGATGGTCGAGGCGATGCGGCACGGTGTGTTGCCGAAGACCCTGCACGTGGACTCCCCGTCCTCGCACGTGGATTGGTCGGCCGGCGGGGTCGAACTGCTGACGGAGGCCCGCCCGTGGCCGCAGGGGGACGAACCGCGGCGGGCCGGTGTGTCGTCGTTCGGCGTCAGCGGCACCAACGCGCATGTGATCCTGGAGCAGGCGCCGGAGCCGGAGCCGGATGTTGCGGGGGACGAGTCCCGGCCGTCGGACGCGGGTGCGGTGGCGTGGGTGCTGTCGGGCAGGTCCGAGGCGGGGTTGCGGGCTCAGGCGGAGCGGTTGGGTGAATTCGTCGCCGACCGGCCGGAGTTGGTGCCGGCTGATGTGGCGTTTTCGTTGGCGTCGTCGCGTGCGGTGTTGGAGCACCGGGCGGTGGTGGTTGGCGCGGATCGGGAGGCGTTGCTGGCGGGTGTGCGGTCGGTGGCGGCCGGTGATGCTGCTGCGGGTGTGGTGACGGGGGCGGGGACGGGAGCAGGCTTGGATGTTGGTTCGGGTGCGGTGTTGGTGTTCCCGGGCCAGGGTTCGCAGTGGGTTGGTATGGCGGCGGACCTGTTGGATTCTTCGGAGGCGTTTGCTGCGCGGTGGGTTGAGTGTGAGCGGGCGTTGGCGCCGTTCGTGGACTGGTCGCTGACGGAGGTGGCGCGGTCTGCCGATCCGGCTCTGCTTGAGCGGGTTGATGTTGTTCAGCCGTTGTTGTGGGCGGTGATGGTGTGTTTGGCGGAGGTGTGGCGGGCGGCTGGTGTGGAGCCGGCGGCGGTGATCGGTCACAGTCAGGGTGAGATTGCGGCTGCGGTCGTCGCCGGTGCGTTGTCGGTGGAGGACGGCGCGCGGGTTGTCGCCCTGCGGTCGCAGGCGATCACGGCTTTGTCGGGTGCCGGCGGCATGTTGTCGGTTCCGTTGCCGGTTGCTGAGGTGGAGTCTGTCCTGGCTGCTGGCTATGACGGGTTGGGTGTTGCGGCGGTCAATGGGCCGCGGGTGACGGTGGTTTCGGGCGACGCTGCGGCCCTGGATGCGGTGCAGGCTGCCTGGGAGGCGGAGGGCGTTCGCGTTCGTCGGGTGCCGGTGGATTACGCCTCGCACTCCCCGCACGTCGAGGCGCTCCGCGACCGCATCCTGACCGACCTCGCGGCGATCGTCCCGGCTTCGTCGCCCGTTGGCTTCTTCTCCACGCTCACCGGTGAACTGACCGACACCGCCGGCCTCGACGCTGACTACTGGTACCGCAACCTGCGCCAGACCGTCCGCTTCGAGGACGCGGTCCGGGCCGCGGTCGGCGCCGGCCACACGGTCTTCATCGAGGCTTCTGCGCACCCCGTGCTGACCGTAGGCGTCGAGCAGACCCTCGACCAGGCTGAGGTCTCGGGCGCGGTGTTCGGGACGTTGCGGCGGGACCACGGTGACGTGGCGCAGCTCTTGACGGCGTTCGGGCAGGCCCATGTTCGGGGTCTGGCGGTTGCCTGGGAGAAGGTCTTTGCCCCGCATCACCCGCGGCGCGTTGCGTTGCCGACGTATGCCTTCCAGCGGGAGCGGTACTGGCCGAGGGCGGGCGCACGGCTCTCTGGTGATGTGCGGGGGCTGGGGTTGGGTTCTGCCGGTCACCCGTTGTTGGGTGCGGCGGTGGCGTTGGCGGATTCGGATCGGGTGGTGTTGACGGGGCGGTTGTCGTTGTCGTCGCATCCGTGGTTGGCGGATCATGCGGTGTTGGGGTCGGTGGTGTTGCCGGGGACGGCGTTTGTGGAGTTGGCGGTGCGTGCGGGGGATCAGGTGGGTTGTGACCTGGTTGAGGAGTTGACGTTGGAGGCGCCGTTGGTGCTTCCGGAAACTGGTGGTGTTGCGGTCCAGGTCAGTGTCGAGGGTGCGGACGAGTCGGGTCGGCGTGTGGTGAGTGTGTTCTCGCGGCCGGATGAGGACGTTGAGGGTGTGTGGGTGCGGCATGCGTCGGGTGTGTTGTCGCGTGCTGGTGTTGTGGATGGTGTTGATGTTGGTGGGTTTGGTGTGTGGCCGCCGGTGGGTGGGGTGGCGGTGGATGTGGTGGGTGCGTATGAGGGTCTTGCGGGTGCGGGGTATGGGTATGGGCCGGTGTTCCAGGGGTTGTGTGGGGTGTGGCGTGAGGGTGATGTGGTGTGGGGTGAGGTGGTTTTGCCTGAGGGTGTTGAGGGGTTTGGGGTGCATCCGGCGTTGTTGGATGCGGCGTTGCATGCGGTAGGCGTGGGTGGGTTGTTGGGGGCGGGTTCTGTTTCGGGGCCGCGGTTGCCGTTTGTGTGGTCGGGTGTGCGGGTGCATGCGGTGGGTGCGATGCGGGTGCGGGTGCGCTTGCAGCGGCTGGGCGGCGAAGCGGTGTCGGTGTGTGTGGTGGATGAGTCGGGTGCGCCTGTGGTGACGGCGGAGTCGTTGGCGTTTCGTGAGGTGGCTGCGGAGCGGTTGGCGGTTGGTGGTGTGGGTGCGGGGTCGTTGTTTGAGGTGGAGTGGCAGCAGCAGTCGCAGTCGCGTTCTGGTGCCGTTTCAGGGGATTGGGTTGGCCTGGGTGGGTTGACTGGTCCTGGTGGGGCGTATGCCGATCTGGGGTCGCTGCTGGTGGCTGCTGACTCCGGCGCGGTCGTTCCAGAGACCGTTGTTGTTGAAAGCCCTGATGTTGTTGGGGTGTTGGGGTTGGTGCAGGGGTGGCTTGGTGAGGAGCGGTTGGCACAGTCGCGTTTGGTCGTCGTTACGCGGGGTGCGGTGGGTGTCCGTGCGGGGGATGGTGTCGGGGGGTTGGCGCAGGCGGGTGCGTGGGGGTTGGTGCGTTCTGCGCAGTCGGAGCATCCGGGCCGGTTCGTGCTGCTGGACATCGAGGACGGCGCCGAAGTCAGCTCTTCTGTCGGTGAGTTGAGTGGTGATGAGCCTCAGGTGGCGGTGCGGGGCGGTGAGGTGTTTGTGCCGCGGCTGCGTCGCGTGCCCGAGCCTCAGGGCGAGGTGTCTGGGGAGGTGTGGGGTCCTGAGGGCACGGTGTTGATTACCGGTGGTACGGGGACGTTGGGTGGTTTGGTTGCCCGGCATCTCGTGGTTCGGCATGGGGTGCGGCATCTGTTGCTGCTTAGTCGTCGGGGTATGGATGCTCCGGGAGCTGGCGAACTGGCTGCGGAGTTGGCGGAATTGGGTGCTCAGGTGCGTGTGGCGGCCTGTGATGCCGCTGACCGTGAGGCGTTGGCGGGTGTCCTGGCTGAGATCCCTGAGGACCGGCCGTTGCGCGGTGTGGTTCATACGGCGGGTGTGTTGGATGACGGTGTGGTGGAGTCGTTGACGGGTGAGCGGTTGGGGGTGGTGTGGCGTTCGAAGGTTGAGGTGGCGTGGAATGTGCATGAGTTGACGCGTGGTGTGGGTCTTTCGGCGTTTGTGTTGTTCTCTTCTGCTGCTGGGGTGTTGGGGGCTTCGGGGCAGGGGAATTACGCGGCGGCGAATACGTATCTGGATGCGTTGGCGCAGCATCGACGTGCTCTGGGCCTGCCGGCGGTGTCGATGGCGTGGGGTTTGTGGGAGCAGGCCAGCGGCATGACCGGCCACCTGGACGACGAGGACCGTTCACGGGCGGCTCGGTCGGGCATGGAGGTGTTGTCCACCGGCGATGGCTTGGCATTGTTCGATGCGGCGGTGGCGGCCGATGCCGCGGTCGCGGTGCCAATTGCGCTGGATTTGGGGCGGGTTCGCGCTCGTGCGGCGCGCGATGGGGTTCCGGCCCTGTTGCGCGGGCTGGTACGGGTCGCTACTCGGCGCACCGTCCAGTCGGCGCGTGCGCAGGCGGGCGAGCTCGCCGGGCGACTGGCCGGCCTTGGCGAGCAGGAGCAGCTCCGGCTGGTGATCGGGCTCGTATCCGGACACGTTGCCGACGTGTTGGGGCACGCCTCGGCGGAGGCCATCGACCCCGGACGCGCCTTCACCGATATGGGTTTTGACTCGTTGACCGCCGTGGAGCTGCGCAATCGGCTCGGCGCGGCGACCGGACTACGGCTGCCGGCGACCCTGGTCTTCGACTACCCCAACGCCACCGCGCTGGCGAAGTACGTGGTGAGCGAGGCCACCGGCCGCGATCACGCCCAGGCAGCAACGGTCGTGCGGACGACGGCTGTTGATGAGCCGATTGCGATTGTTGGTATGGCGTGTCGGTATCCGGGTGGTGTGGTGGATGTTGAGGGTTTGTGGGGGTTGGTGGTTTCGGGTGGTGATGCGGTGTCGGGGTTGCCGGGGGATCGTGGGTGGGATGTGGAGGGGCTTGCTGCGTTGGCTTCGGTTGAGGGTGGGCGTTTGTGGGAGGGGGGTTTTCTTTATGGTGCGGGTGAGTTTGATGCGGGGTTCTTTGGTATTTCGCCGCGTGAGGCGGTGGCGATGGATCCTCAGCAGCGGTTGTTGTTGGAGGCGTCGTGGGAGGCGATTGAGCATGCGGGTA
>NZ_JBHVJX010000076.1:0-11555 GCF_042798755.1 Streptomyces sp. NPDC057743
GGCGCCAACGCCCGCTCACACTCGGCCCAACGCGACGCGAACGCCTCCGACGAATCCAGCAGACCGACCGCCATGCCAACCCACTGCGAACCCTGACCCGGGAACACCAACACCGCGCCAGAGCCCGCACCGACCCCAACGCCCGTGAATGCGGCGGGGGTTGGCTCGCCGGACGCCACCGCGGCGACGCCCGCCAGCAGCACGTCCCGGTCGGCGCCGACCACCACCGCGCGGTAGTCCAACGCCGCCCGCGACGACGCCAACGAGAGGGCGACGTCCGCGGGGGCCGCCTCGGGGCGCTCCGCCAGGAACGCGGCCAGTCGCCCCGCCTGGGCCCGCAGGCCCGCCTCGGACTTGCCGGACAGCACCCACGCCACCGGGCCCGCTTCCGACCGTACGGGCTCGTCCGCCGCGGCCTCCGGCTCCGGTGCCTGTTCCAGGATCACATGGGCGTTGGTGCCGCTGATACCGAAGGAGGAGATGCCGACGCGGCGTGCCTGGCCGGTCTCCGGCCAGGGGCGGGCCTCGGTGAGCAGTTCCACGGCGCCCGCGGACCAGTCCACGTGCGGGGTGGGCTCGTCGACGTGCAACGTCCTTGGCAGCACGCCGTGTTGCATCGCCTGGACCATCTTGATGATGCCCGCGGCGCCGGCGGCGGCCTGGGTGTGGCCGAGGTTGGACTTGATCGAGCCCAACCAGAGGGGGTGACCGGTGTCCCGGTCCTGGCCGTAGGTCGCGAGCAGCGCCTGGGCCTCGATGGGGTCGCCCAGCCTGGTGCCGGTGCCGTGCGCCTCCACCGCGTCGATCTGCTCGCCGGACAGGTGCGCATTGGCCAACGCCTGGCGGATCACGCGCTGTTGGGACGGGCCGTTGGGGGCGGTCAGGCCGCTGCTGGCACCGTCCTGGTTGACGGCGGTGCCGCGGATGACGGCGAGGACGGGGTGCCCGTTGCGCTGGGCGTCGGACAGCCGCTCCAGCAGCAGCACGCCCACGCCCTCGCTCCAGCCGGTGCCGTCCGCCGCGGCGGCGAACGACTTGGAGCGGCCGCTGGGGGCCAGGCCGCCCTGCCGGCTGAAGTCGACGAAGGTGCCGGGGGTGGACATCACGGCGACGCCGCCGGCTAGCGCCAGTCCGCATTCCCGCTGGCGGAGGGCCTGGACGGCGAGGTGCAGGGCGACCAGGGAGGAGGAGCAGGCGGTGTCGACGGTGACCGCGGGGCCTTCGAGGCCGAAGGTGTAGGCGACCCGGCCGGAGACCACGCTGCCGGCGTTGCCGGTGCTCATGAAGCCGGCCGACTGTTCCGGCACGGCGCGCACGCCGGCGGTGTAGTCGTGGTACATGACGCCGGTGAAGACACCGGTGCGGCTGCCGCGCAACGAGGTCGGGTCCAGGCCGGCGCGCTCCAGGGCCTCCCAGGAGGTCTCCAGCATCAGCCGCTGCTGCGGGTCCATCGCCAGCGCCTCACGGGGTGAGATGCCGAAGAGGGCCGAGTCGAAGTCGGCGGCGTCGTAGAGGAATCCGCCCTCGCTGACGAAGGAGGCGGCGGCGTCGGGGCCGAACAGCGCCTCCAGGTTCCAA
This sequence comes from Streptomyces sp. NPDC057743, assembly GCF_042798755.1. Lineage (NCBI taxonomy): Bacteria > Bacillati > Actinomycetota > Actinomycetes > Kitasatosporales > Streptomycetaceae > Streptomyces > Streptomyces sp. NPDC057743. The sequence goes on from NZ_JBHVJX010000076.1 coordinate 1,579, forward strand.
CCACGGTCGGTCGGGAACGCCGAGATGGCGTCCGTCTCCGAGGCAACCAGCGTCCACAGCTCCTCCGGCGAGGCGACCCCGCCGGGGTAGCGGCAGCTCATCGACACGATGGCGACCGGTTCGGTGTTCCTCGACTCGGCCTCCTGCAACAGGCGCCGCGTCTCGCGCAGATCGGCGGTGGCCCGCTTGAGGTAGTCCAGGTACCTCGCGTCAGTCGTCACGGACGTTCACTCCCCCTAGAAGCTGTGGACTGCTGGCACCGACGGTCAGGGCGCGCCGAGCTCGTCGTCGAGAAGGCTGAAGATCTCCTCCGCGCTGGCGTCGTCGAGATCGGCGTCGACGCGGTCCGCGGAGTCGCCGGCGGCGCTCCGTTCCCTCTCCTGCCATGTGGTCAGGAGCCGGCGCAGTCGGCCGGTGATGTCGGCCGCCTCCACCTGTGCCAAGTCGGTTGCGGCCAGGGCCGCTTCCAGCTTGGCGATCTCCTCGCCGACCGGTGTGCGGGTGCCGCCGTCGGCCGGTGCGACCAAGTCGCCCAGGTGCTGGGAGAGCACGGTGACCGACGGGTAGTCGAAGACCGCGGTGGTCGAGAGCCGGACGCCGGTCGCCGCGTTGAGGCGGTTGCGCAGTTCGACTGCGGCGAGGGAGTCGAATCCGAGGTCGAGGAAGCCCCGGTCCGGGTCCACCGCGAGCGGGGACGCGTGGCCGAGGACCTCGGCGACCCGGGCCCGGACCAACTCCCGGAGCGTTCGGGCGCGTTCGGCCTCGGGCAGCGCGGCCAGTTCGGCGCGCTGCGCCGCGGGGTCGGTGGCTGCGGCGGTGGACGGGGTCGCCCGCCGGGCCGCCGGGCGGACGAGTCCGCGCAGCAGCGGGTGCACGCCGCCGGTGGTGGCGCGGGCGCGCAGGGCCGGCAGGTCGAGCCGCAGCGGGGCGGTGACCGCGCGGTCCTGCCCCAGCGCGGCGTCGAAGAGCGCCATGCCGGCTTCCGCGGTGATCGGGGTGAATCCGGAGCGCGCGGCCCGCGACAGGTCGCGTTCGCCGAGCCGTCCGGTCATCCCGCCGGTGGCGGCCCACATGCCCCAGGCCAGCGAGGTGCCGGCGAGGCCCTGGGCCCGGCGGGCCTGCGCGAAGGCGTCCAGGAAGGTGTTGGCGGCCGCGTAGTTGGCCTGCCCCGGCCCGCCGAACAGGCCGGCGGCCGCGGAGCACACGGCGAACACCGACAACTTCAGGTGCTGGGTGAGCTCGTGCAGATGGACCACGGCGTCGACCTTGGGGCTGAGGACGGCGGTCAGTTGCTCCTCGGTCAGCGTGTCGAGGACGCCGTCGTCGACCACGCCGGCGGTGTGCACGACGGCGGTCAGCGGCGCCTCGGCCGGCACGGTGTCCAGGGCCCGGGCCAGGGCGGCACGGTCGGCCACGTCGCAGGCCAGCAGCGTGGCCTGCGCGCCGAGGGCGCGGAGATCGGCCAGGAGGGCGTCGGCGCCCTCCGCTTCCGGACCACCGCGGCTGAGCAACAACAGGTGGCGGACGCCGTGTTGGGCGGCCAGATGGCGGGCGACGAGCCCGCCCAGCATGCCGGTGGCGCCGGTGATCAGGGTGGTGCCGGCGGTGTCCCACGGCCCGTGCTCCGCGCCGGTGCCGGTCTCCCCGGCCGCTTTGGTGTCGTCGGCGGGAAGGGTGCCGTCGGCGGGTCCGGCCGGGACGCGGACGAGGCGGGGCACATGGACGTCGCCGCCGCGCACCGCGGCCTGGGGTTCGCCGACCTCAAGGGCCCGCGGCAGGGCGCCGTTGCCGATCTCGGTGCCGTCGGCGTCGATCAGCAGGAACCGGCCGGGGTGCTCGGACTGGGCGGAGCGCACCAGGCCCCACACCGGCGCGGCCGCGATGCCGGGCACCGCGTCGTCGGCCAGCACGCCGACCGCTCCCCTGGTGACGACCGCCAGGGTGGTGTCGGCGAGCCGCTCGTCGGCCAGCCAGGACCGGACCAGGGCGAGCGCCCGGGCCGCGGTGCGGTGTGCGGCGGCGGCCAGGTCGGCGTCCGGGCCGGTGTCGTCGGTGAGTTCGGCGACGGCGAGGCGGGGTGCCTCGGCGCCGGCGCCGATCGCCTCGGCCAGGGCGGCGGCGTCCGGGTACGCGGGGAGCGGACGGTGTCCGGTCCGGCCGCTGCTCAGCCCGGCGACCGGGCCGAGGGTGACCCAGCGCGCCGCGTCCGGCGTCGCGTCCGCTTCGATGCGGATCCAGTCGACGGCCAGCGGCTCGCCGCCCTGCGCGGCCCGGGACGCCGGCGCGGCGAGCGCCCGCAGGGTCACCGAACCGGCCGCGAGGACCGGGGCGCCGGCGGCGTCGGTCGCCAGCACCGACAGGGTGTCGTTGCCGACCGGCGACAGCCGCACCCGCAGGCTGTCGGCGCCGACCGCGTGCAGGGTGACACCCGCCCAGGAGAACGGCAGCCGCGCGCCCTCCTCGTCGGCGAACAGCCCGCTCATGCCGGCGGTCTGGAGCCCGGCGTCGAGCAGCGCCGGGTGCAGCCCGTACGCGCCGGCGTCCGCCGCCACCTCCTCCGGCAGGCGCACCTCGGCGAACACCTCGCCGTCGCGCCGCCAGACCGCCTGGAGCCCCTGGAACGCGGGCCCGAAGTCGAAGCCCAGTCCGGCGAGTTCGGCCCGGAAGTCGGCGACGGAGAGCGCGGTGGCGCCGGCCGGCGGCCACTGGGCCAGGTCGTCGGCGTCCACTCCGGTCGCCTCGGGCAGCACCGAACCGCTGGCGTGCCGGTTCCACGGGTCGTCGGCGAGCCGGGAGTGCACGCTCAGCGCGCGGCGCCCGGACGCGTCCGGCGCGCCCACGGTCACCTGGATCTGCACCGCCTCGTCCGCGGGCAGCACCAGGGGCGCTTCCAGGCTGAGCTCCTCGACGGTTTGGCAGTCGGCCTGTTCGGCCGCGTACAGGGCCAGTTCGAGGAAGGCGGTGGCTGGCAGCAGCACCGCGTCCTGGACGGCGTGGTCGGCGAGCCAGGGGTGGGTCCGCACGGACAGCCGGCCGGTCAGCACGGTCTGCTCGGAGTCGGCGAGGGTGACCGCGGCGCCCAGGAGCGGGTGCCCGGCCGCGCCGAGCCCAGCCGCCGTGAGGTCCCCGGCGCGGGACGGCCCGGGCTTCACCCAGAACCGCTCGCGCTGGAACGCATAGGTGGGCAACTCCACCGGCGCGAGCCGGCGTTGGCTGCCGAGGGCCGGTGACCAGTCGACGGCAACGCCCATGGTGTGCAGCCGGCCGACGGCGCCGAGCAGGGTGCGCTCGGGGTCGCGGTCGGCGCGCTGGGCGGCCACGGTGACCGGCTCCTGCTCGTCGTCGACGAGCGCGGTGCCGGCGAGGGCCGCCAGCACGGAGTCCGGGCCGACCTCCAGGAAGGTGGTGGCGCCGTCGGTGGCGGCGGTCCGCACCGCATCGGCGAACCGCACGGTGCCGCGGACCTGGTCCGCCCAGTACCGCGGGCTGCACAACTCGTCGGCGGTGGCGGCCCGGCCGGTGAGGGTGGAGACGACCGGGATGCGCGGCGGCCGGTAGTCCAGGCCGGCGATGAGCTCCGCGAACTCGTCGAGCATCGGCTCCATCCGGTGCGAGTGGAAGGCGTGCGACACCCTGAGCCGGTTGGTCTTGCGCCCCTGCTCCTGGGCCCACTCCCGCACCGCCTCGACGGCGTCGGTGTCGCCGGAAACCACCACCGCGTAGGGGCCGTTGACGGCGGCCAGCGCGACCCGGCCGTCGTACTCGTCCAGCAGCGGGGTGATCTCGTCCTCGGTGACCTGCACCGCGAGCATCGCACCCCCCTCCGGCAAAGCCTGCATCAGTCGGCCGCGCGCCGCGACCAGCACGCACGCGTCGTCGAGGGAGAGCACTCCGGAGACGTGAGCGGCCGCGATCTCGCCGATCGAGTGGCCGATCAGCACGTCGGGACGGATCCCGAACGACTCGATCAGTCGGTAGAGCGCCACCTCCACGGCGAACAGCCCGGCCTGCGCGTAAACGGTCTGATGGAGGTCACCGTCGTCGGCGCCCCACAGGACATCCTGCACAGGCCGGTCAAGCAACCGGTCCATCCGGGCACACACCGCGTCGAACGCCTCGGCGTACACCGGGAACCGCTCCCACAGTGCACGGCCCATGCCTGAATACTGCGAGCCCTGGCCGGAGAACAACACCCCTAGCCGTCCCCTATCGGCGCCGGCGACCCCTTGCACGACTGCGGGGTCGGGCCGCCCGTCGGCCAGCGCCGCCACCGCGGCGAGCAGCTCGTCGCGGTCCCCGCCGATGGCGACGGCGCGGTGCTCGAAGGCCCCCCGGGTGGTGGCCAGCGCATGCCCAACGGCCGCCGGCGACAGCTCGGGACGCTCCAACAGGTGTGCGCGCAGCCGCCCGGCCTGTTCCCGCAGCGCCGCCTCGGTCCGGGCGGAGAGGGGCCAGGGGGTGGGGGTGAGGGGCTGAGTGCTGTCCGGGGTCGCCTCGGTGTCCGCGCCGGGCCACTTCGCTGACGGTGCCTGGTTCGGTGCCTGTTCTGGCGCCTGTTCCGGTGCCTGTCCTGGCCCTTGTTCCGGTGCCTGTTCCAGGATGACGTGCACGTTGGTGCCGCTGACCCCGAAGGAGGACACCGCGGCGCGCCGCGGCCGGTCGACCGCCGGCCAGGCACGGGCCTGGGTGAGGAGCCGGACCGCGCCGGCCTCCCAGTCGACGTGCGGGGTGGGCCGGTCGACGTGCAGGGTGGCCGGCAGGGTCCCGCTGGACATCGCCAGCACCATCTTCATCAGCCCGGCGATGCCCGCCGCTGCCTGGGTGTGCCCGATGTTGGACTTGATCGACCCCAGCCACAACGGCCGGTCCGCCGGCCGCCCTTGGCCGTACGTGGCGATGATGCCCTGGGCCTCGATGGGGTCGCCCAGCTTGGTGCCGGTGCCGTGCGCCTCGACCGCGTCGACCTGCTCGCCGGAGAGGTGTGCGTTGGCCAGCGCCTGGCGGATCACCCGCTGCTGCGCCGGGCCGTTCGGCGCGGTCAGGCCGTTGGAGGCGCCGTCCTGGTTCATCGCCGAGCCGCGCAACACGGCCAGCACCGGGTGCCCGTTGCGCCGGGCGTCGGAGAGCCGTTCCAACACCACCACGCCGGCGCCCTCGCCCCAGCCGGTGCCGTCCGCGCCGCCCGCGAACGACTTGCAGCGCCCGTCGACGGCCAGCCCCCGCTGCCGGGAGAACTGCACGAAGACGCTCGGGGTGGACATCACCGTCACGCCGCCGGCCAGCGCCAACGAGCACTCACCGGAGCGCAGCGACTGGGCGGCGAGGTGCACCGCCGCCAGCGACGCCGAACAGGCGGTGTCGACGCTGACCGCGGGGCCCTCCAACCCCAGGGTGTAGGCGATCCGCCCGGAGACCACGCTGGCCGCGTTGCCGGTGAGCGTGTAGCCCTCCAGCTCGGCGGGCGCATGCGCCAACAGGGCGGTGTAGTCCTGCCCGTTGGTGCCGGCAAACACCCCGGTCTGGGTGCCGCGCAGCGAACCCGGGTCGATGCCCGCGCGCTCGATCGCCTCCCAGCAGATCTCCAGCAGGATGCGCTGCTGGGGGTCCATCGCCAGCGCCTCGCGCGGCGAGATCCCGAAGAACGCGGCATCGAACGCCCCGGGGTCGTCGAGGAACGCGCCGTGCCGCGCATAGCTCTTCCCGTGGCTGTCCGGATCGGCGTCGAACAGCGCGTCGAGCTGCCACCCCCGGTCCTCGGGGAACGTTCCGACGCCGTCCCGCCCCTCGGCGAGCATCCGCCACAACTCCTCCGGCGTACGCACCCCGTCGGGGAACCGGCACCCCATCGAAACCACCACGATGGGGTCGTCGTGGCCGACGTTGGCCTGCGCAAGGCTGGCGTCGATGAGGTTGCCGTCCATGGGATTGCCGTCGGCGTCTGGCTGCGTCCCCGTCACACTGGCCAGCAAGTGCTCGGCGATACCGGTGGCGTTGGGATAGTCGAAGACCACCGTGGCCGGCAGGGCGATCCCGGTGGCGGCCGACAGCCGGTTGCGCAGTTCGACGGCGGTGAGCGAATCGAAGCCGAGCTCACGGAAGGCCCGGTTCGGCTCCACGTCACCGACGGAGCCGTGCCCGAGCACGGCGGCGGCGTGCGCCCGCACCAGGTCGAGGACCACCCGCGGCCGCTCGCCGGCCGGCACCTCGGCCAGCCGGCGCGCCAGTTCGGGCCCGTCGGCCTCCGCGACGGTGGCCGCCATCGCCTGCTGGGCCTCCTCGATCCCCTCCAGCAGCGGACTGCGCCGCATGGCCGCGAACGAGGGGGCGAACCTCTCCCAGGCCACATCCGCGACGGCCACCGTGCCCTCTGACTGACCGAGCGCGTCCTGAAGGGCGGCGATGCCCCCGTCCGGGGTGAGGAAACCCATCCCGGCCCGGCGCATCCGGTCTTCCCGTACGGCGGTGTCGGTGGCCAACGAGCCGGCCCAGGCACCCCAACCCACCGAGAGGGCCGGCAGCCCGTCGGCGCGGCGCTGCTCGGCCAACGCATCCAAGTAGGCGTTGGCGGCCGCGTAGTTGGCCTGGCCCGCGTTGCCGAGGGTGCCGCTCAGCGACGAGAACAGTACGAAGGCGGAGAGGTCGAGGTCCCGGGTCAGCTCGTGCAGATGCCTGGCCGCGGTCGCCTTGGGCCCCAACACACCGTCGAACAGCTCCGGGGTCAGCCCGTCGACCACGCGGTCGTCGAGCACCGCGGCCGCATGCAGCACACCGGTGAGTGGCCGGCTCTCCGGCACCGCGGCCACCACGGCCGCCAACGCCTCCCGGTCCGCCACGTCGCACGCCGCGAACTCCACCCGCTCGCCCAGCTCTTCGCGCAGCGCCACCGCCCCGGGGGCGGCCTCGCCCCGCCGGCTGAGCAACAACGCCCGCTCGGCACCGGCCCGCACCACCCAACGCGCCAGGTGCGCACCGAGCGCCCCGGTACCACCGGTGATCAACACGGTGCCGGAGGGCTGCCATTGGCGCTGCGACCCGGCCTCCTGCTGTTGGTTCTGCTTCTGGTCCTGCTGCCTGGGTGTCTGCCGGTTTCGCGGGGCGCGGACCAGCCGGCGGAGGAAGACCCCGGAGGAGCGCACAGCCACCTGGTCCTCGCCGCGCAGACCGTCCGCACCGGCGAGTACGGCGACGAGTCGGGCGCCCACCCGCTCGTCCACCGCCTCAGGCAGGTCGATCAGCCCGCCCCAACGGTCGGGGTGCTCCAGGGCGGCCACCCGCCCGAGCCCCCACACCATGGCCTGTTCCGGTGCCCGCAACCTGTCGGCCCGCCCCACCGAGACCGCTCCGCTGGTCACGCCCCACAACGGCGCCTCAACTCCCGCATCGCCCAACGCCTGGAGGAGAAGCGTGGTGCGGAGGAGGGGGTGGGGGGTGTGAGTGTGGGGGTGAGGGGGAGCGTCCGTGGGGGCTTGGGGGTCGGTGTCGGCGTGGGTGGTTGGCGCGTCCAGCGCCAGAGTCGACAGGACGCCGCTGAAGCCGTCCTCCCCGGCGAGCTCTGCCAGTCGCGCGGCGAGGGCGGCGCGCTCGGGGGCGTTGGCGTCCGGTGCGATGTCGATGACGGCGATGTCGGCACCGCGTTCGGCGAGTTCCCGTCGGCACGCGGCCGCGAGCTCGCCCGCACTCTCTCCCTCGGCGGTCACCACGAGCCAACGGCCGCTGAGCCGCGCGCCGTTGGCCGTGGACGCCGGCTTCCACGTCGCCCGGTAGCGCCAGCCGTCCACGGCGGAACGCTCCCGCCGCCCGCGCCACCAGGACGACAACACCGGCACGACGGCCGACAGTTGAGCCGCACCATCGTCACCCTCGACCATGAGAGTGTCGGCCAGCGCGCCCACGTCCTCCTTCTCGACCGCACGCCAGAAGTCGGCTTCCGCGGGATCAACCGCCCGACTCGCGTCGGCGGCCGGCTCCGCCAACCAGTAGCGCTGGCGTTGGAAGGCGTAGGTGGGCAGGTCGACGCGCCGCGGATGGTACGGCGCGAGGATCTTCTCCCAGGCAACGGGCAGGCCGTGCAGGTGCGCCTGGCCGAGGGAGGTGAGGAGTTGGGCCTGATCGCCGTGGTCGCGGCGCAGGGTGCCGAAGGCGGCGCCGGTGGCGTCCGCGGCGTCGAGGGTCTGCTCCACGCCGACGGTCAGCACGGGATGCGCGGAGGCTTCGATGAAGACGGTGTGGCCGGCGGTGACTGCGGCCTGGACGGCGTCCTGGAAGCGGACGGTCTGGCGCAGGTTGCGGTACCAGTAGTCGGCGTCGAGGCCGGCGGTGTCGGTCAGTTCGCCCGTCAGCGTCGAGAAGAAACCGACGGACGTCGCCTCCGGAGTGATCGAAGCCAGATCGGCCAGGATGCGGTCGCGGAGCGCCTCGACGTGCGGGGAGTGCGAGGCGTAATCCACCGGAATGCGACGGACCCGAATGTCCTTTGCTTCCCAGGCGGCCTGCACCTCGTCCAGAGCCGCCGCGTCACCCGAAACCACCGTCACGGACGGGCCGTTGACCGCGGCAATGCCCAGACCGTCGTAGTCGGCCAGGACCGATTCCACCTCGGCGACGGGGAGCGGAACGGACAGCATGCCACCGGCACCCGACAGCGCGGTGATCGCCTGCGAACGGAGGGCAACCACCCGCGCGCCGTCCTCCACCGACAGCGCACCAGCGACGACCGCAGCCGCGATCTCCCCCTGACTGTGACCGATCACGGCCGCCGGCTCCACGCCGGCCGCCTGCCATGTTGCCGCCAGGCAGACCATCACGGCCCACAGCAACGGCTGAACGACATCGACGCGTTCCAACACAGCCGGGTCGGTGGAACGCGCCACCTCCGTCAACGACCAGTCCACAAACGGCGCCAACGCCCGCTCGCACTCGGCCCAACGCGACGCGAACGCCTCCGACGAGTCCAACAGATCCGCCGCCATGCCGACCCACTGCGAACCCTGGCCCGGGAAGACCAACACCGCACCCGAACCCACACTGACCCCGGTACCGGTGACCACGCCAGCAGTTGGTTCGCCGGAAGCGACCGAGCCCACGCCGGCAAGCAGCGCGTCCCGGTCGGCGCCGACCACCACCGCCCGGTGCTCCAACACCATCCGCGACGACGCCAACGAGAACGCCACATCGACCGGCGACAGTTCGGGACGCTCGCCGAGGAACGAACGCAACCGCTCCGCCTGCGCCCGCAACCCCGCCTCAGTCTTGCCCGACAACACCCACGCCACCGGCACACCATCCGGAAGCTCCGACTCGGGCCGCCCAGAGTCAACCTCCGGCACCTGCTCCACAATCACATGCGCATTGGTGCCACTGATCCCGAACGACGACACACCCGCACGACGCACCCGCCCAGAATCCGGCCACGGACGGTTCTCCGTCACCAACTCCACCGCACCAGCAGCCCAATCCACATGCGAAGACGGCGCATCAACATGCAAGGTCCTCGGCAATACACCACGACGCATCGCCTCAACCATCTTGATCACACCAGCCACACCCGCAGCCGCCTGCGTATGTCCGATGTTGGACTTCACCGAACCCAACAACAACGGCTGATCGGCATCCCGGTCCTGACCATAGGTCGCCAACAACGCCTGCGCCTCAATCGGGTCACCCAACTTCGTGCCCGTACCATGCGCCTCCACCACATCCACATCCGTCGCCGACAAACGCGCATTCGCCAACGCCTGCCGAATCACCCGCTGCTGCGACGGCCCATTCGGCGCCGTGAGGCCGTTCGACGCACCATCCTGGTTGACGGCCGAACCACGCATCACGGCAAGCACCCGATGCCCATTCCGACGCGCATCCGACAACCGCTCCAACACCACAACCCCCACACCCTCAGCAAACCCCGCACCATCAGCCGCATCCGCAAACGCCTTACACCGACCATCCGACGCCAAACCACCCTGCCGCGACATCTCCAC
>NZ_JBHVJX010000077.1:0-10958 GCF_042798755.1 Streptomyces sp. NPDC057743
GTCTGGCATACCGCCCCCGGAGGCCCGTCACCGCAGCCGACAGCCCCGCGCAGCGGACAACAAGCCAGCGCCGCAGGCGCAAACAACAGCAACCCGCACGGCGGGAAAGCCAACAACGTGGGAGGCCCGCCAAGCGCAGCGGACCGGCGGGAAAGCCAAGTACATGGGAAGCAGCCGGCCGCAGGCACACTCTTCCGGGGCATAGTCCCCGACACCGCCGTACGGTGCTTTACTTCGCCTCCAATCGGCCCAACTATCCCTTTTGTATGCCCACCGTGCGGCCCAGTGCGGCGGACCCCGCCACACCGTGCGGCGGACCCCGCGCGCACCGCGCACCATACGAAGGGACGGCTCGTGAGAGCACTTGCGTTGTACGGCGCCCTCGGGTCGCTGGTCCTGACCGGCCTCGCCTCCCCACCGGCCGGCGGTGCCGTCCACGACCCGGCGGCGCCCCCAGCCCCCGTCCACCCCCTCGCCTTCGGCCGATGCGCCGCCGTGGAACACCTCCCGTCCTCCGTCGAGTGCGCCACCCTCACCGTGCCGCTCGACTACGCGCGCCCCAACGGCAAGAAGATCAAGCTGATGGTCAGTCGGGCCCGGGCCACCGCGCCCCGCGAGCGACAGGGCGCGCTGGTCTTCAACCCCGGTGGCCCGGGCGCCTCCAGCATGCAGTTCCCGCTCTACGGGACGCTGCCGACCTGGCGCCGGTCCGCCCGCGCCTACGACTTCGTCGGCTATGCGCCGCGCGGGGTGGGGCGCAGCAATCCGCTGTCCTGCCAGGACCCGAAGAAGTACGCCCAGGCGCCCACCGACAGCCCGCGCTTCCCCAGCGCCGCCTTCAAGCGGAAGAAGGTCGCCGAGGCCAAGGCGTACGCCCGCGGCTGCGCCCAACGGATCGGCGCCGACCTGCCGTTCTACAACTCGGTCAACAACGCCCGGGACCTGGACATGCTGCGGGCGGCGCTCGGCGAGAAGAAGCTGACGTTCATGGGCGCGTCCTACGGGACGTACTTCGGGGCGATCTACGCGACGCTCTTCCCCGGCCACGTCCGCCGGATGATCTTCGACAGCGTGGTCAACCCCGAGCCCCGGCAGATCTGGTACCGCAACAACCTCGACCAGAGCACCGCCTTCGAGCGGCGCTGGGGCGACTGGCTGCGCTGGGTCGCCAAGCACCACGCCACCTACCGCCTGGGCAACACCCCGCAGGCCGTGCAGCGCTCCTACGACACCGCCCGCGAGCGGCTGCGCGGCAAGCCGGTCAACGGCAAGATCGGCCCGGGGCAGCTCCAGTCGGCGTTCCTCAAGACCGGCTACAACGACGCGTTCTGGCCGATGCGCGCCGACGCGCTGTCGAAGTACCTGCACGGCGACGCCAAGGCGCTGATCGCCCAGGCCCTGCCGGGCGGCGACGCGAAGGCCGAGGAGAACGCCAACGCCGTCTACACCGCCGTCGAGTGCAACGACGCGGCCTGGCCGCGCGATTGGCGCACCTGGGACCGGGACAACACCGTGCTGGCCCGCACCGCGCCGTTCGAGACCTGGGACAACGTCTGGATGAACCTGCCGTGCGCGTTCTGGCCGGACCGCCATCAGTCGGCGGCCCGGGGCGTCGAGGACGCGGCCCGCAACACCGCCCACCGGGCCGCCAAGGGCTCCCCGTCCGGCGGTGAACTGGCCGACGCCACCCAGCAGGTCGCCACCACCGACCTGGACGACGCGCTGCACGGCCAGCGCGGCCCGCTCGACATCCGCACCGAGCCCGGCGCGCTGCCGCCGGTGCTGCTGCTGGCCGCCGAGCGGGACGCGGCGACGCCGTACACGGGCGCGCTGGAGCTCCAACGGCGGCTGCCGGGCTCGTCGTTGGTCACCGAGCGGGGCGCGGGCACCCACGGCATCGCACTCGGCGACAACGCCTGCGTGAACACCTACGTCGAGACGTATCTGCTGCGCGGGAAGGTCCCCGGGCACCGGGTGTACTGCAGCCCGCGGGCCGAGCCGGCGCCGGGGCAGACGCTGCGGCGCTCCCGGCAGGCGTTGGTGCAGCAGGTGAAGGGGAAGAAGTAGCCCTCACCCCGGACAGTCACGGCCGCACGGGCCGTCCCCTTGCTGGGGGCGGCCCGTGCGGCCGTGTCCGGGGCGTGCGGTCGGTCAGGCCAGGCCGGCGATCAGCTCGGCGACCGGCTTGCGGCGGCCGGTGTAGAAGGGGATCTCCTCGCGGACGTGCCGGCGGGCCTCGGAGCCGCGCAGGTGGCGCATCAGGTCGACGATGCGGTGCAGTTCGTCGGCCTCGAAGGCGAGGATCCACTCGTAGTCGCCGAGCGAGAAGGAGGCGACGGTGTTGGCGCGGACGTCGGGGAAGCCGCGGGCCATCTTGCCGTGGTCGGCGAGCATCCGGCGGCGGTCCTCGTCGGGGAGGAGGTACCAGTCGTAGGAGCGCACGAAGGGGTAGACGCTCACGTAGTCGCGGGCGTGCTCGTCGGCCAGGAAGGCCGGGATGTGCGACTTGTTGAACTCGGCGGGGCGGTGCAGCGCCATGTTCGACCACACCGGCGTCAGCGCGCGGCCCAGGCGGGTGCGGCGGAAGCGGTTGTACGCCTCCTGGAGGTCGTCGGAGTTCTCCGCGTGCCACCAGATCATCACGTCGGCGTCGGCGCGCAGGCCGGAGAGGTCGTAGGTGCCGCGGATGACCACGTCCTTGGCGGCGAGCTGGGCGAACAGCTCCTCGACCTCGTCGGCGTAGCCGGACCGGTCCTCGGGGAGGACGTCGCGCAGCTTGAAGACCGACCAGAGGGTGTAGCGGATGACCTCGTTGAGGTCCTTGGCCTTCTTGCCGGCGTTGGGGATCTTGTCGGAGGCGGGGGCGGAAACGTCTGTCATGTCGTCCATTCTCACTCGCTGCCGGCGGGGCCCGGCGTCAGGGTCGGAAGGAGCTCATCGGCGGCCCGGTGGGCGGAGGCGATGCAGGCCGGGATGCCGACGCCGTCGTAGAGCGCGCCGCAGACCCGCAGCGGGCCGGGCAGGCCGGCGACGGCGGTGCGGATGCGCGCGACCCGGTCCACGTGGCCGACGGCGTACTGCGGCAGCCCGCCGGTCCAGCGGGTGACGGCGCTGGCCACCGGGCGGGCGGAAAGACCGACCGCCTCGCCGAGGTCGGTCAGGGAGAGCTTGACCAGTTCGTCGTCGTCGCGGGCCAGGTCGGCCTCGTCGCCATGGCGGCCCAGGGAGGTGCGGAGCACGAAGAGGTCCGGGTCGGCCTCGGCGATCCAGTTCCACTTGTGGCTGGCGAAGGTGGACGCCTTGATGCGGTGGCCGTCTACGGGCGGGACGAGGAAGCCGCTGCCACTGGGGACGGCGGCCAGGTCGGCGCGCCGGAAGGCCATGGTGACCAGCGCCATCGAGGCGTACTCGACGGGGTCCAGGGCCTCGGCGGCGGCCGGGCAGTCGGCGCGGAGCAGGCGGGCCGCGGCCGGTGCGGGCGCGGCCAGGACGACCGCGTCGGCGGTGAGCGTGCGGGCGCCGGCGCGGGCCCGCCAGCCGTCCGGGCCGGTCCACCGCAGCTCCTGCACGGGCGTGTCCAGCAGGATCTCGCCGCCGGCGCGGTGGATCGCACCCGCGACCGCGCCGGGCAGGGTTCCGATGCCGCCGGCGAGGCCCATGAAGACCGGGCCGGTGGCGGCGGGTCCCCCGGGGACGGCGGCCGCCGCGCGCCCCTGGATGGCCCGCACGCCCTCGATCAACGAGCCGCCACGCCGGGCCGCGTCGAAGAGCTGCGGGACGGCGGCGCGCATCGAGATGCGGTACGCGTCGCCCGCGTAGACCCCGCCGAGCAGCGGCTCGACGAGCCGGTCGACGACCTCGCGGCCGAGCCGGGCGGCGACGTACTCGCCGACCCCGACGTCGGCGCCGGCCTCGGTCGTCGGCAGCGTCCGGTCCTTCTCGATGCGGGCCAGGCCCTCCGGGGAGAGCACGCCGGAGGCGGTCAGCGGCGCCAGGTCGCCGGGGACGCCCATCACATGGCCCTTGGGCAGGGGGCGCAGCGCGCCGCGGGTCCACAGGGAGGCGGTGGCGGTGCCGGGCGGCTGGAGCCGGTCGTCCAGCCCCACGGCCCGCGCCAGGTCGACCGCCTCGGGGCGCCGGGCCAGCATCGACTCGGCGCCGAGGTCGACCGGGACGCCGGCGATGTCGCCGGCCAGCAGCTTGCCGCCGAGCCGCCCGGACGCCTCCAGCAGGGTCACCCGCGCCCCGCCCTGGAGCAGCCGGTGCGCGGCGGCCAGGCCCGCGATCCCGCCGCCGATGACCAGGACATGACCGGGCGCCCGGTCCGTACCGCTGTGCGCTGTGCTCATGTCCTCCACTCTCTCAAAGGCCGTTCGGCCCTCCCGGAGCCGGGCCGTTCGGACGCCGTTGCCGGCCCCCAGGCTGCGGCCTCTTCGGGCCCCCGGACGGCAGCCCGCCTCGGGCGCACCCGTCGAACCGGCGTCACATTCCGGCCACTTGGGGCCGCCCGGTTGCTGCACGGACCGGCGGCCGCCTACGGGGCGGGGAACGGTCACACGCCTATGGGGCCCGGCCAGTCCTCCCCTCCCCCGGTTGACGCCCGGCAAGCCCCCCGCCCGGTACCCGGCCCCTTCCCCCCGAGGCTGGCCGGTCGCCCCGTTGACACCGGGCGGTGCCGGGCAAAGACTCGGTGCGGCGGGTGGCGATCTTCGTACCGCCCGGCCGCCGAGCCGGTACCGCGAGGATGAGCGAAGACAGCGAGGACACAGTCTGATGACCGAGCCACACCTACGGGACGCCGTGCGGGACGTCTACGTCGTCGACGCGGTACGGACCCCCGTCGGCAAATACGGGGGCGCGCTCGCCGGGGTGCGCCCCGACGACCTCGCCGCCCATGTGGTGCGCGCCCTGGTGGACCGCACCCCGGACCTCGATCCGGCGCGGATCGACGACGTCTACTTCGGCGACGCCAACGGCGCGGGCGAGGACAACCGCAACGTGGCCCGTATGGCTGGGCTGTTGGCGGGGCTCCCGGTGAGCGTGCCGGGCGTGACGGTCAACCGGCTGTGCGGGTCCGGGCTGGAGGCCGTCATCCAGGCGTCCCGGGCGGTCGCGCACGGCGACGCCGAGATCGCGGTGGCCGGCGGCGTGGAGTCGATGAGCCGCGCGCCGTACGTGCTGCGCAAGCCGGACCGGGCCTTCCCCGCGGGCCATCAGGAGATGTTCTCCTCGACGCTGGGCTGGCGGATGGTCAACCCCGAGATGGCGCCGGAGTGGACGGTGTCGCTGGGCGAGGGCGCCGAGTTGATCGCCGACAAGCACGACCTCAGCCGGGAACAGCAGGACGTGTTCGCGCTGGCCAGCCACCAGAAGGCGGTACGGGCCTGGGCGGCGGGCAGCTACGACGCCGAGGTGGTGCCGGTGCCGGGGGTGGATCTGGCCCGGGACGAGACGATCCGGGAGAACTCCTCCCTGGAGTCGCTCTCCAAGCTCAAGCCGGCCTTCCGCGCCGAGCGGGGCACGGTCACCGCCGGGAACTCCTCCCCGTTGAACGACGGCGCGGCCGCGCTCCTGTTGGTCAGCGAGGAGGGGCTGCGGGCCACCGGGCGGGAGCCGCTGGCCCGTATCCGGGCGAGCGCGGTGACCGGCATCGAGCCGCAGCTGTTCGGGCTCGGCCCGGTGGAGGCGGTCCGGCGGGCGCTGGGACGGGCCGGGCGGGGCTTCGGCGAGCTGGCGGTCTGCGAGCTCAACGAGGCGTTCGCGGCCCAGGCGTTGGGCTGCCTCGCCCAGTGGCCGGAACTCGACCCCACGGTGGTCAATCCGCGCGGCGGAGCGATCGCCATCGGACACCCGCTGGGCGCCTCCGGAGCCCGGCTCGCCGGCGCGGTCGCCCACCAGCTCGCCGCGCGGGGCTCGGGCACCGGCCTGGCCGCGCTGTGCATCGGCGTGGGGCAGGGGCTGGCGATGGTGCTGGAGCGCTAGAACGGGTCGGGACGCCCGCCCGGATCGCTCTTCGGCGGGCGCGCTCCGCCTCCTTGGGGCACACTCGTTGACCACTCAACAGTCTTCGTTCTCCCGGAGGTTGGCGCGATGGCCCTGCTCGAACCCAAGGACTGGCCCGCTCTCCGCGGCGGTCCGGCCAAGGCGGTGGAGCCCGCGACGGGCCGGACGCTGGCGGAGCTGACGCTGGCCGCGCCCGCCGATGTCGCGGACGCCGCCGTCGCCGCCGCCGCGGCCCAGCGGGACTGGGCGCGCAGACCGTACGCGGAGCGGGCCGCGGTGCTGCGGCGGGCCGGCGACCTCGTCCACCGGCACGCCGCGGAGATCGCCGAATGGCTGGTCCGGGAGGCCGGCAGCGTCCGGGGCAAGGCGGAGTTCGAGATCCGCACCACGGCCGAGGAGTGCTACGAGGCCGCGGCGCTGGCGCACCGCCCGCTCGGCCAGGTGCTGCCCTCGGGCGCGCCGCGGCTGTCGTACACCACGCGGGTCCCGGCCGGCGTGGTCGGCGTGATCGCCCCGTTCAACGTCCCGTTGGTGCTCGCCGCCCGCTCCGTCGCCCCGGCGCTGGCGCTCGGCAACGCGGTGGTGCTCAAGCCCGATCCGCGCACGGCGGTGTGCGGCGGGCACGTCCTGGCGGCGGTGTTCGCCGAGGCCGGGCTGCCGGCGGGGCTGTTGCACGTGCTGCCCGGCGGCGCGGACGCCGGGCGGGCGCTGGTCGAGGACCCGCGGGTGCGGATCATCTCCTTCACCGGCTCGACCGCGGCCGGCCGCGGCGTCGGCGCGCTGGCCGCACAGCACCTCAAACGCGCCCATCTCGAACTGGGCGGCAACAGCGCCTTCTTGGTCCTCGACGACGCCGATCTGGACGCCGCGATGTCCACCGCCGCCTGGGCCTCGTTCTTCCATCAGGGCCAGGTCTGCATGACCGCCGGCCGGCACCTCGTGCACGCCTCGCTCTACGACGAGTACGTGGCGCGGCTGGCCGCGAAGGCGGACGAGCTGACCGTCGGCGACCCGTTCCGCGCGCAGGTGCACCTCGGCCCGGTCATCGACCGCGGGCAGCTCGACAAGATCGACGCGCTGGTCCGGGAGAGCGCCGCGGCCGGCGTGCGGATCGCCGCCGGCGGCACCCACCAGGAGCTGTTCTACCGGCCGACGGTGCTCGCCGACGCGGGCGCGTCCACCGGCCCGAGCTCGGTGGGCGCCTCCCCCGCGTACGGCCAGGAGGTCTTCGGCCCGGTGGCCCCGGTCCGCGCCTTCGGCTCCCTCGACGAGGCGGTGGCGCTGGCGAACGAGTCCTCCTACGGGCTGGCGCTGGGCATCGTCACCCGCGACGCGGCCCGCGCCCTGGAGCTCGCCGACCGGATCCCCACCGGCCTGCTGCACATCAACGATCAGACCGTCAACGACGAACCGGTCGCCGCCTTCGGCGGGTTGGCCGACTCCGGGACCGGCTCCCGCTTCGGCGGCGAGGCCAACCTCGACGCCTTCACCGAGACCCGCTGGACGACGGTGCGCGCGACCCCGGCCCCGTACCCGTTCTGAACCGGTCACCGGCGCCGGTCCCGCACCCCGGAGCGCCGCCGCACGATCATGGGCCGAGGACGGGGACGACAACGCCGACGAGGGCGAGCGAGAGGACGTGGTGAGGATGGCGGAGCGGCTGGTGGTCGTCGGCGGCGATGCGGCGGGGATGTCCGCTGCCTCGCAGGCGCGTCGGCTGAAGGGCCCGGACGAGCTCACCATCACGGCGTTCGAGCGCGGCCACTTCACCTCGTACTCCGCCTGCGGCATCCCGTACTGGGTGGGCGGCGAGGTGGCAGGCCCGGATGCGCTGATCGCCCGGACGGCCAAGGAGCACCGGGCCCGGGACATCGACCTCCGGATGCGCACCGAGGTCACCGAACTCGACCTGGACCGCGGCCGGGTGCGCTGCCGGGACCTGGAGGACGGCGGCCGCGAGTCGTGGACCGGCTTCGACGCGCTGGTGCTGGCCACCGGGGCGCGGCCGATCCGCCCGCCGCTTGAGGGGATCGACGCGCCGGGCGTGTACGGGGTGCAGACGCTGGACGACGGGCAGGCGCTGCTGCGGGGCCTCCAAGGGGCGCCCGGTCCGCGGGCGGTGGTGATCGGCGCCGGCTACATCGGCGTGGAGATGGCCGAGGCGCTAATCCACCGCGGCTTCGCGGTGACGGTGCTGGACCAGGCCGCCCAACCGATGTCCACGCTCGACCCGGACATGGGGGCGCTGGTGCGCGCCGCGATGTGCGACATGGGTGTCGAGGTGGTGACCGGCGCGCGGGTCACCGGCGTGCTGACCGGCGCGGACGGCCGGGCCCGCGCGGTGGTGACGGAGGACGCCGAGTACCCGGCGGACGTGGTCGTGCTGGGCCTGGGCGTCCGCCCGGAGACCACCCTGGCCGAGGCGGCCGGGCTGCCGCTGGGCGCGTCCGGGGGCCTGCGCACCGATCTGGCCCTCCGGGTGTCCGGTCAGGACCACATCTGGGCGGGCGGTGACTGCATCGAGGTACGCGATCTGATCACCGGTGAGTACCGGCACATCGCGCTGGGCACCCACGCCAACAAGCACGGCCAGATCATCGGCGCCAACGTGGCCGGCGGCTATGCGACGTTCCCCGGGGTCGTCGGCACCGCGGTGAGCAAGGTCTGCGATCTGGAGATCGCCCGCACCGGGCTGCTGGAGAGCCAGGCCCGGGCCGCGGGGCTGCGGTACGTCACCGTCACCATCGAGTCCACCAGCCGAGCCGGCTACTACCCCGGCGCCCGCCCGATGCACGTCAAGATGCTCGCCGAGCGCCGCACGGGGCGGCTGCTCGGGGTGCAGATCGTCGGGCGCGAGGGCGCCGGGAAGCGGGTGGACATCGCCGCCGTGGCGCTCACCGCGGGGATGACGGTTGCTCAGATGACCGCCCTGGACCTGGGCTACGCCCCACCGTTCTCGCCGGTCTGGGACCCGGTGCTGGTCGCGGCCCGCAAGGCGGACGCGGCGGTGCGGGCGGCCGGGACCGCCTGACGGGCCCGGCCGCGGCCCGCCTCAGCGCGCGGTCTGGGTGTGGACGTACTCCACGAGCCGGGTCAGGGCGTCCGGGTCGGTGGTGGGCAGCACGCCGTGGCCGAGGTTGAAGACGTGGCCTTCCAGGCCGGCGGCGGCGTCCAGGACCTCCCGGGCCTTGGTCTCGACGGCCTCGCGGGGGGCGAAGAGCACCGCCGGGTCGATGTTGCCCTGGAGCGCCTTGCCGGGGCCGACCCGGCGGGCCGCCTCGTCCAGCGGGACCCGCCAGTCGACGCCGACCACGTCCGCGCCGGCCTCGCCCAGCAGGCCGAGGAGTTCGCCGGTGCCGACGCCGAAGTGGATCCGCGGGACGCCGTAGGAGGCGACCGCGTCGAAGACCTTGGCGGAGGCGGGCATGACGGAGCGCCGGTAGTCGGCCGGGGCGAGCGCGCCGACCCAGGAGTCGAAGAGCTGGACGGCGCTGGCGCCGGCCTCGATCTGCACCTTGAGGAAGGCGGCGGTGATGTCCGCGAGCCGGTCCAGCAGGTCGGCCCACAGCTGCGGGTCGCCGTACATCAGGGCCTTGGTGTGCTCGTGGTTGCGGGACGGGCCGCCCTCGACGAGGTAGCTGGCGAGCGTGAACGGGGCGCCGGCGAAACCGATCAGCGGGGTGGTGCCGAGCTCGGCGGTGAGCAGGCCGATGGCCTCGGTGACGTAGGAGACGTCGTCCGGGGTGAGGTCGCGCAGCTGGGCGAGGTCCGCGCGGGAGCGGATCGGGTTCTCGACGACCGGGCCGACGCCCGGCTTGATGTCCAGGTCGATGCCGATGGCCTTCAGCGGCACCACGATGTCGCTGAAGTAGATGGCGGCGTCGACGCCGTGCCGGCGCACGGGCTGGAGCGTGATCTCGGTGACCAACTCGGGCCGCATGCAGGAGTCCAGCATCGCGATGCCCTCGCGGACCTTGCGGTACTCGGGGAGCGAGCGCCCCGCCTGACGCATGAACCACACCGGCGTGTGCGGCACCGGCTCGCGCCGGCACGCCTTGAGGAAGGCCGAGTCGTACGTCGCGGTCTGCGGGTGGCCCGTAAGGGCGTCGTTGGCGCTCACGCGGCAAATCTTCGCACGCGCCCCGGGACACCTCCGAATGGGCGACGCGCACACCGGGTGTCCTCCCCGTATGAACGCCGTCTTCCGCCTACCCTTCCGGGCATGGCTGCGGCTCAAGAACACCTCGCGGACAGCGCGGACGAGACCCCGATCCCCTTCCGTCAGGCGGTCGAGGCGCTCCGCGCGGCACGGCTGCGGCCGGAGATCGAGACCGACCCGACACCCGCACCGAAACGGCTCGCCCCGTATGCCTATGCGCTGGAGGCCGCGGTCGTCGAGCGCGGGGCGGGCCCGGACGGCGAGGACCGGGACCTGGCGGACGGCCGGTTGGTGGTACTGCACCAGCCGGCCGGCGACGAGACCTGGCACGGCACGTTCCGGGTGGTGACGCTGGCCCGCGCGGAACTGGAACCGGAGATGGGCACCGACCCGCTGCTGCCGGAGGTGTCCTGGTCCTGGCTGACCGGTGCGCTGGAGGCGCGCGGGGTCCAGTACGGCGCGCCGAGCGGCACGGTCACCCGGGCCGGTTCGCACTACTTCGGCGAGCTGGCGGCGCGGGAGCCGGCGACCCAGATCGAGATCCGGGCGTCATGGACGCCGGCCGAGGGGCCGGGCGGGGTGCCCGACCTCGCGGCGCACCTGGCGGCGTGGTGCGACCTGTTGTGCCAGGTGGCGGGGTTGCCGCCGGCCCCGGAGCCGGCGCCGCGCGGCGGGGTGGTGGCGCTGCCGCAGCGCCGCGGCCCGCAGGCCCGCTGACGGGCCGACCAGCAGAGCGGCGAACGACAAGGTGCCGCGCCCCCGGACCGTCCGGGGGCAGTCTATTAATAACAACAGA
>NZ_JBHVJX010000078.1:0-10698 GCF_042798755.1 Streptomyces sp. NPDC057743
GGCGGCTCTTCCGCCGAGCCCGCTGCAGCCCCAACCGACTGACGTCAATGACCAAAGCGGTCCTCACCCTGGAGCAGCACCGCTGAAGAAGCTCATGGAACTCAGGCATGCACGTCCGTTGCTTGAATTCCATGAACCCCAACTTCCCCTGCAATCACGGACTCCACGCTACGAGGGGAGGGACAGGGTGTCGCTGGACGGTCGGGACGGGTTGTTGCAGCGGATGATGAAGCAGGTCATTGAGCGGGCATTGCAGGCTAAGATGAGCGATCGCCTCGGCTACGAGAGCGGAGCTCCGGCGGGGCGGAGCAGTGGAAACAACCGCAAAGGCTCCTACGGCAAGACGGTGACCACCACCGCCGCCCCTGTCGAGATCGATGTGCCCCGTGACCGCCGGGGCGAGTACGAGCCACGGATCGTGCCCAAGGGCACCCGGCGCCTAGAGAAGGCCGACGAGGCGATCCTGTCGCTGTACGCACGCGGCATGACCACCCGCCACCCCGTTATCCAATCCCCCACCTGCAGTGACAATGACGACACGGTCGCCCGCAATCAGCGACTGGGCACAGATAAACCATAGATACTAAGTGTGACAGTCCAGGGTGTACGGTGTCAATTACCTGCCGGACTGAATCACCCCGTGTCTATTGGAGGATTCGAATCATGGAGCCGTTTCCAAGCTGGCGTTGCTGACCGCGAGTTGGGCAGTCCTGCGTAAAGGATGAAGCTCCTGGTAGGCGGGTTCTCGACCAAGATCACCCGTAACTAGATAGGCGACTGGTCTTGGCTGATTTGATCTTGATTTCCGGTTTGATGGTTATTGGGGTCGTGTCTGCGGCTAGAAGCTGTTGTCTTTCCGGATGTGAGCATTGAGTTTCCGCTGTTCAGGCATGGTTTCGGTGTCACTGAGGGAGAGTTCGGTCGATCAGTTCGTTCTCGGTGATGCGAAGATGACCGATGCCATCGGTGATGGGGTTGCTGGAGGAGCGGGAGGCGGCTGCCTGGGTGCGGGCGGAGCAGCTTCGCGCGGAGATGGAGCGGATCACGGCTGAACTCGTTGATGCGGAGGCGGTGTTGGAACGGCGGGTGATTGCCCAGACGGAGCTTGCCGAGGCTCTGGCTGCTGGGGGTGAAGAGACACAGGCGTCCGCTGCCGGTGTGCGGGAGGCACAGGCCCTGAGCGAGACGGCCGCGGATTCGGTTGCGGGGTCCGTCGTGCCACGCTGGCACGAGGCGGCGACGGTGGACGCGCTCACGGTGGAATACCGGCGGATCGTCGAGCTGGTGGATTCCGGTGTGGGTGACGGCGAGGGGATCTCGGCGAAGCAGCTTACCGCCGGGCTTCAGCTGGAGCTGGTGCCCGCGAAGATCGAGGGGGTGTGGTCCAAGGCGAGGCCGCTGGCTGAGCGGGACTGGCTGACGGCGTCGCCGGCGGGCCGGTTTACACGGCGACAGGCCACCGGCCCTGCTCGGACTGCGTCCGGGGAGCGGAGCGGGCAAGGCGGCGGCTGAGGAGCATGGCTTGCGAGAAGTAGATGAACGCCTCGCTGGAGGCGGGCGGCGTCTCGAAGTCCCGCACCAGGCGGCGTGAACCCATTAGCCATCCCAGGCTCCTCTCCACCACCCACCACCCACCGCCTCGGCAGTACCACGAACCCTGACATGTCGTCCGAGGGTTTCACGATCTACAGCGTGAGCTGCAGTTTCTCCTTTGCCCAGGCGACGAGCCGGCCGCGGTAGCCGCTGTCGACCCACACCAGCGTGATCGCGGTGAACCGCTCGTGCAGGCGGGGCAGCATCATGTGGGCGGCCCGGCGGTCGGTGACGTTTCCGGCCGTCACTACTGAGATTTTCGGTTTGGGGTGACGGTGATCTCGGTGGTGGGTGTATCCCTGTGTCATGCGGTATCCCGATGGGGGCGGTCTGATTGCGAAGCAGCGGGCTCAGAGGGAGCAAGTACGGTTCAAGGCCGCCGAGTTATTCAGGCAAGGGGTGGCGCCGCCGTAGGTCGCACGGCGTCTGAGGGTCTCCCGGAAGTCGGCGTATGCCTGGCACGCGCGTTGGCGGGACGGCGGTGCGGAGGCTCTGCTTTCAAAGGGTCCCTCGGGGCGGCCTTCGCGGATGCAGCCCCACTGGCGGGATTGGCTGGCGACCGAGCTGGAGAAGGGACCGGCCGCCCACGGCTGGGTGGAAGACCAACGGTGGACGTTAGCCCGGGTGGCCACCGTGATCGCACGGCGGTTCCATGTCCGCTTCAGCACCGCCCAGACCTGGCGCATCCTGCACCAGATGGGCTTCACAGTGCAGGTCCCACTGCGCCGTGCCGCCGAGCGCGACCAGGACGCGGTGGCCACCTGGCTCAGGAAGACCTGGCCCCGCGTGGAAAGACGGTGAGGGACCAGGACGCGTGGCTGTGCTTCGCCGACGAGTCGGGCCAGGTGCTCCGACCGCCCAAAGCACGGACCTGGTCCCGACGCGGCCACACGCCCCGCATCACTGTCCGGGCTGCCGGCTCGGGCCGTATCTCCCTTGCCGGTCTGGTGTGCCGCAGGCCAGGTCACCGCACTCGGCTCGTCTTCCGGATGCTGGTGCACCACGGTCGCAAGGGCGAACGGAAAGGGTTTCGGGAGAGGGATTTCGCTTGCCTGCTGGACGCGGTTTACCAGCAGCTGGGCGGGCCCGTGGTGCTGGTGTGGGACAACTACACCCATCATGTCGACGCCGCGACGCGCGAACTGATCGCGGCCCGGAGCTGGCTGAGCGTCTTCCGTTTCCCTTCCTATACGCCCGACCTGAACCCGGCCGAGGGCATGTGGGCCCATCTGAAGAACAGCCTGGCCAACCTGGCCCCGTGCAGCATCGATGAACTCGCCGCACTGGCCCGCACACGCATGAAACGGATGCAGTACCAACCCGCACTGCTCGACGAATTCATCGCCGAAACCGGACTGATCCCAGCCCCGCCATGACGTCACCCCAAACCGAAAATCTCAGTAGCACCATCAGCTGCAGGCCCAGACAGCCCGTGATGACGTGCCGGCGCCTACCGTTGATCTTCTTGCCGCGTCGTAGCCTCGTGAGATCTCGGGCACCGAGGCCGCCGCCTTGATGGACTGCGAGTCGATGACCGCCGCCGTCGGTTGGGCCTGGCGCCCTTCGTCCGGCGGGCCTTCTCCCTCAGCCGACCGTGGAACTCCTGGGCCAGGCCCTTCGTGCACCACCTGCGGAAGAATGCGTAGACCCGGTCCCACACGGTTCTGTGGAATCAGTTTTGTCAAGAACCTCCCGTCTTGCCCTGCCGGACATCGACGATCGGCAGCAACGTTGCAGTCGCGGGAACACCGATCTGGCGAGGTGTCGGCCCGGCGGGGGTGGGGACGTCGGTGAGCCGGTCCAGGAGTTGGTCCAGGGCGGCTTGTCCGTCGTCGACCGCGGCGCGTTCGTCGTCGGTCAGCGGGATGCTGGCCAGCATCTTCTGCAAGTTCTCCTTTGCTTCCAGCAGTTGGCCCTTGGTCGAGTCCTTCGGCGTGTAGAAGTCGCAGCGTGCGCAGGCCATGCGGTGCTGGCACTGCTCGAAGAAGGTGTAGGTGCACCAACCGTGGCCGAGGTCGAAGTACTGCCAGGGCTCGCCGTTGGAGGCGACCACGTCGCGGTCGACGAGGACTTCGATGGTGCGCACGTTCCTCGCGAAGTAGCCGGCGTCGTTGTAAGCCCTGGCCAGCTTGTTCGGGGTGATCTTCGCGTAGTGCGAGGTCGCCTCGGGAGTCCGGTGCCCCAGCCATTCCTGCAGCTCGAAGAGCATCATCGGCTCCTTGGCGTTGTAGAGCTGACTGGCGATGGTGGACCGGGCCCGGTGGCTGGTGATGTTGCCGCGGACGTCGGCGGTCGGGACGCCGGCCTTGCGGCAGAGCATCGGGATGATCGCCGTGTTGATGTAGTGCTTGGCGACCCGGCGGGCGCGGTGGGCGAACAGGAAGTCGGCGTACTCGTTGGTCTTGCGGTCGAGCATCGGCGGCTGGGTCGGCCTGACGGCCTGCCATGCCTCGATGGCCTGGCCCAAGAGCGGGTCGACGGGCTTGGTGAACGCGGTGCCGGTCTTGTGGGTCGGCACGTCCAGCAGGCAGACGGCGTCGCGGGCGAGGACCTCGCCGGAATCGCCGGGAATGGGAAGGCCGTCGTGCTGCCAGCGGATGCAACCCACCCTCAACCGAGCGATCTCGTCACTGCGTTGACCGGCGAACAGCCAGGTCAGGGTGATGGTCCGGATCAGCTCGACCGAATAGGTGCGGCCGTCCGCGGTCGGAAGGTCGCCGGGCTCGACGTTCAGGCCCGCCCACAGAAGCTTGGCCCAGATGTCATCGGCGATCACCCGCGGGTCCGGCCCCATCAGCGCGCGAACGCTTCGAGAGGTTCTCAGGGCATGAGCCGGGTCGAACCTTCGCGGGATCAGTTCCCATTCGTGCAGGTCACGGAAGAACGCGCGCGGCACTTTGAGATAGCCGGACTTCGTCTGCGGGGTGAGCGGTTTCCCAAGACGCTCCTGCGAGCGCATGCCGTGGGTCCACTGCGCGAAGTCGCCGGCGGCCATCCGGTCCACGGCCGCGACCCAGGACGCGCACGTCTGGCGGGTCCACTGGCCGGGCTCGGTGATCTCGGGGTGCTCGGAGGCCAACCAGCGGCCGATCTTCGCGAGCACGCTGCGGTAGCTTTGGTGGATCTTCGGAGTCAGCGTCGACGTCGCGTACCAGTGCTCAACCGACGCCGCCCACGGGGCTGGAACTCCCTCCATCACGGCCGGTCCGGCTGCATGTCCCGACGGTGGCGGGTCCGCGTGGCCCAGTGCCGCGACTGCCCGGTGGAGGCCGTAGAGGTCTTTGCCCCACTGCCCACTCATCGCCGGGTGAACACGCAGTGCGGCCAGGGCCTCGGTGGACAGATCCTCCAGCAGTGGGCTGCGGTTCAGCAGCAGCATCTGGCAGATCACAGCGGCCAGCTTGTCGGCGTCACGGCGATAGCCCCAGTCGGCCAGAACCTTGCACATCCGCTGGACGGCATCGTCGACGAGAGCGGCGCCGAAGACCCGACGGGCCAGGGTCGGCCGCATGAAGCGACCGAGCCGGTCGAAGGCGGTGAACTCGCCGAGCAGGTAGGCGTAAATGAGCACGAAGGGCCGGGCGTTAGGGCCGATCTGGCCGCCCCATGAGCGTCGGAAGTCGGCGCCGCTGGCGTTGATCAGATCGACCCAGTCGTCCGCTGACCAGCCCCAGAAGGCTCGACGAAGCTCACCGCAGCGGATCAGCACCAGCCCGGCCGCGTCCCGCGCGAACCGCCGCTGGTGATGGCCGTTAGGCGGCCAATGCAGACCGGTCAGAGTGTCTGCCAACGGTCTCACCAGCCGGGCCGCCGGCCGAAGCGGCACCGAGTCGAGCCTGAGGCCGTCGCGCCGGAGCTGATCGATGTTGAGTGTCCGCAGTGCTTCCGCCTCAGGCTCGGTGAGCAGGCCGCGACGGTCATAGTGGGCAAGGTCGACGGCTGTCGCCCAGGCCGGAGTACCTGTCGGCCGTGTAGCTGCCGTACTCGGTTGTGCGGTCACTCGGCAACCGCCGCGGCATGGGTGGCGCGGGTGAGCATGTCCACGCGCCAGGAGTGGATCTGTTGCATGCCCCGGTTCAGCTTCTCGGCCAGGTCGCGGCCCGAGAGGTGGATGTAGGTCAGTGTCGACTCGGTGCTGCGGTGTCTGGCAAAAGAGGCGATGGCGTGCAGTTCCCAGCCCATCCTGGCCAGGTCCGTCAAGCACAGGTGACGTGTGGTGTGCGTCGAGAAGCGCGGCAGATCGGCGGCGAGACCAACGCGCCGAATCACCTTCGACCAGGTCCAAAGGGCTAGCGGCTGGCCGTAGTTGCGGCGCGACTCGGACAAGAACAGCGGCCCTCGGGCCCGGCTGATCGTGGCCCGATGTGTGAGATAGCCAGAGAGCAGAACCCCGGTCGACGCCGAGTAGGGGACGACGCGTTCGCGCCGGGTCTTGGTCGTCTCGGCCCGAATTCGCAGGGTCCGATGGGCAGGGTCGAGGTCATCAGTCCGCAGCGAGCACAGTTCCTCGCGCCGCAGAGCCGCATCGTAGGCGAGGGCGAGCATGACGCGGTTGCGTACGGGTTCCTCACGCGCGACGTCCAACAGGTCGAGCCACTGCTGTTCGCTCGGGATCCACGGCAGCTTCGTCAGGCGCGGCACCAGCCCTCGCTGATGTCCGCCGAAATTCCGGCCGGGTGTGTAGCGGCCGCGGCCGACCGGGTTGGACTCCCGCAGACCCTCCTCGATGAGGTAGTCGTAGAACAGCCGTACCGGCACCAGGCGTTGCTGCAGCGTCGCGTTCGCCAAGCCGGCCCCGGAGTCCAAAACGACGACATTGCCTCCCCGACGGCCCGGCCGCGTTGCCAGCTCCTTCACGAACGCCGCCACATGCAGACGCTTCGCGGAGATCGGGTCGATTCCATCGCGCTCGCAGACCAGCAGGTACTCAGCAAGTCCCCGCGCGTACGCATCGATCGTCCGGGGTGCCCGCCCCAGGTCCGTCCATATTCGCAGCCACTCGGCTGCCCGCTCGTGTCGGCCAAGGACCGGCCACTTCTCCAACACCACCGCGCTGCCCAACGGATCTCCTCAGTACGTGGGGACGCCGCAGGATACGACCCGCATCCCGCGGCGTGTGATTCCACGTAACTAATAGAAAGCCCACGGGAAGCGCGCGCCATTTCACTCCGTTGTCCACCAGTTCCCTATTGAATCGGCGTGTTGAAGCCGATCGAGAGGGGGCGGTCAGGGTGGAGTGGCGGGTGTGCTGGGTGCCGTCCGGAGGGATCCGGTCGGGGGTACGCGGTGGGTTGCTGGCGGGGTGGGAAGAGCTGACAGCTTGTGAGGAGGCGGTCGGTGTCCGGGCGGGTGACCCGATCTTTCTGGCGCCGGATTATCGCGTCGATCCGCTGCTGAGCCGGTACGTGCAGTCGCAGGATTTCCGCAGGCACGAGGTGGAGACGAAGCGCAACTACGCAACGGATATCGCGCTGCTTCTCGCCTTCTTGTGGAGTCGGACGTTCTTGGACGCGGGCGACAACGCGGGATCTGGAGGATTACAAGCACTGGCGTCGGCATTCGATCGAGAATCCGCAGCGGATCGGCGGATCGAAGTGGAACCGTGAATTGGCGGCGTTCTCGGGGCTGTTCACGTGGGCGGTGAAGGAGGGATTGATCCGACGGAGCCCGGTGGCGACCAAACAGGTGCTGGGGCGGCGCGGCGAAGTGCTGACGGTCGCGGCGGCGAAGGCCAAGGACGCCAGGCCGTCGAACGTGCACTGGTTGACGCCGCGTACGTGGCGCCTGTGGATCAGCGTCGGGCTGCGTGGCCACACCCGCGAGGGGGTGCCGGAGCCGGGCTGGGTGGGACGTCTGGAAGACCGGAACGTGGCGTTCGCACGGACGGTGACGTCGTCGGGGCTGCGGCGGCTGGAGGAGGGGTCACTGCTGACGTTCGAGGTCCCCAAGTTCCGTCTGGCGGGGAGCCGTTACTGCCACGGGAAGGTGTCCGCCGCCGTGACTCGGTCGAAGAAGCCGCGCACGTTCTATGTCTCGGCAGGCGCGGTCGGCGACGTGGAGATGTACATGGAGTCGTCGCGGGCCTGGGCGATCCATCAGGCTCAGAGGCATGGCCGCTATGAGCGGTTTTCGGTGGTGCGGCTGGTCACCGAGGTGACCCGCGGGTTGAAGCCGGTGGTGCGTTGGTGCGACCGGAACGGTGTGTTGGGTGAGCAAGAGATCAACCGGCTGACCTGGCAGGAGCGGATGCTGCTGTTCGCCGAGGGCCCGGAGGGGCCGGAGCCGCTGTGGTTGTGGCTGAACGAGCAGGGGCTGCCGTTCCTGCCGCATTCGTGGGACGCAGGCGTCGGGAGTGCGGGTAAGCAGCCTGTCCGACCGCGTGCCACCAGCGACGGATGGAGGCGACGGCGAAGGCGGCGGTGTCGTGGTCGGTGCCCACGCTGACCCAGCCGGTATCCGCCGCCAAGTCGTAGATCCCGTACGGGATCGCCTTGCCCAGATCGGCGTCGGGAAAGTCGTGAGTGCGGACCCGGACCAGATCGCCTTCATGACGCCACTCGTGTCCGACGTTCTTGTAGTTGCCGACGAGCTCCTTCTTTTTGGTGTCCACGCTGATCACGGGGTCGTCGGCCGCCTGGAACTCCTTGGCCCGCTCGTTGATATAGCGGAACTGTGCGTCCCGGCCCGGATGCTGGGTGCCTTCGATGGTCTTGGCGTTGCCCTGAAGACTGAAGCCCTCCTCCCGCAGCACGGCCGCCACGGTATCCGCCGAGATCTGGTGGCCCTGCCGCGTCAGTTCCTCCGCCAGACGCCGCGTCGACTTCGTCGTCCAGCGCAGCGGCGACATCGGATCGCCCCGCTCATCTGGCTCGACCAGCGCCAGCAGCGAGGGCCGCAGCCCCGGATCCAGGTCCGCCACGCGCTTGCGGCCCCCGCCCGCCCGGCGGACCCGCCCCAACGGCTCCGCATCAGACTCCAGTTCAGCCACGCCGCGCGACACGGTTCCCTCTCGCACTTCCCGGCAGCACGGGCCACCATGCGGATCCTGCCATGCCCCAGCGACTGGGCCTCCGCCCCCATGGTTAGCCGGCGTTGGCGCTCATCCAAGTGCGGGAACAGCGCCTCGAACTTCGCTGCTAGTGCCGCCTCGGCCCCCTCCGAAATCTCCATGCCACGACAACGCGGTGCGATCACGGAAGCGACGCCTTGTTCTCCGGCAAGTCCTAACTTCGCGGCATTGGTCCAGCATCTGCCGGTGGCAGTAGCCCTCCGGCTGTCCGCCCCGGCCCTCCAGCTAGGCCGGGATCGGCATCGCGTGGCGCACCACCTGCCACTCCGCGTCCGTCATGTCGGTGGGATACCGCCGCACCCGGTCGGGGCGGTCGGCCGCGTTCCCGAACCGGTGAGCGAGGCAATCGCACGCTGACACGCGCGAGTTGGACGGGACCGGCACCAGCACGCAAGACTGGAACAACAAGGCCTCCCTGCACTCGAGTTGGCTTCGCAACCCTCGTGTTGCACCGGAGGTCCTGCTTCATACGCCCACCCGGCCAAGATCACCCGACCAGGAACCCTGTTCGATTAGAACCGTCCTCATGATCGATAGGGAGACGGCTTCTCAGTCCACCGCCCACCTACGAGGAGCTCGCCCTGTTGGTGGTCGAGCTGCGCGGTGAGTTGGTGGCGGTGAGGGCCGAACTGGTGGAAGCCCGGGCCGAGATTGCGGATCTGAAGGCCCAGCTGGGCCAGAATTCGAAGAACCCCTCGAAGCCGCCGTCGTCCGACGGAAACGCCGTCCTCGCACACGAATTACCACCCGTCGTTCATCGACGGGCACATCCGCGAGGGTCCGCCCGTGATAGCCGTGCACGCGCTCCGGCGGAGCCCACACACCGGGCAGACCGCAGTGTCCTGCGGGGCGCGTGCCCGCACCACGATCCGCTCACCTTCGTCAGCCAAGTCCTCGATGACTAGGTCGTTTCTGATGGCTCTTGGACGGTGTCGCGGAGCCAGATGACGATTGCTGCGACGGTGCGGGTGCCGTTGAAGATGTAGTCGCGTTTGTCGTACCTGCTGGCCACCGCGCGGTGCTGCTTCCACTTGCTGACGCAGCGCTCGACGGCACTGCGGCGGCGGTACTGCGTCTCGTCGAAGGCCGGAGGACGTCCGCCGGCCTGGCCCTTGCGCTGGCGGTTGGCCCGCTGATCCTCGGGCTGCGCGATGGTCGCCTTGATACCCCGCCCTCGCAGGTAAGCACGGTTGTCGTAACTGGAATACGCCTTGTCACCGCGGACACGATCCGGACGGCTGCGGGGCCGACCCGACCCACGCCGTCGGATCCGCAGCCCCTCCAGCACAGGCATGAACATGGGGCTGTCGCCCCGCTGGCCTGGAGAGGTCTGCCAGGTCAACGGGCGGGCCCGATCATCGGCCAGCAGATGGACCTTACTGGTCAGTCCGCCTCGCGAGCGCCCCAGCGCCTCACGCCCCTCTGTGTCCACACGCGCACCGCCCCCTTTTGCGGAAAGTCCCGCGGTGGCCGACGACGCGCACCGGCCGCTTGCTGGTGAGCCCGGCAGGACGTGGAATCGATGTTCACCGCCCACTCCCGACGACGCGGCACACCTTCCTTCTCGACGTCCTTGGCCAGGGTCCCGTCGGGGTCGGTGGCGTCTGCCTCGATCTGTAGCTCGGTCAGGATCTGCTGCCAGGTTCCGTCAGCTGACCAGCGGCGATGGCGTTCGTAGACGGTCTGCCAGGGGTCGTACCGTTCGGGCAGGTCCGGCCAGGGAACACTGGTACGGGCCCTGAACAGCACCCCGTTGACCACTGTGCGGTGATCGGCCCACTGCCCGCCAGGCTTGCCATTGACGGGCAGTAAAGCCTCGATCTTCTGCCACTGCGCGTCCGTGAGCTCATGTCGCCGCACCATATGACGCAACTGCCCAGCCAGAGCACTGATCCACCACCCCAGCAAGAGCCATCAGAAACGCCCTAGTGTCCTGAGTCTGGTTTTCGTCGTTGGTTGTATGTGACTCAACGAGGACCGAAGATCCCGCCGGTGACGGTAACTGACGTTCAGCGGAAAGTGCTTGAGGGTTGGGT
>NZ_JBHVJX010000079.1:0-9335 GCF_042798755.1 Streptomyces sp. NPDC057743
CCTCACGAAACTCAGGTGTATACGTCCGTTGCTTGGACCCCATGAAACTCAACTTCCCCTGCAATCACGGACTCCACGCTACGAGGGGAGAGACACGGGAGTGTGCCAGGTCTCCGGTTTGGCGAAGGTGAGGACCCCGCCGTGCTTGCGGGGCTGCCCGCCGCGCGGGGTGGAACGGCGCGGGCCGGCGTCGCGGAGCATCACCCGGTCCGACCGCAGCCGGCCGACCAACTCCACAGGCAGATCGGCCAGGACGTAGGCGAGGCGGGTGACGTCGTAGCCGGTGTCCATCACGATGAGGATGTCCGCATCGCCCGGCCGCCACTGCCTGGCGCGCACGAGACGGGTGACCACCTCGCGTAGTTGCCTGGCGGTCACCGCGGTGGCGTCGTCGGCTGGCCCCAGCCGGATCGCGTCCAGCACGGCCGTCCAGGATGTGCGTCCCGTCTCCAGCGCGGCGACGAAGGAGTAGGGCCAGCCGGGGATGAACTGATCTGCGCTGCGACCCCGCCCGTAGACGTGGCAGAACAGCAGGTTAGGGCTGGTGGGGGCGTCGGGACACAGCCAGTTGCTCACGTCCACCGCGAGCACGATCCGCCCGTCGGCCGCACGCGGCAACGGCGTGGAGGCCAGCAGCCGACGCAGGCGGCGCGGCTCCAGCCAACCGTGATTGACCGCGTCGTACATCGCCCCGTGCCCACGCCGATGCTCGGCCGCCAAGGACAGTTCGACCAGCGATGTCACCGGGCCGTCCGCACACAGCACGGTGTCGCTGAGCTCGAAGAGCGCATCCGCGCGAGTGTAGAGACAGTCGTAGAACTCAACCCGAAAGCGGGACAACGCCTCAAGTGCCTCGACGGCGGGGGCATCGGCAGGGACACTCATACTCAGCAGCCGTTCCTTCACGCTCCGTTACTCAACATCTCGAAGCGTCAGGGACGGCCGCGTCACGTGCCCCCGAAACCAGCAGATCTCAGCAGGTCGGGTGACAGGCGAGGTTAAACGCCAAGCTAAACCCTCCCTACGGTCCGGCGAGGTCCGGTTCCAACTCGGAGGAACGGGGTCTGGCGAAGGCACCTCCAGCGTGCAAATGCAGCTCTACCAGCAGTTTCGCTCGCCAGAGGCACTCCCGACTGCTTGGCCAGCTATACCGCCAGTAGACTCTGGCCATGTGACTGCTGTGTCTGCGAAGCCTCGCATCCCCAATGTCCTGGCCGGCCGCTACGCCTCCGCGGAGCTGGCCGTGCTGTGGTCCCCCGAGTACAAGGTCAAGCTGGAGCGGAAGCTGTGGCTGGCGGTGCTGCGCGCCCAGAAGGACCTGGGCGTGGCCGTCCCCGAGGCGGCGCTGGCCGACTACGAGCGAGTGCTGGACACCGTCGACCTGGCCTCGATCGCCGAGCGGGAGAAGGTCACCCGGCACGACGTCAAGGCCCGGATCGAGGAGTTCAACGCCCTGGCCGGGCACGAGCAGATCCACAAGGGCATGACCTCCCGGGACCTGACCGAGAACGTCGAGCAGCTCCAGGTCCGGCTGTCGCTGGAGCTGGTGCGGGACCGCACGGTCGCGGTGCTGGCGCGCCTCGGTTCGCTGGCCGCCCAGCACGCCGAGCTGGTCATGGCCGGTCGCTCACACAACGTCGCCGCGCAGGCCACGACGCTCGGTAAGCGCTTCGCGACCGCCGCGGACGAACTGCTGGTCGCCTTCGGGCGGGTCGAGGAACTGCTCTCCCGTTACCCGCTGCGCGGCATCAAGGGCCCGGTCGGCACCGCCCAGGACATGCTCGACCTGCTCGGCGGGGACGCCGCGAAGCTGGCCGAGCTGGAGCAGCGAATCGCCGCCCACCTCGGCTTCGGCCAGGCGTTCAGCTCCGTCGGCCAGGTCTACCCGCGGTCCCTGGACTACGAGGTGGTGACCGCGCTGGTGCAGCTCGCCGCCGCGCCGTCGTCGCTGGCCAAGACGATCCGGCTGATGGCCGGGCACGAGCTGGTGACCGAGGGCTTCAAGCCCGGCCAGGTCGGCTCCTCGGCGATGCCGCACAAGATGAACACCCGCTCCTGCGAGCGCGTCAACGGCCTGATGGTGATCCTGCGCGGCTACGCCTCGATGGCCGGCGAGCTGGCCGGCGACCAGTGGAACGAGGGCGATGTGTCCTGCTCCGTGGTCCGCCGCGTCGCGCTCCCCGACTCCTTCTTCGCGCTGGACGGTCTGCTGGAGACCTTCCTGACGGTGCTCGACGAGTTCGGCGCCTTCCCCGCCGTCGTCGCCCGCGAACTGGACCGCTACCTCCCCTTCCTCGCCACGACCAAGGTGCTGATGGGCGCCGTGCGCGCCGGCGTCGGCCGCGAGGAGGCGCACGAGGCGATCAAGGAGAACGCGGTCGCCTCGGCGCTGGCCATGCGGGAGCAGGGCGCGGAGCGCAACGAGCTGCTGGACAAGCTGGCCGCGGACGCCCGGATCCCGCTGGACCAGGCGCAGTTGGCCGAGCTGATGGCCGACAAGCTCTCCTTCACCGGCGCGGCCGGCGACCAGGTGGCGACGGTGGTCGCCCGCATCGAGGAGATCACCAAGCGGCACCCCGAGGCCGCCGCCTACGCGCCGGGCGCCATCCTCTGACCGGGGCCTGTGGACTGAGGTGGATCGTTTACCCCGGGGCCGTGGGCTGCGTCTTCTGCTTGAGGCGTTCGTAGGGGTCTGGCCGCCGAGGCCGCCATGAGGGCGATGGTAGTTGTAGTATTTACCGACCACAGGAGCTCGTGCACCTGCTCTGAACTGCGGCGATTCATAGACTACATGTTCGTGACGATGAGATGGGGTCGTTGCCGTAACTCGTCGCGAGGGCTCGTGCGATGGCCCGTCCACCGGGACGGTGGACGGGCCATGAGATGCCAGCGGGATGTGATCAGGCCGGCGGTTCCGGCCCAGTGAGACGCGCTTCGAGATCAGCGACGCGCCGGTCTTGGAAGCGGAGGTTGGAGCGGGCGGCTTTGAGTCGCTCGTCGAGGGTGCGGTTGTCAGCGGTCAGCTGCCGGACCCTTTGTTTGAGGGTGGTGTTCTCCGTGGTGATCCGCTGGACGGCCTCCTCGGTCCACTCGGCTTGCAAGTCCCTGATCTGGCCGAGGAGTTCACCGATTCGGGTGCGCTGGGTGAGGATCTCAGCCTGGGCAGCCTTGAGCGCCTCCTCGGTGTTCAACGCGCGCTCGCGCCAGGTCGCCTCGCGCTCGTCGTCCTGTTCGACGAGCATCCGGGTCCGGCGATCACCTGCCTCGGTTATCGCCGTGGCGATGGCGGCCCGGGCCTCGGGGTTGCCATAGAGGAAGGTGCGTGAGACGTTCGCCCGCCGGGCGACAGCGGCGACGCTGACCTGGGCCTTTTCGCGCTGGAGACGGGCGATGACCTCGCGGACTAGTAGTAGAGCCGTGTCGGTCTTGCTGCGGCGGGCTGCCAGGGCAGCAGCAGTGCGAGGTTCGGGGACGGTGTTCATGCGACGTCCTGCTCGGGGTCGGTGTCCTCGGCTGTGCACGTATCGCTGTACTCGTCTGGTTCGGCGCCGCCTGCGTGAGCGAGGTCGGATGCGCGGAAGGCAGTGGACCACACGCGGTGGAAGTAGTCCTGGGGTTTGCGCAGGTCCAAGGCGAGTGCGTCGTTGCGTCGTCGAGGAGGCCAAGGCCGGCGAGGGCCTTCTCCAGGCCATCGATGGCGCGGGCGGTCGGCTCGAAGTAGCGGTGGAGGTAGTCGGCGGTGGCGTCGTCGGGGGCGCCTTCTGCAAGGAGCCGCCACTGTTCGCGCTTGCGCTGCCAGTAGAGGAGGTCGGCGCCGGACAGGACGAACTTGTCGCAGTTGTGACAGTCGAGGTTCCAGGGGCAGGCGCCGCCGTCGACGACGGGCTGGAAGGTGCAGAATCCGCCTTCGGCGGGGGTGCTGCGGCGGGACAGGTCGATCGCGAGGCTCTGGGCCTGCTCGCGGGTGAGTGGAGTCGTCGGCTCGGTGAGAAGTTCTCCGGGGTTGGCGGTGCCGGGGCCGGAGACCCAGACGTGCTGGAGGACGTCCTCCAGGTCGGACTGGGTCAGGTGGATGTAGTGCTCGGCCATCCGCTCGGAGACGTGGCCGAGGTATCGGCGGACGTGGGTCAGGGTCGCGCCAGCCCGCAGCAGGCTGGTGGCCAGCGAGTGGCGAGCATGGTGAGGGACCCACCGGCCAATGTCGAGCTCGTCGATCCAGGGCTTGAAGCCCTTGTGGAACCAGTTGTAGGACAGCGGCGTGCGTCCATTGCGGTTGCGCTGGTTCGTGGGGAACAGCGCCATCCTGGTGCGTTCCTCTGCGGTGGGAGGCCGGTTGTTCCGGGTCTCGAACAAGGCGAGGGTCTTGCGCTGGCGGTCCTGCAGGAGCTGGTGGACCCGTTCGGGGATCCTCAGTGCCTGGTCGTAGTTGCCGACCTTGGTCTGGTCGTGCCAGAGCATGGGGAGTCCGCCATAGCGGCCGAGGCAGTCCAGGCGGAGTTTGAGTACCTCGCTGCAACGGCGGCCGGTGACGATGATGGTCTCCCAGGCATCCCGCAGGCCGCGGTCGAATGGGTCGTAGGTCTCTGCGCGTCTGAGCAGGTTGGTCTCATCGGCGAGCGCGCGGGCGACGCCGTCGGCGAACGGCGGCCGAGCGCGGCTGACCATCCGCCCCGGTGCGGGCATGGCGGCGATGAAGCCCCGGTTCAGGCCGAGGCGTTCGGCCTCCCCCGACTCCAGGGCCCCGCGCAGGAGCCGCCGGGTGCGGTGGAAGACGCGCTGTCGGGTGTTGGCGGTCACGATCGATGGCTTGCCGTGGACGCCTCTCGCCGCGAGCGAGACGAGGCCGTCCCGCTCGCGTTGCCGCTGGTCGGCGACGAACTGGTGCATGTGCTCGGCCGTCAGCACCCGCGGGTCGTGGCCGCCGGCGGGAGTGTGGAGTTCCAGGAAGGTGCTCAGCTCCAGACCGGCTCGGCGCATGTCGTCGACGTGCCCCCGCTGCGCGGGCAGCTGGGAGAGCGCAGGATCGCGACCAGGTGATCCCAGATCAGGTCGCGCAGCCATCGCTGGGAGACGCCAGTGAGGTCGATGCGGATCGCGCAGCCGGTGAGCTTTCGGCCGAAGTGCTCGGTGAGGACGTAGCCGAGTTCGCGTGTCTCGTCCGGCGTCACGTAGAGAGGATGCAGGGCGCCGGCGATGGCTTGGGCGATGTAGACGTCCTCACGGGTGACCGCCCTGCGCTGGTCCGTGTCATCCCAGTCCAGGTCGGTCAAGGAGCGCAGGCCGTGTGCGCGGCCGTAGTTCGCCAGCCGCTGCAGCGGGGCCGACTCCCAGCGGCCGTGAGGTCGTTGGGTATGCCAGAACATGCCCCACTGGATCTCGGCTCGCAGCAGCGGGTGCAGGCCCCGGAGATTGACCTGCGCGGGCCGCAGCACCGCCGCGGCCGTCGTGCACCACCGGCGGAAGGCCGGCTCGTCCGCATACTCGACCGGAGTGGGCCGGCCGGTGCGTTCATAGCGGTTGCCCCACTGACTGGGCAGGACAGCCCCGCCAGTGCATCTCCTGGGCCGAGCACAGGTCGCCGTGGCCCATCGTGGTCCGCTCGCAGTCCGTGACCAGGCAGTTCCAGCGGTAGACGGGGTGATCGGGCGGGATCGTGATGACGCCCGGGCGGAACAGCGGGTCGAAGGAGGGCGCGTTGATCAGCGCGGTGAGGACCTCCAGCCGGTCCCGGCCAGCGCGGGTGTCATGCTGCGGCAGCAGGGTTGTCACGGTCACTTCGGCTCACCCCAGACCGTGCGCAGGGCGGCGTTGAACGCAGGGTCATGGAGGTCGACGTGGCCGTAGACCTCGTCGACCGTGGCGGCCGAGGCCCAGCCGCCGGCGTCCCGGGCTATCAGCAGGTTGCCGTCGGCAGCGTCGAGGACCGCGGAGGTGAACGTGTGCCGGAAGGCATGGGGTTTCACCAGCCCGAGCCCGGCGCGTTTCCCGGCCCGGCCGAGCATCCGACGGGCCCCGACCGGCGCCCACGGCTGTCCGACGCGGGCGCCGTGCAGTTGGACCAGGAGCGTGCCGTGTCGGGCGCCGCGCGGGTACTCGCTGGTGAGGTACTCGAAGTAGGTGTGCACCATCTCCGGGCTGACCCGCTTGATCAGCCCGCCGGTGACCGTGCCGTGTTCGACCTGCCAGGAGTGCTTGGTCTTGGCCTCGGCCCGGTTGGGGTTCTCCGGCCGGTGGCAGACATGCAGGTGAGGGCTGCGGCACTCGTTGCAGGCCGCGTTCTCCCGTAGGTGCAGGTCGACCAGGTGCAGCCCGCACATCTCGCCGATCCGAAGCCCGCCGTCGGCCAGCCAGGTCACCACCATCCGGTCCCGGGCCGAGTTCACCGCCTCCAGCAGCTTTTCCCTGGACCCGTCGGGCAGCATCTTCGGGTGCCTGCGGTGCGGGCCTTTCGGCGCGAGCGGGTTCGCCGGCATCGCGGACTTTACGTGTCCGAGCATCGAGCGGTGACGGTCCACCCGCGAGGGCAGCCGCGTGCCGTCGAGCTTCTCGCCGAGGTCCACGTTGACGCCGAGGGAGGCTTGGTGCAGGTAGAAGCCCTTCAGGCAGGACGCCGCAATCGACAGCGCGGACCGGCCGTAGGGGTGCTTGCCCACCCGCCACGGCTCCCCGAGCGGCATATGGATCTCGGCGCCGACGATGCCCACGTACCGTTCCAAGTCGCGCAGTTGGA
Source organism: Streptomyces sp. NPDC057743 (assembly GCF_042798755.1). Lineage (NCBI taxonomy): Bacteria > Bacillati > Actinomycetota > Actinomycetes > Kitasatosporales > Streptomycetaceae > Streptomyces > Streptomyces sp. NPDC057743. The sequence continues at coordinate 6,731 of NZ_JBHVJX010000079.1, forward strand.
CCGTGGCGAAGGTCAGGCACTCGCGCTCCAGCCACCTCAGATGGTCCACCAGGTAGTACGCGTAGGTCTTCTGCGTGCCGGAGCCGTCATGGACGCGCAGGAACCGGTCCGCTTCGGCGTGGAGCGTGCCCTCCGGCCAGACAATCGTCCACGACCTTCGTCCGCCCTTCCGCTCGATTCGCTGGACCCTCAAGTCCCCGACCACAAGGTGCCGTACCACTCGTCCTCCGTACCGACTCCAGAACATGACGAACGTCCTGAACCCGGTCCGTAAACAAGCCGATGACGTCCACGCCACAGGCTCGAACAGACATCACGAACAGCACAAACTACGGTTGGTAAAGTAGTAGTCCTCCCACTCGCGCAGCTTGTCGTTGAAGACCTCGACGTGCGTCGCGTTCGGCGACGCCGTCGGCGCCCTGGAGCACGTGCGCAGGCCCTCGACACCCTTCGGCTTGGTAACGGCGGTACCAGATGTAGTACACCTGCCGGGAGACCCCGAAGTACCGGCAGACATGGCGACGTTCCCGGCGACTACCTCGACGTGACGTATGACGGCAAGCGCCGCTTGGCCTCCCGGTCAAGCGGCTCGGCGGGGCCGGACTTCAACATGGCGCTCGCCGTAGAGACCGGAGACCCAGGTGCCAACGATGATCCTCAGTTTTAGACCTATGGGGAGCTTTGCACGCCCGCCGTCAGCTGGGTCGAGTTTCTCCGTCGAGAGCAACCTGGCCTACCTCACCACACAGGCTGTACGACTTAAGAAGGACGCCCAGATGGGTACGCCGGACTGATGGTTTCATGTCTCGTCTGGTGCAGGATGAAAAGGAGTAAATGACCTAAACCAAGAGGAAGCAGAGCATGGCTGGTAAGTCTGTCGTCATGGTCACCGCCGGAGTCGTCGTAACGCTGGGCGTCGCCACAGCCGTCGTCGTTCCGGTGGCCAAGGAGTGGATCGATAAACGGCACAATGAGGCCGCTTCGTATGCGAGTGGCGCCGAGGCGAAGAAAGAACGCAGCTCTGTCCCGCGCTGGCTCCCGGACGACGCCTCCTCGATTCAGTACGCGATGAAGACCACCGGCGGCGAGCGTCTGGTGAAAGCCACGCTCAAAGACGGCAGGCTGCCGTCGGTCTGCAAGCCGGCCAAGGAGCTGGACGCTCCGGCTCCGGAGATCGAGGCGAAGTGGTTCCCCCACGACGCGGCGGGGAAGGCGACCGCCCGCTGCGGCCTGTACTACGCCTACACCAACGGATCCACTCTGTATGCGTGGCAGATTAACCAGGACTGGATCGGCAGCAACAAACAACGCTGAGGCCGGAAGTCATCGCGTCCCGGGGCGTTGTGATCTATCCGGGGCACCGCGCTTCCGGTTCGCCGGTCACGCCTTACGAGATCCCCACCATCCGCCATGACGGGCTCAGCCCACGGCTGAGCCGATCGACCGATCAGCAAGGAACCGATGCTCACTTTCGTCCCCACCGCTCTCTTCCTCGTTCTTTTCTGTCTCAGTGTTCGGGAGGACCGTCGGCGTTTCCGCAACGCGGTCCTTTTCGGGCTAACTCTGATCAGTCTTTCGATCGCCCTTCTCCTACAGGCTCGCCACTTGCCCGACGGCCCGGCCATGATGATCTACACGCTGGTCTTCCTGGTCCCCGCCTTCGGCGTGGTGGCGCTCGGCGGCTTTCTGGTCGCAAACGGGCTCGCCATGATCAAGAAGGAGGGGCGCCGCCCGGCCAATCTGCTCTCTGGCCTGCTAGGCGTGGCACTCCTCGGCATGATCCTTCTTGTGCAGTCCGTGGCCCGCATCAATGTTTCGCCCGCGTATCAAGCGTTCGTTCTTGCTGTGCTCCTGCTCTCCGGCTATGTCTCCTTCCTGTTCCTCTGCTTCCTCGCCTACGCCGTCCTCTACGGGCGGATCAAAGTCCGGGGCAACGTGGACTTCGTGGTCATGCTGGGGTCCGGTCTGATCGGCGGAGAGCGTGTGTCTCCGCTGCTGGCTTCCCGCCTGCGCAAGGGCCTGGACATCCATGATGCGCAGATCGCGCGTGGCGGCCCGGCACCGATTCTGCTTGCCTCCGGTGGCCAGGGCTCGGACGAGAAGCTGCCCGAGGCCACAGCGATGTCACGCTGGCTCATCCAGCACGGTGCCCCGGTCGAGCACGTCCAGGAGGAGAACCGCTCCTGTACCACTGACGAGAACCTTCACTTCAGCCACGAGATCATGACCACCGGCAAGGCCGACTACCGCTGCGTGGTCGTGACCAACAACTTCCACGCCTTTCGCGCCGCTATGACGGCCCGCCGGGCTGGGGTCAACGGTCAGGTGCTCGGTTCTCCGACCGCGAGGTACTTCTGGCCCAGCGCCACCATCCGCGAGTTCGTCGCCGTGTTCTGGGAACACAGGACGGTCAACTTGTGCATCTGCGCCGCGTTGACCGCCTTGGCGGTGGCCGCCGGACTCACCCGGTGAGCCGGCACGGACAGCGGCCGGCAGAGGGATTGCTGCGTCAGTGAACTTCTTCAACTCGGCCACTGATCGGGGGATGGTTGGTGGCCCGTAACAGGCGAGGCTCTCGGACTGTTGAGCGGGATGTCTCACGTCC
>NZ_JBHVJX010000080.1:0-9060 GCF_042798755.1 Streptomyces sp. NPDC057743
GGGCGGTAGGCCAGACGTAAAGCGAAGCAGTCTGGCCTACCGCCCCCGGAGACCCGTCGCCGCACCCAACAGCCCCGCGCAGCGGACGACACAACTCGCCCCGCCCAGCGCAGCGGAAAGGCGGCAACAAAGCCCGCGCCGCAGGCGCAAACAACAGCAACCCCGCACGGCGGGACAGCCAACAACGTGGGGCGCAGCCGGCCGCCAGGCCCACGGCGGGAAAGCCAACAACGTGGGCGGCCAGCCAAGCGCAGCGGACGGGTAATACCCTGGTACGGACAACACCCATTACGCCGAGGTACTCGCACCTTAGACGCCGCCCCGTAAGGAACATTCGTGGAACTGGCCTATTACTCGGACTATGCCGTGCGGTTGGTCAACACCGAGCAGCCCGAGCGCGGCGGGGACAGCCTCACCTCGGTCGAGGCGGTCCGCGAGCTCTTCGGCGTCGCCCAGCAGGCCGCCCGGCGGGCCACCGAGAGCGATGTGACCCGGCTGCGAGCGGTCCGCTCCCGGCTGCGCGCGGTCTTCGAGGCGGCCGACGGCGGCGACGAGGTGCGCGCGGTGGACCTGCTGAACGCGCTGATGATGGAGTTCCCGGTCAGCCCGCAGATCTCCGGCCACGAATTCCGTGACGACGACGGGCGCCCCAAGTGGCACATGCACATCGCCGACCACGCCGCCAACGCCACCGCCGGCTTCACCGCCACCGCCTGCATGGGCCTGGCGTTCCACCTCACCGAGCTGGGCGTGGACCGGCTGGGCATCTGCGAGGCCCGGCCCTGCCGCAACGCCTATCTGGACACCTCGACCAACCGGTCCCGGCGCTACTGCTCGGACCGCTGCGCCACCCGCTCCAACGTCGCCGCCTACCGCGCCCGCAAGCGCCGGGAGAGCGGCCGCACCGCCGACAGCACCCAGGCGCCCCAGTCGAGCGCCGCGCGCGGCGAGCGCTGAAGCCCGCGCGGCGGCCGCACCCGCAGCCAGGCCCGGGCGATCACCAGCTCGTCGGGGACGGTCCCGAACTCCCGGCTGTCGTTCTCCACATACGGGTTGTCGCCGCGCACCCACCAGCCGCCGTCCCGCCGCTCGACGGCCCGCTTGACGATCAGCAGGTCCTGCCGGAACGGGTGCCGCAGCACGACCACGTCACCGGGGCGCACCGCCGCCCCGTACCAGACCACGAGCTGGTCCCCGGGCCGGAGCGTCGGCACCATCGACGGGTTGTAGACCTCGGCCAGCCCCAACGTCCGCAGCGGCCCGCCGCGCACCGACTCCGCGCCGCCGCCCCCACCCCGCTCCGGCTCGCGCACCCGCTCCGGCATCCGTACCTCCCGCTGCTGCCCCCGTCCGATCCTCACGGACCATCCTCCATCAGTCCCGACCCGGTGCCGGACTTTTGCCCTAAGACCCCCGGGGCGCCCGAGAAAAGCCTTCCCGCACCGAGTAATCTCGCACCTGAGAAGACGATCACGAGGAAGGACTGAACATGCTTTCCCGCCTGTTCGCCCCGAAGGTCCGCGTCAGCGCCCACTGTGACCTGCCCTGCGGCGTGTACGACCCCGCCCAGGCCCGCATCGAGGCCGAGTCGGTCAAGGCCGTCCAGGAGAAGTACCAGGCCAACGAGGACGCGGACTTCCGCACCCGCGCCGTCCTGATCAAGGAGCAGCGGGCCGAGCTGGCCAAGCACCACGTCTCGGTGCTGTGGAGCGACTACTTCAAGCCCCCGCACTTCGAGAAGTACCCGGAGCTGCACCAGCTGGTCAACGACACCCTCAAGGCGCTCAGCGCCGCCAAGGGCTCGAACGACCCGGCCACCGGCCAGAAGGCCCTGGACCTGATCGCCCAGATCGACAAGATCTTCTGGGAGACCAAGAAGGGCTGAGCCCCGTCTCATCCCGCCCGGGCCGGCGCTCACTTCGATCGCCCGGTCCCGGAACCGACCGCACCCGGTCCGCACCCCGTCGCAACCCGGCGGACGTCGCGGGCCGGGTGCGGCCGTTTCGGCGCCCTCGGGCCGCCCGCCGCGGGCGATAGCCCCGCCCTATAAGCCCCTGACGCCTTAGGTCCTGTCCGATGGGTCAGGACCTAAGCCTCGACCGACAGCATCCCGCCGTGCCGGACCAGCCAGTCGTGGTACGCCTCGCTGGCCCAGGCGATCTCCGTGTAGGCGGCGGTGAGATCGGCGAACAGGTCGTCGGCGGAGGCGGCCGACGGGCCGTCCGCGCGGCAGGCCATGAAGAGCCGGACCGCCAACGGGTCGCCGTGCAGCGGGCGGATCGCCATGCCGGGCCGGGAGCGGGCGGTGGGCTGGCAGGGGGTGACCACCTCGCCGGCCATGACGAGGTCCACGGCGGTGAGGTAATCGCCGTGCACCACCCGGGGGTTGATGCCGGCCGCGGCCCAGATGCGGCGCAGACCGGCCCACTCGCCGTCCACCGTCGGGTCGACCATCCACTGGTCGGCGGCCAGGTCGGCGACCCGGACGACGGAGTGGCCGGCCGCCGGGTGGCTCTCCGCGAGGGCGATGAACTGCGGTTCCCTGGCGAGGAGTTCGTAGCCGACCAGGCCGTCGGGGACGCGCAGCGGGGCGCCCTCGACCTCGTGCACGAAGGCCGCGTCGAGCTGGCCCATCGCGACCATGTGCAGCAGGGCGTTGGCGGACACATCGGTACGTATCGTGGTGTCGGTCTCCGGCAGCCGGGCGCGCAGCCGGCGCAACCAGCCCGCGACGGCCGGGCTGTTGGTGCTGCCGATCCGCAACCGGGTGCCCTCCTCCCGTACGGAGACCGAGGCGATGTCCTCGACAAGCGCGCGCATTTCGGCCACTATCGGCCGGGCGCGACAGAGCACCGAATGCCCGAGCGGGGTGGGACGACTGCCGGTCGGCTCGCGGAAGAAGAGCTGACCGCCGAGGGCCTTCTCGATGCGGTGGAGCTGGGTGGTCAAGGAGGGCTGCGTCATCCCCAGCTGACGGGCCGCCTTGCGCACGCTGCCGGTGTCGGCGATGGCGCACAGGGCGCGAAGATGCCTTACCTCAAGCTCCACGCCCGGAGCATAAACGCGCAGCCGCAACTCACACCAGACTTTCCCCACCGGTCCGAACTCCGGCCCTTCACCAGCGCGTTGGCCCGTCGCCACCCGGGGTATTGATCCGCGCTATCGCCACCTGGCATCTCCGTCTTCCGGGTGAACTCCGTCCACACTCAACGGCACCAAGAAATCCGCAGGGCCCCGGCCGCCGCCCCACACGGCGGCCGTACGGCCCCTCGGAAATAAAGGAGCCCCCCACATGAGATCTCCCAAGACGGCGCTGTCGGCTGCGCTCGGTCTGGGCCTCGCCGCCGCGCTCGCCGCGGCCGCACCGGTGTCGGCCACGCCCGCCACCGCACACTCCGCCCCCCACCACAGCACCCCCGCCTCGATCGCCGCCTACACCGGCTCGGCGGCCGAGAAGGCGAACACCAAGGCGTTCTTCAACGCCGTCATGGCGGTGGCCAAGGCCAAGCACCTGGCCAACCCGTCCCTGAAGACGGTGACCGTCACCTACGACCCGAGCGCCGCGCCGACCTACGCGGACCAGATATCCCAGAGCGCCTCCATCTGGAACGGCGCCGTCAAGAACGTCAAGCTCCAGGCGGGCAGCGGCGGCGGCGACTTCCAGTACAAGGAGGGCGACGACCCGCGCGGTTCGTACGCCAGCACCGACGGCCACGGCAAGGGCTTCGTCTTCATCGACCACAGCCAGGCCAAGCAGTACAACTCGGTCCGCGTGGTCGCCCACGAGACCGGTCACGTGCTGGGGCTGCCGGACCACTACGAGGGCCCGTGCAGCGAGCTGATGTCCGGTGGCGGGCCCGGCCCGTCCTGCCAGAACACCCAGCCGGACTCCAACGAGCGCGCCAAGGTGGACCAGCTCTGGGCCAACGGCCTGGCCGGCGTCCGCTTCGGCGGCTGACCTCCCGGGTCAACTCCGGGACGCGGCACGGCGGTCGCCCGTCGTCCGCCCGGCCGGGCTGACGGTGGCCGGGCGGTCGGCGGGCCGGGGCTGACGGAACCGGTACCTGACGACCGGCTTCCGTACCCCCCACCAGCCCTCGCGCGCCGTACGTCCGCCCATGCGGTGGGGCTCCTGACCGAGCCCCACCGCTTGCGTGTGTGCGGGGAGTTGGCCGGTCAGCCCCGGAGCGACTGGCCGAGGGTCAACCCGGCGCCGGCGGCGGCGAGTCCGGCCACCAGGCTGAGCGCCACGTTGAGCGCGGCGTACCAGCGCGCACCGTCGGCGGCCAGCCGCAGCGTCTCGTAGGAGAACGTCGAATAGGTCGTCAGCGCCCCGCACAGGCCGGTGCCGAACAGCAGTTGGAGATCGGGACCCGCGGCGCCGGTCAGCACGCCCAGGACGAGGCTGCCGCCGACGTTGACGGCGAGCGTCCCCCAGGGGAAGACGGAGTCGTGCCGGGACTGCACGAAGCGGTCGGTGAGGAAGCGCAGCGGTGCCCCGACCATGGCACCGGCCACCACCAGCAGCCAGTTCACCCGGGTGTGTCCTCCCTGCCGGGGGCGGCGCCCGCCCGGCCCCGGAACGCGATGGTCTCGCACGGGTCGAGGGCCATCAGGCCCCCGCCGGCGAGGAGTTCGGTGAGTTGCGGCAGGAACGCCCGCACCCGTTCCTCGGTGTCCACCACGATCACCGCCACCGGCAACTCCTCGCTGAGCGAGAGCAGTCGGTGGGTGTGGATCAGCGAGGTGGCCCCGAAGCCCTCGATGCCCCGGAAGGCGCTCGCCCCGGCCAGCCCCGCCGCGCGGGCGCGGTGCACGATCTCCGCGTAGAGCGGTCGGTGGTGCCAGAGGTCCTGCTCGCCGACGAAGACGGTCAGCCGCAGGCCCGGTTCGGCGGCCGGCACCGGGTCGCCCGGGGTCCCGGCCGGGCCGCGGCCCGCCGTGTCACCCGTCGCGCCGTCGGTCATGCCGCCCGCCGCCCCGGTCCGACCAGCGCGCGGGTGGTGGCCGCGGCGAGCGCCACCGCGGCCAGCGCGGCGAGCAGGGTGCCGGCGAGATAGGCCAGGGCCAGCGGCAACCGGCCGGCGCCCACCAGGCGTTGGATGTCCACCGCGTAGGTGGAGAAGGTGGTGAAGCCGCCGAGGACGCCGGTTCCCAGGAACGGGCGGAGCAGCCGGTGGGCGGTCCACACCTCGGTGATCAGCACCATCAGGACGCCCATCAGCGCGCAGCCGACCACGTTGATCAGCAGCGTGGTCCAGGGGAAGGCGTCTCGCGCGCTCGGCCACAGCAGCCCCGCGCCGTAGCGGGCCGAGGCGCCGAGGGCGCCGCCCACGGCCACCGCGCCGATCACCGGCCACTCGCCCTGCCAGGGCAGCGGGCGGCGGGCTGGCTCGTCCATGGTCCGCGGGCCTCCCTACTCTGCGCGTTCGACCGGGCGTCGTCGCCCTCAGGTTAAGCCGAGCCGTTTGACACGGCTAAACATGGGATGTTCCCATCACCGGTGGAATCGGCGCCCCTCGGTGGGTGTCGACGGACGCGGAACCCGCGCCCCGCGAACGAGAGGACGGCGCCGATGCCGCTGCGCAGTACCGCCCGCACCAGCCTCGTCGAGCTGGTCATCGAGCAGATGGAGCGGCTGATCGCCGACGGCGAGTGGCCGGTCGGCGCGAAGATCCCGGCCGAGCCGGTGCTGGTCGAGCAGTTGGACGTCGGCCGGAACACCGTCCGCGAGGCGGTCCGCGCCCTGGTGCACACCGGGATGCTGGAGCCGCGGCAGGGCGACGGGACCTACGTCCGGGCCCGCAGCGGCTTCGGCGCGGCGGTCCAGCGCCGGCTGCGCCGGGCCGCCAACTTGGAGGCGTACGAGGTCCGTTCGTGCCTGGAGCGCGACGCCGCCCGTTACGCGGCCGAGCGCCGCACGGACGAGGACCTGGCCGCGCTGCGGGAGGCGCTGGCGGTGCGCGGCCGGGCCTGGGACACCGGCGACGCGGCCCGGTTCGTGGAGGCGGACCTGCGCTTCCACCGGGCGGTCGCGCTCGCCGCCCACAACGGCCTGCTGGCCGAGCTGTACGAGCAGTTCAGCGACGCGCTGCGGGAGGCGCTGGCGGCCGTGGTCGACACGCCGCTGCTGCCCGACGCCGTCCGGCACCAGTTCGACGCGCACACCGCGATCGTCGACGCCATCGAGGCACGGGACCCGGACGCCGCCGAGCGGGCGGCGCTGGCGCACCTCGCGGAGGCGGCGCAGGTGCTGCGCGAGGCGCCCGTCGAGCCGGACCAGGAGACGAAGACCGCCGGTGCCGCCAACGGGACGGCCCACAACGACGGGACACAGGAGGAAGCCCAGTCATGACCCAAGGACCGCCGACGGGGATATCCGAGGCGCGGCCGGCCGCCAGGCCGACGGCCGCGCCCGGAGGGAGCCCCGCGCCCACCGGCACCACCGGCCGCCGCGCCCTCTACCTCGGCCTCGGCGTCGTCCTGTTGGCGCTGAACCTGCGCCCGGCGCTGGTCGCGGTCTCCCCGCTGGCCGGCACCATCCGCGCCGAGAGCGGGATGTCGGCGGCCGCCACCAGCCTGCTGACCGCGCTGCCGCTGCTCTGCTTCGGGCTGCTGGCGCCGGTCGCACCGCGGCTGGGTCGGCGCTTCGGGATGGAGCGGTCGCTGCTGGCCACCATGGCGCTGATCTGCCTGGGCACCGGGCTGCGGCTGCTGGACTCGGTGCTGGCGCTGTTCGCCGGGACGGTGGTGATCGGCGCCGGCATCGCCGTCGCCAACGTGCTGCTGCCCGGTCTGATCAAGCGGGACTTCCCGGCCAGGGCCGGCCTGATGACCGGGCTGTACTCGATGTCGCTGTTCGGCGGCGCGGCGCTGGCGGCCGGCATCACCGTCCCCGTGCAGCAGGCCGCGCACCTCAGCTGGCAGGCCACGCTGGCCTGTTGGGGCGCGCTGGCACTGCTCGCGCTGGTGGTCTGGCTGCCGCAGATCCGCAGCCGCACCGACGTCTCGGAGGCCGCCGCCCGGCAGGCCGCACACCCGGTGCGCGGGCTGTGGCGCTCCCCGCTGGCCTGGCAGGTCACCGGCTTCATGGGGCTCCAGTCATTGAGCTACTACGCGGCCGCCGCCTGGCTGCCGACGGTCTTCGAGGACGCCGGGATGAGCGCGGGCGACGCCGGCTGGATGCTGTCGTTCTCCTCGCTGTTGGGGATCGCGGGCTCGTTCCTGGCGCCGGTGATCGTCGGCCGCCGACTGCGGGCCGGCACCCTGGCGGCGCTGGGCGCGGTGCTGTGCGCGGTGGGCTTCGTCGGGGTCTGGGCGGCGCCGGTCGGCGGCGCGTACCTGTGGATGACGCTGCTCGGCCTCGGCCAGGGCGCGGCGATCAGTCTGGCGCTGCTGTTCATCGTCCAGCGCGCCCCGGACACCCGGCACGCCGCCCAACTCTCCAGCATGGCCCAGTGCTTCGGCTACATCCTCGCCGCCACCGGCCCGGCGGTGCTGGGCGCGGTGCACGACGCCTCGGGCTCCTGGACGGTCCCGTTGGCGGTGCTGCTGGTGCTGCTGGTCCCGCAGGTGGCGATGGGACTCGGCGCCGCCCGACCGCTGCACGTCGCGGGACGATGACCTCGCGGGGGCGGTCGAACGGCCGCCCCCGACGGGCCCGTTCACCCCTGCCGTGCGGCCCCTACAGCCAGCCGTTCCGCTTGAAGCCGCGGTGCATCAGCCAGCAGACCCCCACCATCACGGCCATCACCACCGGATAGCCGTAGGTCCAGTTCTTCTCCGGCATGTACGCGAAGTTCATGCCGTAGACGCCGGTGACCATGGTGGGGACGGCCAGGATCGCCGCCCAGGCGGACATCCGGCGCATCGCCTCGTTCTGGGCGTTGGCGACCTGGGCGAGGTGTGCCTGGAGTATCGAGTTGAGCAGCTCGTCGAAGCCGGTGATCTGCTCCCGGACCCGGTCGAGGTGGTCCGCGACGTCCCGGAAGTAGGTCTTGATCCGGGGGTCGATGTGCTGCGGCGAGCGGGTGGCGAGCTCCTGGAGGGGGCGGTCCAACGGGGTCACCGCCCGCTTGAACTCCAGCAGTTCGCGCTTGAGTTGGTAGATCCGGCCGGCGCCGCGGCTGCCCCGGACCGAGAAGACCTCGCTCTCGACGTCGTCGATGTCGTCCTGGACGGCGGCGGCGACGTCGAGGTAGTCGTCCACGACGAGGTCGGCGATGGCGTGCAGCACGGCCGACGGGCCGAGCGCGAGCTGCTCGGGCTCGCGCTCCAGTTGCTCGCGCAACGGGCCCAGCGAGCCGTGGCCGCCGTGCCGCACCGTGATCACGAAGTCGGCGCCGGTGAAGACCATGATCTCGCCGGTGTCGACGACCTCGCTGGTGTCGGTGAGTTGGTCGTGCTCGACGTAGCGCACGGTCTTGAAGACCGTGAACAGCGAGTCGTCGTAGTGCTCCAACTTGGGGCGCTGATGGGCGTGGACCGCGTCCTCGACGGCGAGCGGGTGCAGCCCGAACAGCTCGACTATGCCGGCGAACTCCCTCTCGGACGGCTCGTGCAACCCGATCCAGACGAAACCGTCACCGGTCCGCCGGACCTGCCGGATCGCCTCCTCGGCCGGTCGGTGGCCGTCCTGGCGCACCCCGCCGACGTAGACCGCGCAGTTCACCACGGCGGTGCCCAGCGGCGAGCGCGCGGGGTGGCTGAGGTCCACCGCGCCGCGACGCGGCTGCGGCAGCCGGACGGCCTTGCGGAGGTTGCTGATCATCGACACCGGGTCAGTATCGCCCGAGGGCGCGCGCCGACGGTATGCCGGCCGCCTGATTTTGCGCACTCCGCACCGACCCGTGGCGGACTCCCTGCCCGGCGTTTGCCCGCCCCCGAGTACGCCCGCGCGCCGGTGGACTCCGGCGCGCGCCCCCGGATCACCGCACACCACCCCGAAAAACCCCGGACGCCAGGCGCCCTAGGTCCTGTCGTCAAACTCCCGTCGTTCGCCCGGAGGGCGGGCCGGGCGGTGGTCGGTGCGTGCTCTCGGCGTGCCGGGCGGCGGCCCCT
>NZ_JBHVJX010000081.1:0-8561 GCF_042798755.1 Streptomyces sp. NPDC057743
ATCGTATACCTGCCAAAGCGCAGATATGCCAATGACCAAGAGGTTTTATACTCAAATATTAAACAAGTAACCTTCGAAGATACAATTATTCGCAGGAAGGACGGTGATAACGGTGAAATTAAAGACGCCAATCAAAACCGTACACGACAATCTTATGCTGACCAAATCAGGTGAAATTTATGCTTATTACCGTATTAGCCCCGTTGTTGTGCCTCAGAGCAACAAAGAGAAACTGGAGGATCACAAAGCGGAGTTTAGGATACTGTTTAAAGAATTAGAAAAGTACAAGGATATTCACTTAGAAATGTACCCGCAGCACATGGACTTAGAGCAGCGTTTTGAGTATTTGGAGAAAGACTTTCATCCGAGCACCTTAGAGATCGGGCGATATTATAATCGTGAAACGATAAATATTTTAGAAAATGAGCTTGGCAGCGTCACGCAGCCAGATTTCATTCTCGGTGTACGCTTGAAAGGAAACCTCTTAGAAGGGTCAGAAGATATCAAAGGAGTTGTGAGGAATGCCTTTACGTCTGTTTCAGACGTATTGGTAAACCTTTTGGGATTGGAAAGAGAAATGACCGCAGAGTTTTTCCAACGATTTGAAGGGCTTGAAAAAGACCTTTTTCAACTGGTGGCAAGCGTTGGCGGTCGCCGGCTTACAGAAGATCAATTGATCTATATAAACCGATACAATTTCTTAAGAGATATACACCATAGTGTGGTTGAAGAACAAAAAAAGCGCGGTCAAACCAATATAACCGACGCTATCATTGATCCAACGGAACCCGGGTTTCTAAAGCTTCAGACAACTGAAGGGGAATGCTATACAAGTTTTGTCGTAGTCGATGACTTTCCCGAGGACATGGAATACTCCCACATTTTTCAAAAGGCGCAAAATTTAAATTTCCCCGTAGAGCTGCACATAAAAGCGCAATACCAGTCAAAAGAATCAACATTGAACAAAATTGCTTTAACAAAACAACGTTTCAAGCAAACGCAGCGGGATATGAGCGAGGTTGAAGAAATAGATGACAGGCTCCTATCTGGCCGTGAATTGCTTACCGATTTAAACAATAAAATCCGTAATCACAATTCACCATATTTGAAGTGGGTAGCGACTTTTGTTGTCAGCGGAAAGACTAAAAAGGAATGTAAGCACAGAGCAAGCGAAGTCATTAGGATCATGAAGCATTCACAAATCTATTGTGTGCGTCCTATCGCCGATCAGTTGCAGCTTTTCTATAAATTTTTGCATGGTGCACCGATGCAATTCGAAAAAAACTGGGTGCAGTCAACAACACATGAAGGCTTTGCAGAAAATCTTTTTGCCGTATCAAGCCGGCTTGGTTCGAATGTGGGGTTTTATTTCGGAAGAGTAGACAAATTTACAGAAAAAGTCCCGATCGACCAATCTATAGCCAGCAGTCGAGATATTGTGCTTTACCATCCGTTTATGGCTAATGAGGGAATCGCCGGTGCTTCTACCGACAGCCCACATGTAAATATTACAGGAGCAACTGGAAAAGGTAAGTCCTTTTTAGTGAAAATGATCCTGCTATATCTCTCTTTCTTGGATTGTCAGGTATTAATGACTGACCCAAAGGTGGAGGTACGAAAGTGGTTTACGAAAGCGATTAGTGATCCAGATGTACGGGTTAAGTATCCGATGTTTGTAGAATTGATTCGCTCATTCCACTACGTCACGCTTGATGCCTCTGATAAAAAGAATTTTGGCGTTTTAGACCCAATTATCTTCCTTGATGGATTTGAAGCGAAAGAGACTGCTCAAAACATCATTGAGCAAATTTATGATTTGCATGGGAAAGATGCTGTAAAAACCGAAGTTCTGAAAACTTTAGATGCGGTTATTGAGCGAAAAGCAAAGGGAGAAACCGTTGGGCTTATGCATGTTGTAGATCATCTAGCGAATAGTGAGGACCCAACAATTAAGAGTGCAGGCGAGCTTCTTGTCCAAATGGTTCAGAATAGCATTCTTCAATTAGTTTTCAGCTATGGGGATGCTGATGCCATTAACTTGAATCGCAAAGTAACTATTTTAGAAATTGCCGGTTTAGACTTACCGAATGAAGATGATGACCCACGTTATTACAGTGACAGCGACAGGAAAAGCCTTAGCATTATGATTGGCCTTGCAAAATTCTGTGAAAAATTTGGTCGCCGCAGTCATGATGATCCGACAGCAATCATTTTCGATGAAGCTTGGACGTTGACTAAAGCCCGCGGCGGTAAGCGATTAGTTAAGGATATGAAGCGTGTAGGACGTTCCTTTAAAAATCAGCTATATCTTGTTTCTCAAAATATGGCCGACTCCGAAACAGATGATGATAAGGGGAATTTCGGTGCGCGTTTTGCTTTCGATAACGATGTTGACCGTCCAGACATTTTAAAGACGATGAACCTTCCGCAAACAAAACAAAATGAGGAGATGCTTGCGAATATGGTAAAAGGTCAGGCGTTGTTTATGGATTTTTACGGACGTGTTGGAAAGCTGTCGATAGATTGCTTATTCGAGGAATGGAGAGAAGCATTTAAGACAGTTGAAAAATCACACTCCGCTAGAGCAGAGGAGGAACTGGCATGATAAAAAAACTTGTTTTATCTTTTGCTCTTTTGGCAGCCATAACCGGCATGGCCGGTTGTGGCGGTACAAAGGCGAAATATGATGAAGCCATAGATCAAGTAGTAAGCATACAAAATCAAAGGTTACAGAAGGACGGAGTAGATAAAGACATAGATAAATTAAACCGTGAAGATGCCGAAATTCGTGTTTATCAAGATGGGAAGTATATTTCATTAGATTTTAAAATTCGAGATGGCGACACAATTAGAATGACTTATGAAAAACAAAAGAACGATGAATATGACTTGTATCCAGAAGGTGATGACGATCTTGGAAAGCCTGATTATACGGAAAATGTAAAAGAATAAGCCTGCATGTATACGTGTAGACATGTAGTCATGTAGACAGGAGGGAAGACATGAAAAAAGGCTCGAAAATAATTCTGCTCACCCTATCTGTTTTCGTCATCGTCATTTCCTTTTTAGGGACTGCTGCTTTTGCAGACGATAATAGCAATAAGGTGCAGCCGAAGGATGTAAAGCAGGGAGGAGTCACCCTTGATAGTAAAAGATACAGCTACGATCAATATGATGCGGTAGCCGATGTGGAGTCGAGCTTAAATCCTTTTTCGGAAAAAAACATCAATAAAAATCTGAATAGTATCGCAAGTATAACTTTTGGAATGACTAAGATGATCGCGAATTTAGTTGATACCGGCCTTGACTGGCTATATAACGTAGAGGTTGTAAACCAATTCGCTGATAAGGTCGGAAAAATATCGACTGCTTTATGGGAAAACCTTTATGCTGCATTTGGTGTTTTATTGTTTACGATAGCTGTTCTCTATATATTTTTTCAGTATGTGGGCCAAAAAAACGGTATGAAGGCAGGGCAATCCACAGTTAGATTGATTGTTGTGATTTTGATTGCTTTCGTTTGGTTCACGCAAGCCGGTTGGTTTTTAAAGGCGATGAACAATGTTAGCAGTGAAGTGCAGGGGCTTATTATGAAAAGCGGAACGCTTTTCAATGATGAACGAGATATCGCACAAGGCGAAGAATTAGAGGGGTCTATCGCTCTCCTTCGTAATCAATACTTTGATATTGCTGTCTATAAGCCATATTTAAATATGAACTATGGCATGACAGACGAGAGTAAGATCACGAAGGATGATAAAGACAGGATCACTAAACTACTGGAATATAAGCTCAATGAAGATGGATATAAAGAAAGAAAAAAAATAGCTTCATCAGAAGCTAATGAGCTTAATAATACCATGATGGCGCAATCAGGAATTCCGAATAAAATCGGCGTGGCCATATTTTCGTTAGGCTTTGCTTGTGTGCTGGGTGTTCCTTTGTTGTTAGTGGCGTTTGTGAATTTTATAGTTCAAATTCTTGTCCTAGCAATAAGCGTCATACTCCCGATCAGCTTCATTATTTCCTTCTTGCCGAATTTCTCAAATAGCGCTTGGTACACACTTGGCAGGTTGGTTGGTGCATTTTTTATGAAAGCTTTTGTAGGGATCATTCTTCTGTTTACGTTTTTGATCATTGATATAACAGGTGAATTGATCCCGATGGATACACCCGGAAAATACATGCTGAATGCTTTTGTGACAGCTCTTGCTATCATCTTGATGATTAAGTATCGAGATAAAATCATTGAGTTTGTAACGGCCGGCAGGGTGGTTTCAGTGGATGGCGGAACAGCTAAGCACGCTTATGAAAAAGGGATTCGTCAGCCGGCAGAAAAAACAATTGGAGCTGCTAAGAATTTGGCCGGTGCAGCTGCGGCTGCTTATACTGGCGGAGCTTCAGCTGCAGCATTACAACAAGCTAAAGAACGAAATGAAAACCGTGAGACCGCAGACAGCGCGGGCGATGCCTCAGCTAATGCGATAAAAAGCAATTTGAATGATTCTCCTGACCGTTCCGAGGCGCGATCCTCACAAGGTAATTCAGCTGATAAAGTTGTTAATATGAGTGACTTTAAAGACGGTCGCAAAGACAGAACATTACAAGGCGAATCTCAGGAAGATTCAGATAGACAGGGGCAGCGACAGTCAGGGGGGACAGTTGACCTTCCGGCAGGTGTTTATTATGCAGGAAAACATGAAGAAATGGAACGGAATAAACAAGAGCGAGAACTTCAGACACAGAATGTGACGCCAAAGGCGGAGCCTTTAGATAGAGAGCGATACCGGACTCAACAGGCATCAATGGAAAGCTCTCCGAGTGAGAATACACGTCCGCATATTACATCATGGGATGACAACGCGAGATATGAAAGGAAACAGCAGCCGCAGCTATCGAAAAGTCAAAATGTACAAAGGAATGAGACGGCTCAACCAGTAGAGAGGCTGCGCTCAACTGGCGACACAACAAACCGTAAACCTGAAAGAAGGACTCAGCCCGCCGACAATGAATTGTCTAGCCTTGCGGCAATGGAGCCGCCAATAGAAGAAACTGAAAAACAAATGTCTCAAAATGTAAGACCTAATCGCGCTCAGCCAAAAGACCGAGGGGAGAGACAAGGCGAACGTCAAGCACAGAACGTCTCCGAGAAACATCTACCTGAAAACCCTAATCGGGCACGAGGTGAATAAAGCATGAAAAAGATTCTTGTCATCAGCCTCATCGTGGCTGCGGCAGGGTATGCCGCCCTTATGGGGTTTATCCTGCTGTTTGGTGACGGAGGAGACGAAGGCGGCCGAGGCGGTATAGACAGTAACATAGCAGGTAAAGCGAAAATCAGTCAGGATGTTGAACGTTATCGCCCCTTATTTGAAAAATATGCTGAAAAGTATGATCTCACAAAGCATATAGACGTAATTATGGCGCTTGTCATGCAAGAGAGCGGCGGCCGACACTTAGACGTCATGCAGTCATCAGAATCAATGGGATTGCCGCCTAACACAATTACTGATCCCGAGGTCAGTATAGATGTTGGAATGAAGCATTTTAAAAGCGTCTTAGATAAAGCAGGTGGCGACATTAAATTGACACTCCAAGCCTATAACTACGGCGGCGGGTTCATTGACTACGTTAAAAAAAATGGCGGCAAGTATTCGAAAGAGCTTGCTCTCTCGTTCAGCAAAGAACAGGCCGCAAAGGTAGGTTGGTCGAGTTATGGAGATCCGCTTTATGTCGATCATGTGCTGAGATACCTAGACACAGGAGGAAAAGGCGGAGGAAAAAATCAAAAATTCGATTATGCTCAAGTACACAATATTATGAAAGAGTATTTAGGCACGCCTTATGTGTGGGGAGGCCGGTCTCCATCGGCTGGAGGTTTTGATTGTAGCGGCCTCATGGAATATGCTTTCGGGCAAATTGGTGTTGATCTCAATGGTAATGCTGCGACACAGTATGAGAAAACAAAGCCTGTTCCCGATGATGAGGCAGAGCCGGGCGACTTGGTCTTTTTTAGCACATATGCGCCCGGGCCGACTCATGTTGGAATGTATGTCGGTGATGGAAAATTCATTAATTCAAATGACGCAGGCCTTGAATATTCGAGCGTAGAGACATGGAAAAAGCTTTATCCGTATTTAGGGTTCAGGAGAATATAGAGAGGGTGAGTATGTGGAAGATCAGCAGAAAAGGCGCGGGACACGAATTATTATAATTGTTTCGATTGTTGTCGTAGCTTTGATGCTGCTTTACACCCAATCTTTAAAAAGGGATTTAGCAGCTGCCACGAAGCAAAAGGAAAATTATTCAGCACAAATTGACCGATTGAAAAAAGTAGATCAGACAAAGGCTGCAGAGCTGAATAATGAGTTTATTAATAAATTTTTCACCTACAGCAATACGAAGCAGCGGTATAAAGACATTGAACCATTAATGACTGAAAAAGGTTACCAGTCCACTTATCCAAGCGGGAGCAGTATTCCAAAGAAAGGATCGGATGTATCTTCTTCTGTTTCAGGATTGCAAAGCTATGAATATCAATCAGACAAGCAAGAAGTTTCTTTTATGAATGAGTTCACTGCACGCACAAGCTATAATGGCACAGCAAGCGAACAGAAAATCGTAATCAAAACCCAACTTATTGCGTTGGAGAATGGGGAGTGGAAGGTCGATAATGTTGAATTTATCGCTAATGTAGGCGGAGAGCCGGCGAATAATTAGGTCGAGGATTGATAAAAGTCTGTTTTTTAGACTTTTATCAACCACAGACCTCCAGCAACCGAGCTTGCGAGGGCGGTAGCATAGAGCGAAGGAGTGCACTGCAATGAGTTTGAATGATATGAAAAACCCAAAAGACATGGGTAATGGTGAGCTGTTAGAGGCATATAGCTCTTTTGCATATAGCTCTTTTAACCGAAAACCATTTCGAACGATAGAAGAACAAAATTATTTGGCGCTGCTGCGTCAAGAAATACTGGAACGTATGGATAAAAATGAGTGAGCTGTCATGACATTATCAGATTATCAAAAAAACGGCTCTCTGCTTCGTTCGTGAATAAGTGAGGATCAGAAAGCCGGCCATCTTTTTTTATTCGTGTTTTGATGAATTTTCCTGGTTCCTGGGCAGCTGCTTTGTTCGGATTCTCCTCACAACAAAATTCTTTAAGGAGTGTGAAAACAGTGCGGAAAATACTGTATAACATAGGAGATAACACTATAAGGTATTGGGTGTACAGCATTATTGTTTCAGCTTTTATCGTGGTGATTGGGGTTTTCCTCAGATCAAGTGTAATGCTTGATATTGGATATTTACTTGCTCCTTTGAGTATTCTTTTCATGGGAGTAATTCATATTTATTTGTGTATCGATAGGAGTGAAATATTGTTAAACAAGTTAATTTAAATAAACACATTTTTATAATATTAGCGTTTCTTCCACAAACGCGCCAGATTGTGGCGTAAAGTAGTAAGTTAATTGGAATTCAACTAACAGAGGGACTTTATAAAAATTGTATTGAGGTTATTGATGTATCAATTGGGGGAATTCATAATTATGTATATCAGATACTTCAATTGATAAATTCCCCTTGGATAAGTTTGCTAAGGCAATCGATACGTAAAAAGAATTAATATATTTAATAACGAAATTAAACGAGGTATTCGATTTCTAAAGGGTTCTATTTTGAGGTTCATGTCATATAAACAACAATGAAAAGTGGCGTGTAAACAACAGTTTTGACACGCCACTTTCTAGATTGTTATGAATTTACGATGGTATATGGTACATCTGACATCAAACTGGCGGACACTCTTCTGGTGTTCACATTTTCCACAACTGAATTAGGTATTCCAATTTAAAACCATTTTTTTTATTAACGATGTTCTCCAGGGAAATTGATGGGAGATAGGAAAGGACAAATACCTTCCTTTTACCAGTTGAAAAATAATTAAGTTGCCCTCACTGTGCTTTCAAACTTACCGCGATGCGATCCATCACAAAACGGTTTGTGATTTGACAAACCACAACGGCATAACTTGAACTGCTCTCCAATGTTGAAAGGATTACCTTCACCGTCAACTAACTCTACATTTCCTGTTACGATAGATGGTCCGTTATCCGTCACTTTTATAATAACCTTGGTCACTTTTATCCCTCCATTAAAATCTGTACATCCTAGATTATTTCCAACCATTAATATACTTATTCAGCATATCTAAATTTATCATTTGCCTCAATGCTAGTAAAATCAGCAATTGAAACAAAATTTAATTGACAGCTATTTAGTGGTTAAAACATTCAGTCCTATGGAGGGGTATAAAGAAATTCACAAAGGTATTCCAGATAAGAAATTTTAAATTTAATATGCTTTACAAGAGAAAACAAAAATAATTAAGCTCCTTATCGGGATCATGGCCTTTAACTTTACATATTATTGAGCAGAGAAACCACCATCAATAACAAGTTCAGCACCAGAAATATATGAAGAGTCATCAGATGCTAGGAACAATACCGCGTGCGCAATATCCATAGGCTGTCCTAAACGTTGCAATGGTGTTGCCTGA
>NZ_JBHVJX010000082.1:0-7971 GCF_042798755.1 Streptomyces sp. NPDC057743
ATGATCACGGTGGCCGCACCCATACCCGCAGGCACCCCACCATCCCGCTGACCAACATCAACGCGGCACAGCCTCGCAACTACAGCTGCCGTGTCTGCGTGCTGGTCACGCCGTGACATGAAGAGAGCCGTACGGGTTGGGATGGTTGTGAAGCAATCTCTGGCCCGTACGGCTCTCTCGCATCGTATCTGTACAGGTATCCCGCGGAAGCAACTCGGCAGGATCATTGCGGAGTTGGCTGGTCCCTGGCTGGCGCGGGAAGAGGCCCGGCTGCGTGAACGCCGAGGTCACGAGCGTCTGCGTGCTGAGGGCGGCGGCCCCGGCCACCAGCTGGTCTTCACCGATCGGGTGATCGCGACCCTGGTCGTCCTGCGGTTCCAGCTCCCGCATGCCGTGCTCGGCGTCTTCTACGGAGTGGACCGCTCCACCGTCACCCGGGCTGTTCACGAGGTCCGGCCGCTCCTGGCAGCACGTGGCTTCGCGGTCCCCGGTAAGGCGGGACCGCGCCTGCACACCCTGGCCGATGTCTTCGCCTACGCCGCCGCGAAGGGGGTGGAGCTGCGGCTGGACGGTACCGAGGTGCGGGTGCGGCGTCCGCGGTCACACCGCCCCGGACGGCGTGCGTTCGTCTCGGGGAAGATGCGGCAGAACACCAAGAAGGCCACTGTCATCACCGACGAGGCCGGCCGCACCTCAGGGCCGTTCCAAAGTCCGGGCGGGCGAGTGAGTGTGCTGGTCACAGCGTTGTGACGATGCTCGGCCGGGGCGTGTCATGAGCAACGGGGCTCCGGTTGAAGCAGGTGACCGTCCAAGTCGCCTGCTTCAACCGGAGCCCCGATGTGCCGCCAGTCTGCCACCGTTGGTCTCGTCAAGTCGCCCGCAATGGTGGGGGGTTTGGGGCTGTCGCTGGCTCAGCGGCTGGTCAGGCTGCCGGATCCGCGCCGGCGTCGCCCGTTCGTGGCGGTGCTGCTGGTCTCGGCCTGTGCGGTCGTGGCCGGCACACTGTCCTACACGGCCATCGCCCAGTGGGCACGTAATGCTCCGCAGGAGACTCTGGCCCGGTGTGGTGCACGCTTGCTGACCTCGCTGAACGTGCGCATTGCACCGAGCAGGTCGACGATCTGCCGGGTCGTCGTCGCGGTCTGCCCCGGTGGTCTGGCCGACCTGACCGGGAGCGATCCTTCCGGGGGGAGTCGGTGGCCGTGGACGGTAAGAGCGCTCGTGGTTCCCGCCGCGGCAGGTGCCGGCCGCTCATCTGCTGGCCGCCATGACCGGCGACGGCCGGACCGGCACCCAGCTGCGGGTGCCGGACAAGACGAACGAAATCACCTGCTTCGCCGCTCTGTTGGAACCGTTCGGCCTGGCCGGGACCGTGGGGACCGCCGATGCCTTGCACACACAACGCGACCATGCCGTCTTCCTCGTCGAGGTGAAGAAGGCGTACGCGTTCACCGTCAAGAAGAACCAGCCTCTCCTGCACCGGCGACTGCGGGCCCTGCCCTGGGAGCGGGCGACCGCGAGGTTCTACGACCGCACCGTGGGCCACGGCCGCAAGGAAACACGCGTCGTCCAGGCACTGACCGTCAATGACCTGGAACTTCCCACATGCCGCACAGGTCGCGAGGATCACCCGGCACCGCACTGAGCTTCCCCCGCACCGACCTCACCAGCCGACAAGCCTCACCGGAGAAGATCGCCCGCCTCGTGAGAACACAATGGGTGATCGAGCACCGGCTGCACTTCGTCCGCGATGTCACCTTCGGCGAGGACCGCTCCCAAGCCCGAACCGGCCATGGCCCGGAGAACATGGCCACCTTGCGCAACCTCGCCATCAACACCCTGTCCCTCCCCTCGTAGCGTGGAGTCCGTGATCGCAGGGGAAGTTGAGGTTCATGGGGTCCAAGCAACGGGCGTACACACCTGAGTTCCGTGAGGGTGCGGTACGCATAGTGATCGAGAGGGGCAGGCCGATCCCGGAGGTCGCCGAGGAGCTCGGTGTCCACTCCGGGACGCTGCACAGCTGGGTGTCGCGGTGGCGGCGTAATGGCTCGGCGTCCTTTGACCGGCCTGCGCCGGCCGCGCTCGGCAACCGGGTCAGGGAGTCGGAGCGGGCTGAGCCGGAGCGGCTGCGACGGGAGATGTCGGAGAAGAACGAGCGGATCCGCGAGCTGGAGATGGAGCGTGATGTCTTCAAACGCTGCATGGCCTTGTGGGTGAAGTAGCTGCCGCCGACCCGGCCTAGGTGGCCGGGGTGATCAGCGACTGCAAGGCCGAACAGGACATTCCGCATACCCTGACGTGTCGCGTGCTGGGCGTGAGCGAGTCGTGGTTCTACAAGTGGTGCCACCAGCCCGTCACCGCCCGCGAGGTGCGGCGCGGGAAGCTGGCCGATGCGATCCGGCAGATCTTCGAGGAGTCGGGCGGCACCTACGGCTCCCCGAAGGTCTGGGTAACGCTCGTGCGCCAGGGCTGGCGCGTCTTGGTGAACACCGTCGCGAGGCTGATGGCCGAACTCGGCCTGGCCGGACGGAAGATCCGACGATGCCGAGGACTGCCCCGGCCCGGCAGGCGGCCCGCGTTCGTGGACTTCGTGCGCCGGGACTTCACCGCCGATGCCCCGGACCAGGTATGGGCCGGGGACATGACGAAGATCGTCATCGGCGAGGGCAAGCTGTATCTGGCCACCGTGATCGATCTGTTCTCGCGCCGCCTGCTCGGTTACGCGATGGGCGCCCGGCACGACGCCGAGCTTGTCGTCGCGTCATTGAACATGGCCGCGGCCACCCGCGGCGACGTCCGCGGCGTGATCTTCCACTCGGACCGTGGCAGCGAATACCAGTCCCGTCGCTTCAGACGGGCCTGCCGCCGACTCGGCGTGACTCAGTCCATGGGCCGTGTCGGTTCCTGTTTCGACTGTGAGGATGGGACCACCGCCGCGGCAGGGGCCCGACCTCGTGGACGCGTTCGGGATCGGCGCGGACACCGCTGCCGAGGTCCTGGTCGTGGTCGGCGACACCCCGAACGCATCCGCTCGCAGGCCGCATTCGCCAAGCTCGCCGGCGTCTGCCCGGTCCCCGCGTCATCCGGCAAGACCGACCGGCACCGCCTCAACCGCGGCGGCCACCGGCAGCTGAACTCCGCGCTCTACCGCGTCGTGATCGTCCGCATGCGCTTCCACCAGCCGACCATCGACTACGTCGCCCGCCGCACCACCGAGGGTAAGACGAAGAAGGAGATCATCCGCTGTCTCAAGCGGTATCTCGCCCGCGAGATCTACCAGATGATCAAGGCCAACCCGCACCCCACTCCGGGCACTTGACGGAATATAGGAGCGTCAACGCCGTCAGCGAGGCGTTCAACAGCGTCCTGAAGGTCGAGTACGTCCACCGGCACACCTTCGCCACCCGCACCGAGGCGCGGCTGAAGATCGCCACCTGGATCACCGGCTTCTACAACACCCGTCGGCTACACAGCATGTGCGGATACCGGAGCCCGATCGACTACGAACGAGACCATCAGGCCGACCCCGCCGTGGAGTTGGCCACTTGAAAGAGCTCCACGGCGCGAGGGGATTGACGACGACCGATACAACCCCTGGTGGTCACATAACCAGGCCCTCTTGCGCCGGCGCCGCCCCAAGCCAGAGAAACTCCGTGCCAACCCCCAACTGCGCGAGTTCGTCAACGGCAAGCTCAAAGAGCACTGGTCACCGCAGCAGGTCGCCCGGCACCTGGCCACCACCCAGCCCGGACAGCCGGCGATGAACGCCTGTCCGGAAACCATCTACCGCGCCCTCTACAACGGACTCCTCGACAAGCGCGGCGCCCGACTGCGCACCCGGAGGGGCCGACCGAGGCGCATCGACCCGGCTCCGGCACCTCCTGCGTGCGCGGCCGGGGCCAGATGGCGCTGCGAGCCACTCTGGTTCAGGGTTCAATATGGGCAGCTGCTATGGGGTGACGTGAGGTGGTGAAGGGCAGGGAAGCGTCGGGACTGCGGCGGTATCCGGCCAGCTGTCCGGTGAGTCGGTCTTCATAGAGGATCATGTGGCCGTATCCGGCGCCGTCCCCGGTGTCGCCGTCGAGGGGGGCTCGTGTATCCGGAAAGGCTTCGAGGAGTTCTGGGAAGCGCTTAGGGTCACCGTGTGGTCGGCTACTGCAGTCGACCACCTCAAATACCCGTGGCACCACAGGACGGGAGAAACATCGGTCAGCTGGATGTTCATGGACTCCCCAGTAGCGGCGGATCATCACAATATGGCCGGTGTAAATCGCACCCGGCCGATTGAAGTCGATCGACACCAAGTCGCCGGGTTGAAGTTCCCGAACTGCCGTGACCGGGGCGAAGTGTGGGATGCCGCGAGCGAAGGCAGCGCGATAGGTGCTCGCGCTCGGGAAGCCTTCATTCCGCGCAGAGCGCTCAATGTGGTCGTAGAAGAATTGGGGCGTCGCCCAGCCGTTGGGAGTGCCAGCCCCATAGGCGTGTTCCAGTACGTGCGTCAGAAAACTTGCGCAGCGTGACAAAACATAGGGTTTTCCCACCCCACCCGGCTCCCCCCAGAACACAACATCGGGCAAGCCGTCGAAACGACTGGCATGCCTGTAGCGGTTACGGGCCATATTCACCGGCACTGTAGCCAACTGGTCCACGAGTGCCTCGGTCTCGAGTAAATGGACAGGCCGAGCGTGAGATCCTACATCTGAGTTCTGCGCCGTTCTCGCCATCACGGTCCGTCCGCCCCTTGCCTTGCCTGTGTCGTCGAGTGCAGCCAGCGGGGGTGCCAATTATAGCGGTATCGCGCAATTCGTGGGCGAAGATCCTCCAGGGGTTCGAACCCTCCAGCCAACCCGGTGCGGTTCGCTTTTCCCCCGTCTACCGTTGCTGGAGGTGGCCTGTGCGACCACTGCAGACAAGGGTGCAACGCGCGGCGTGGGCGGTGGCGCGGCGGCGAGCTTCCGTGACTGCCCGGTGCTGGCCCGTGGGGGCTCGCCGATGATGCGGGCGGGAGGGTGGGGCGTAGACGTCCAGAGCTGGACGTCTGGCCTTCTCCCAGTCACCGAGCCAGCGGCGCAGCAGTTCCAGGGAGGGGGAGTCGGCGAGGAGGGTTTCGTCAGTGTGGATGACGGCTGCGGAGGTCGGGGTGGAGTGCCGAGCTCGAGGAGGTCCGCCGATTCCGCGTCTAGAAGACCGTCACCGGCACGCCTGCGCACGCCTGACCAAGTATCGGGCACGGCATCCGAGCACCATCCGCCTCCGCAAACTCGCCTGCCCCATCCGTAACTTGACAATGCCCCACGCGTCGAGCTGTAAGTCCTTGCTCGACGCGGCCCCCACCGGCAGGACTCTTGATCTCTACCACCGAACTTAACGAACTGCCGGTAATTATTGTGAAACTGCGGTAGGTTCGTTCTTCCAGATGCCACGTGCGCGCGCGGGAGGGGGAGCGGCGGCGTGCCTACTGAAGAGTCGTGCGGGCTTTCCGTTTCGTCCTTGATCCCAATGCTGCGGCGCTGGAGATGATGGAGCGTTACGCCGGTGCTGCGCGTTGGGCCTTCAATCACGGTCATGCCTATCTGCTCGCGCAGCATCGTGCCTTCGATGCGCGTGTCCGCGAGCATGCTCAGCAGTTGTCCGGTCTCAGCGCTGAAGACCTCACGACCACGCTGACGAAGGTCGAACGCACTCGGCTGTTCACCCAGGCCCGTCGCGCCATCCAGGCCGAGAACACCGAACGATGCACGCAGCTGAAGGTCATCGACGAGCACCGTAAGCGTGTCGTGCACAAGGGCAAGCCGGCGCTGGATCCTGGAGAGTTGGAGCATGCCGCCTCTCCGCTAGCTCGCAAGCTGCATGCCCGGCGTATCGAGCTCGCGGCGTGGCAGGTCGCGGACCCTGAGGAATACGTGCGGCTGAAAGCGCAAGAGCTTGAAGAGGTACGCCCCCACGTTCTGGAGCTAAAGAAGGAGCTGACTGCCCAGGGCGCCTACCGGCCCAACTTCATGGATCTCAAGGCCCTGTGGCGCACTACACGCGACCTCCCCAAGGACCAGGGCGGATCTCCCTGGCACAAAGAGGTCAACTCCTACGCTCTTTCTTGCGGATTCGAGCGTGCCGATGCCGCCTGGAAGAACTGGATGGACTCGGCATCCGGCAAGCGCGCTGGACGACGCGTGGGGATGCCCCGTTTCAAGAGGAAGGGCCGCGCCCGCGACTCCTTCGTCCTCTGTCACGACGTGAAGCGCCCCTCCATCTGTTTGGAGGATCCGCGTCACCTGACACTGCCCGGTATCGGGACCGTGCGCATGCAAGCCCACGGAAGGCGCCTGTGGCGACTGCTGCGCCGCAGCCAAGCCGTCATCAGCTCAGTCACCGTCAGCCGGGGCGCTCACCGTTGGTACGCCTCAGTGCTCTACCGCGTTCAGCAAGACGTCCCCGATCGACCCAACAAGCGTCAGCGCGCAAACGGGATGCTCGCCGTGGATCTCGGCAGTCAGCCGCTGGCCGTGCTGTCCGCACCGCTGAACATTGCCGATCCCGACAGCCGCTACATTGCCGCTGCCAAGCACGGACTCCACGCTACGAGGGGAGGGACAGACCGCGTCGCCAAGATCCACCACATGACTGCGGAACACCGCGCCTCACACCTGCACGGCGTCAGCAAGCGCCTGTCTACCGAAGCGGCAATCATCGCCGTCAAAGGCTTCGACCTCACCGAACTCACCGCCACGGCGCGCGGCACAATCGACGCTCCGGGCACCGACGTCAAGGTGAAATCCCAGTTCAACCGGAGTCTCCTCGACGCCGGGCTAGGTGAACTACGCTCGCAACTCGCCTACAAAACACGATGGTACGGATCCGCCCTTGTCGTTCTCGACAAGGGCGAGCCGACCAGCACGAAGTGCGCCAAGTGCGACGCCCGAAACCCAACGGTAACGCCTGGCCACAAGCACTTCACCTGCCCGAGCTGCGGTCACGATGCAAACCGCCGCCACAACGCCGCTGCATCAATCCACAAAGCGGCACGAAGGGAACTGGCATCCGTGGCCCCTGGCAGAGGGGACACGAAAAACTCCCGTGGAGGAGGGGAATCACCAGATGCCGGCAACGGCACTGACTCCTCTCCAATGAAGCGACCCCCGCCGGCCTAGCCGACGGGTGGAAGGCCACACCTCGGTGTGGTCACCCCGGTCCAGCAATGAACCGGTCACCCTCTCCACACGCACAACTTAAGAGAGCGCCGCACCAAACGAGCAAAGAAAGCCCCAAGCACCCGGAATTCCCCAGCTCCTAAAGGGCCTCTCCAATGCGTACGAGGGTGAGCGCATTGCGATGAACGCGCAGGCGACTGTCCAGAAGGTGCTCCCACACGTACGAGTGCGAACCGAAGTAGGCCAGGCGGAGGAAATCGGACGCTAGGGCGCTCCCTCGCACATACAAGGGTGAGTTGGCACGACGGGGCTGGACAATGTCGGGTGCTGTCAACTTGTGGTTGCTGATGGGGCGTTGGGGCGTGCTGGAGGGGTCGGGCCTCGGTTCGCCGCCCGTCAGGCGGCTGCTGCGGCGCGGCCGATGACCTGCCTCCAGGTGGTGAAGCGGTGGTGCATTTCGGTGCGGTAGGCGTGGGCGGTGAGCAGGTTGCGGCGGGGCCGGAAGTGGGGTGAGATGCTGGAGAAGGCGGACAGGAACCTCTGGGCGTGTCCGGGCGAGGCGAAGCGCCGCATGGCTCTCTCCTGCTGCCGGGTGGGCTGGTGGCTGTTCTCGCACCGGTTGTTGAGGCACTTCGAACTCCGGTGCTCGACCGAGGGCATGACGGTGCGGTGGGCGGGGATGTCAACTGGCTTGTGTGTGATCGGTGTTGTGCTTGATGGTCCCGGTTCCTGTCTTTGGTTACTGTCTGTTGATGTTGGTCAGAGGGGTGCCGGTCGCCGAACCGGATCTTGAACTGGTTCATGGCGCGGGTTCAGCCGAGGG
>NZ_JBHVJX010000083.1:0-7770 GCF_042798755.1 Streptomyces sp. NPDC057743
CGAAGCAGTCTGGCACCCCCACCCCGGAGGACCGTCACCGCACCCCGACAGCCCCGCGCAGCGGACAACACAACTCGCCCCGCCCCGCGCAGCGGACAACAGTGCCCGCGCCGCAGGCGCAAAGACAGCAACCCGCGCGGCGGGAAAGCCGGCTACGTGGGAAGGCCAAAGAATCGGTTGCCCCGCTCCCCTGTACCGGGGCACCCGGCTCTTCGGCCATCGACTCGAAGATCCTTCCACGGGCTCAGCGAGGGAATCCAGCGCTCCCGGACATGGCTTTGAGGATATTTCCGGTGCACTGGCGATCAGTTGTGGTGCGGGGCCGAGGGGCCCGGAATTGCGGGCGCCCGCGGCCTTTTGGCCGCGGGCGCGAGGAGGGTGGGCGGGTGGTCAGCGACGGTCGCCGTCACCCTCCGCAGCCGCGCGGACCGGTTCGCAGAGCACCGTGACGATCTTGTTGCGGCGGCCGGCCGGCGACTCGGCGATCAGCCGCAGCGCCTTCAGGTCCGGGTCCGAGGCGTCGTCGGAGAGGTCGATCTCGGCGGTCGCCCCGGCGATCGGGACCCGGCCCAGCTGCTTGGCGAGCAGCCCGCCGACCGTCTCCACGTCCTCGTCGTCCAGTTCCGCCAGCCCGTACAACTCGCCGAGCGCGCCGATGTCCAGCCGGGCGGTGACGCGGTACCGGCCAGCGCCCAGGTCCTGCACGGGCGGCAGTTCGCGGTCGTACTCGTCGGTGATCTCGCCGACGATCTCCTCCAGGATGTCCTCGATGGTCACGATGCCGGCGGTGCCGCCGTACTCGTCGATCACCACCGCGACGTGGTTGCGGTCCCGCTGCATCTCGCGCAGCAGGTCGCCGGCGTTCTTGGTGTCCGGGACGAACACCGCCGGGCGCATCGCCGTGGACACCAGCTCGGTCTCCGCGTCCCGGCTGATGTGCACCTTGCGGGCGAGGTCCTTGAGGTAGACCACGCCGACGATGTCGTCGTCGTTCTCGCCGGTCACCGGGATGCGGGAGAAGCCGGAGCGCAGCGCGAGGGTGAGCGCCTGGCGGATGGTCTTGAAGCGCTCGACGGAGATGAGGTCGGTGCGCGGCACCATCACCTCCCGGACGAGGGTGTCGCCGAGTTGGAAGACCGAGTGCACCATCCGGCGCTCCTCGTCCTCGATCAGCGACTCCTTCTCGGCGAGGTCCACCAGCGACCGCAGTTCGGCCTCGGAGGCGAACGGGCCCTTGCGGAAGCCCTTGCCGGGGGTGAGGGCGTTGCCGAGCAGGATCAGCAGTTGCGGCACCGGGCCCATCACCCGGGCCAGCGGCAGCAGCACGTACGCCGCGGCGGTGGCGGTGTTGAGCGGGTGTTGGCGGCCGATGGTGCGCGGGGAGACGCCGACGGCGACGTAGGACACCAGCAGCATCACGGCGATGGCGACGGTCAGCGCCTGCCACGTCGTGTCGAACGCGCGCAGGCAGGCGTAGGTGACCAGGGCGCCGGCGGCCACCTCGCAGCCGACCCGCACCAGCAGCGCGAGGTTGAGGTAGCGGGTGGGGTCGGCGGCGACCGCGGCCAACTTGGCGCTGCCGCGGCGGCCGGAGCGGACCGCCTCCTCGGCGCGGAAGCTCGTCGTCCGGGTCAGCCCGGCCTCCGCGCAGGCGGCGAGCCAGGCGATGACGACGAGCAGTACCGCGACGGCGATCAGGGTGGTCATGGCGGGCCCCGTCAGGTGACGGTCGGGGCCGGCGAGGGGCCGGTGATCCCGTGCTCCGCCCGCCAGCCGTCGATGATCGCGGCCTGGAGGCCGAACATCTCGACCTTCTCGTCCGGCTCCTCGTGGTCGTAGCCGAGCAGGTGCAGCACGCCGTGCACGGTCAGCAGTTGGAGCTCCTCGTCCATGCTGTGCGCCGTCGGGGCCGCCGCGCCCTGCTTCTCGGCGACCTCCGGGCAGAGCACGATGTCACCGAGGAGCCCCTGCGGGGGCTCCTCCTCGTCCTTGGCCGGCGGCCGCAGTTCGTCCATCGGGAAGGACATGACATCCGTCGGGCCGGGCAGGTCCATCCACTGGAGGTGGAGCTGCTCCATGGCCTCGGCGTCCACGACGATGACCGACAGCTCGGAGAGCGGGTGGATCCGCATCCGGGCCAGGGCATAGCGGGCGACGTCGAGGATCGCCTGCTCGTCGATGTCCGTGCCGGACTCGTTGTTGACGTCGATCGACATGGGGAAGTGGGTCTCGCTTCTGTTGAATCGCGCAGCGCGGGCTACTTGCCGTTGCGGCTGTCGTACTTCTCGTAGGCGTCGACGATACGGCCGACCAGCTTGTGCCGGACCACGTCCTTGCTGGTGAGCTCGGAGAAATGCACGTCGTCGACGCCGGTCAGGATCTCCCGGACCTGGCGCAGACCGCTCTTCGTGCCGCCCGGCAGGTCGATCTGGGTCACGTCGCCGGTGATGACTATCTTCGAGTCGAACCCGAGCCGGGTGAGGAACATCTTCATCTGCTCGGGATTGGTGTTCTGCGCCTCGTCGAGAATGATGAAGGCGTCGTTGAGGGTCCGGCCGCGCATGTACGCCAGCGGCGCCACCTCGATCGTCCCGGCCGCCATCAGGCGCGGGATGGAGTCGGGGTCGAGCATGTCGTGCAGGGCGTCGTAGAGCGGGCGGAGGTAGGGGTCGATCTTCTCGTAGAGCGTGCCGGGCAGGAAGCCCAGGCGCTCGCCGGCCTCGACCGCGGGACGGGTCAGGATGATCCGGTTGACCTGCTTGGCCTGGAGAGCCTGCACGGCCTTGGCCATGGCCAGGTACGTCTTGCCGGTGCCGGCCGGGCCGATCCCGAAGACGATGGTGTGCTTGTCGATGGCGTCGACATAGCGCTTCTGGTTCAGCGTCTTGGGGCGGATGGTGCGGCCGCGGTTGGAGAGGATGTTCTGGGTGAGCACCTCTGCCGGGGTCTCGGGGGCTCCGTCGCCGTTCTCCGCCGCGCGCAGCATGGCGATGGAGCGCTCCACTGCGTCCTCCGTCATCGGTTGTCCGGTGCGGAGCACCAGCATCATCTCGTCGAAAAGGCGCTGGACGAGGGCGACTTCCCGCTCGTCGCCGACCGCGCTGATCTCGTTGCCGCGGACGTGGATGTCGGTGGCGGGGAAGGCGTCCTCGATCACACGCAGGAGCGCGTCGCCGGATCCGAGGACCGTCACCATCGGGTGCTTGGCCGGGACCGTGAACTGGGCGCTCGCCTGCGCTCGTGTGGGTGTCTGCGTCATGGGTAGGCCGGGTGGCCTGCTCAACCCCCATCCTTTGCTCATCACAGGTGCGGCCCTTCAGGAAGGCATCCGCACTGGCTCCTTGCGCTACCAGAGTACGACGGGCCACTGACACGCCGGCCGGCTTTTCCGGCGGGCGGGGATGCGGGGGCGCCCCGGCCCGCGGCGCGAGGCCGGCCGGCTCGGGGCGGGCTCCTCAACTCCCGCCCGCCGGGCGGCGCTTCCGTGCGATGCCGGGCGCGGAGGGGCGTCGAGCACGCCCGTCGCCGTGGGCGATGCCGCGGGTACGTTCCGTACGGGCGCAGGCGCCCTCTGCGGCGCCGTTCAGGCCGGCCGGCGGAAGCCGATCGTGGGGACCGCGCGGGCCAGCGGGGACGGGGCGGCGGGGCGCGCGGCGTCGGTCCCGCCGGGGGTGCCGACGGCCGCGCCGGGGGCCGGCAGCACCGCGTCCAGGAACCCGTACTGGCGGCGCAGTCCGGCGCCGGCCTCGGTGTCGCAGGCCCGGACCCGGCGCCACCAGGCGGCGATCTCGGCCCATCCGGGAGCGGAGAGCGAGCCGCCGAACTCCTGCACCGACAGGGCGGCGCTCAGTCCGGCGAAGGCCAGCCGATCGACCAGCGGCCACTCGGCGAGGGTGCCGGTGACGAAGCCGGCGACGAAGACGTCCCCGGCGCCGGTCGGGTCCAGCGCCTCCACGACGATGGCGGGCACCTCGGCGGTCTCGCCGCTGCCGGAGTCCACCGCGTAGGCGCCCTCGGAGCCGAGGGTGACCACGGCGAGCGGGACCCGCTCGGCCAGCTTGCGGGCGGCGGTGCGCGGGCAGTCGGTGCGGGTGTAGCGCATCGCCTCCTCGGCGTTGGGCAGGAACGCCTCGCAGTGCTCCAGGTCGGCGAGGTCGGCCGGGTCCCAGCGGCCGGAGTCGTCCCAGCCGACGTCGGCGAAGAGCCGACTGCCGCGGCCGGCCGCGCAGCCCAGCCAGCCCTCCCGGCGGCCGGGCACGAGCGAGGCGACGCAGGCCCGGGACGGCGGCGGGCAGCCGGGAGCGTGCCGGCCGTCGAAGACGAAGTCCGGCGGCGGGGCCTGGTGGCCGTGCGAGACCATGGTGCGCTCGCCCTCGTAGGCCATCGAGACGGTGACCGGGGAGTGCCAGCCGGGCACCCGGCGGGAGAGCGACAGGTCGATGCCCTCGCCCCGCTCCAGCGCCTCCCAGCAGTACTCGCCGTACATGTCGTCGCCGAACGCGGCGGCCAGGGAGGTGCGCAGCCCCAGCCTGGCCAGCGCGGTGGCCATGTTGGCGACGCCCCCGGGGCTGGAGCCCATGCCGCGGGCCCAGGATTCGGTGCCGCGGACCGGGGCGGTGTCCAGGCCGGTGAAGATGATGTCGAGGAAGACGGTGCCGGTGAGGTAGACGTCGGTGGGCGGATCGCCCTCGCGGCGCACCCCGGCCAGCGGATCGAGCCCGGGCGGCACGGCGGCCGGCCCCGCGGGCGGTTGCACATCGCGTCGGCCACTGTTCACCGCGCTCGCCCCTCTCCTACGCAACTCGTGCCGCCAGTGTGCCTGATGCTGCGGTACGTTCCGCCCCATGAGGCTCTCCATTCTCGGCGGTGGCGGCTTCCGGGTCCCGCTCGTGTACCGCGCGCTGCTCGACGATCCGACACGCTCCGTCTCCGAGTTGACGCTGTACGACACCGATCCGCGACGGGTCGCGGTGATCTCCGACGTGCTGGCCCGGCTGGCGCGGGGCCGTACCGAAGCGGTACCCGTACGAGTGGCGGAATCACTCGACGCGGCGCTGACGGGCGCCGACTTCGTCTTCTCCGCCATCCGCGTCGGCGGCACCGCGGGCCGCATCCGGGACGAGCGAATCCCGCTGTCCGAGGGCGTCTTGGGCCAGGAGACGGTCGGCGCGGGCGGCGTCCTCTACGGGCTGCGGACGATCCCGGTGGCGCTGCACATCGCCGAACGGGTCGCGGCGCTCGCCCCGGGGGCGTGGGTCATCAACTTCACCAATCCCGCGGGGATGGTGACCGAGGCGATGGCGCAGGTGCTCGGTGACCGGGTCATCGGGATCTGCGACTCCCCCGTGGGGTTGGTGCGCCGGGCGGCTCGCGCGCTAGGCGCGGACCCGACGGCCCTGGAGGACCCGACCCGCTCCGCTTACGACTACGTGGGCCTCAACCACCTGGGTTGGCTGCGCTCGTTGACCCTGGACGGCTCCGATGTGCTGCCCACCCTGCTGACCGACGAGGCGGCCCTGGGCTCCTTCGAGGAGGGGCGACTCTTCGGCCCGGACTGGCTCCGCGTCCTGGGCGCCCTCCCCAACGAGTACCTGCACTACTACTACTTCCGCCGGGAGACCCTGCACTCCGTACGGGACACCGCGCAGACCCGCGGGGAATTCCTGGACCGGCAGCAGGGCGGCTTCTTCGAACGGGCCGCGACGGCCGGCTCCCCGGACGCGGTGTACGAGCTGTGGGAGCGGACCCGGTTGGAGCGCGAGGAGACGTACATGGCGCACAGCCGCCAGGCCACCGGCGGCTGGCAGCGGGACAGCGCGGACCTGGAGGGCGGTGGCTACGACCGGGTCGCGCTGGCCCTGATGCACGCCATCGCGGGCGACTCCGGACGGCGGTTGATCCTCAACGTCCGCAACGGGACGACGGTGCCGCAACTGCCGTCGGACGCGATCGTGGAGACGGTCTGCGAGGTGACCGCCAAGGGGGCCCGACCGCTGCCCTGTGCGCCGCTGCGCGAGGACCAGTTGGGGCTGATGCTCCAACTCAAGGCGGTCGAGCGCGCCACGGTCGACGCCGCCCTCTTCAAGGACCGCGACGCCGCCCTACGGGCCCTGGCCCTGCACCCGTTGGTCGACTCCGCAGCGGTAGCCGCCCGCATCCTCCAACGAACGGCCACCGGCACCTGAAACCTGCTGCGCCTCCGGCTCTCTCTCACTGACCTCTTCTGCCCCTCGGTCTCCCAGCCCCCGGTCCTCCTCGATCCCCCAGCCCCCGGTCCTCCTCGATCCCCTCTGATCCCGCTCGATCCCCCGATCCCGTTGATCCGCTCCGATCCCCTCCGCCCCTTTCTCTGATCCCCCTGGCCCCTCTGAAATACCCTGCGCCTCCCGTACGTTGAGGCTCCACAGGGGGCCCGCGCGCCCCTTACGGGATGCGTTCGCCTAGCCCCGAGGGGTCTCCCCCACGGGACCCCCATGGGCGCTCGTCCGCGGAATACCTTGCGCCTTCGGTGCGTTGAGGCCCCGCAGGGGGCTCGTGCGTCCCCTACGGGATGCGTTCGCACGCCCCCTCAGGGAAGCGTTCCTCAGAGCAGAAGCGACCCTCCGGAGAAGCGATCTTCCGGAGAGGGATTCCTCCTGGAGACCCCCCAGGCCGCATCCGCCCGCCCCCTAATGCCCCCGTGCCACCCACTCCGCCAGGTGAGGGGCCTCCGTGCCGATGGTTGTCGAGTTGCCGTGGCCGGTGTGGACGGTGGTGTCCGGGGGGAGGGTCAGCAGCCGGTCGCGGATCGAGTCGATGATCGTCGGGAAGTCGGAGAAGGAGCGGCCGGTGGCGCCGGGGCCGCCCTGGAAGAGGGTGTCCCCGGTGAACACGGCCTTCAGGTCGGGGGCGTGGAGGCAGACCGCGCCGGGCGCGTGACCGGGGGTGTGCAGCACGGTCAGGTCGGTGCCGGCGATGGTCAGCACCTGACCGTCCGACAGGTCCCCGTCGGGGGCGGTGTCCGGGTGGGTCTGCTTCCACAGCGGCAGGTCGTCGGAGTGCAGCAGGATCCGCGCGCCGGTGCGGGCGGCGAGCGCCGGGGCCGCGTCGAT
Organism: Streptomyces sp. NPDC057743; assembly: GCF_042798755.1. Lineage (NCBI taxonomy): Bacteria > Bacillati > Actinomycetota > Actinomycetes > Kitasatosporales > Streptomycetaceae > Streptomyces > Streptomyces sp. NPDC057743. Next base: position 7,092 of record NZ_JBHVJX010000083.1, read on the forward strand.
GTGGTCGTTGTGCGCGTGGGTGCAGATGATCGCGCGCAGGGTGCGTCCGTCGAGGACCCGGAGGATGGCGTCGGCGTCGTGGGCGGCGTCGATGACGACGGCCTCGGAGCCGTCGCCGACGATCCACACGTTGTTGTCGACGTCCCAGGTGCCGCCGTCGAGGGAGAACGTCCCGGAGGTGACGAGGTGGTCGATGCGGGCGGTCATCAAGTCCCCTTCGTGGATACGCCCACCTTGATGTGGGGGTGAGGATACCTCCCGCTTGTGGGGGAGAAACGAAGTTCCCGCGTGAGCGGGGCAGGGAAAGTCGATTCGCCGACAGGATGGATCAACGTCCACCCCATATCGGGGTGAGGGAGCCCGTGGGGGACAGAATCTCTCAACTGTCAGTCCTCTCAGGTAGTTTCGGGTGCATGACGGCGGAAGCGATCAGGGGAGTGGCCGGGTTTGCCCGGTACACCTTCCGTGTGCGTCTGTCGATGTCGGCCCGGCGCGCACTCGAAGCCGAGTGGGACCGGTGCCGCTGGGTCTGGAATGAGTGCGTGGCCAAGGCCAAGGCCGTCCATCAGCACAACAGGGCGACGGGCGAGAAGCGGACGTGCGGGCCGGTGCAGCTTGCGGCGATGCTGACCGAGGCACGGGCCCGTACGCCGTGGTTGCGTGCGGGTGCGTGTGTGCC
>NZ_JBHVJX010000084.1:0-7711 GCF_042798755.1 Streptomyces sp. NPDC057743
CACGAAAGCCTTCGTCGACGCGGTTCGCACCGCGTCGGCCAGGCTGGGGGCGAGGGTGGCCAGGAGCTCAACAGCCTCGGTGACGTAGCGGTAGGTCGTGGTGATTCCGACGCCGAACCCGGCTGCGAGCTGGGCGTATGTGTGGCCCACTCGCAGGTGTGCGAGCGTGAGCAGAGACTGGCGGCTGGCTCTGAGACGCCGCCAGCGTGAGCCGATTTCGCGGCGGTGCTGCCGTAGCTGCTGGGTGAGGAAGCACAGGGCAGAGCTGGACACGTCGACGCCCGATGGGTAGACAAGCACGTGAAGCCTCTGGTGGAGAGGGTTCTCTTGGTCGAAAACCCATCTACCAGGGGCTTCACCACGTTGTCAGCCCAACTGTCAGGCTGCAGCCGCAGGTTGGAAAAGGCTCAGTTTTTCTCGATCAGTTTCCAGTTCACCGCGGTCCGCGGATCGGTGGGGAACAGCGTGTCGATGTGCTGGTAGCAGACCGTGGGGTCAGGGCGGTGAAAGGTCAGATTGTGTGCCACGAACGCTGAAGGTGGCGTCGATGTAGCAGCTTCTGGAAGCGGTGCTGTGCAGGAGATGGAGGTAGGTCCTCCGGGGTCGCCCTGCAGGGGGAGGCCCCAAACCACCGCAGGCTGCGCCGGTTAAGACGTCATCTCATTTGGCTGTAAGCTGTTGGATCGTGGTGGGGATTGTTGAGCGGCTGGTGCCGGATGAGTTGTGGGAGTTGTTCCAGCGGGTGGTGCCGGAGGTGCCGGTGCGGCCGCAGGGTGGTGGGCGCCGTCGGCATGGTGACCGTGAGGTGCTGGCCGCGATCGTGTTCGTGGCCACGTCCGGTTGCACGTGGCAGCAGTTGCCGGCGGTCTCGTTCGGGCCGTCGGGAGCTACGGCTCACCGGCGGTTTGCCGAGTGGACGAAAGCCCGGGTATGGGCGAAGCTCCACCGGCTGGTCTTGGACGAGCTGGGTGCTCGCGGCGAACTCGACTGGTCGCGCTGTGCGGTGGACTCGGTGAACATGCGGGCGATGAAAAGGGGGCTTTGACCGGACCGAACCCCGTCGACCGGGGCAAGTACGGCTCGAAGATCCACCTGCTCACCGAACGCACCGGCCTGCCCCTGTCCATCGGGATTTCCGGCGCGAACCTGCACGACAGTCAGGCCCTCGAACCCCTCGTCAGGGGCATACCGCCCCTCCGCTCCCGGCGCGGTCCCCGCCGGCGCAGGCCCGCCAAACTCCACGCGGACAAGGCCTATGACAACGCTCACCTGCGGCAATGGCTCCGCGGCCGCCACATCACACCCCGCATCGCACGCAAAGGCATCGAGAACTCTCAGCGCCTGGGGTGCCACCGCTGGACCATCGAACGCACCGTGTCCTGGCTCGCCGGATGCCGCCGGCTCCACCGCCGCTACGAACGCAAAGCCGAACACTTCCTTGCCTTCACGGGCATCGCCGCGACACTCATCTGCTACCGCCGACTCACCAAATGAGATGACGTCTAAATGCCGGTCGTGGTGAGCGCTGCGGCAAAAGGCGCGGCATTGATCGCGTCAGGTGTGGGTCAGGAAGGCGAGCGTGAGCGAACCGCTGATGACGTGTCGTAACTTTCTTCAATGGCGTCGAAACCGGGGCATGATCTGGGCTCCGGGACAAGTCCGGGGGGAGCCTGCTGACTGCCCGGATGGCGTCCGGCATGGAGGCGGCGCGAGCCTGGTCCGGGCTCTTGCACGGAACGTGGGAACCTGTCGCCCCGATACTGCTGCCGCCTCTCTGGGGTGGTGGCGAGAGGGAGCGCCTCAAGCGGACAAGACCGTGAGGGGCCGAGTACCGATGCGGGGCACGGGGGCGGACCGTCCCGTAGTAGTGATGAAGCCCGGTAATGCGGGCGGAGCGAAGGGGACGGATCGTCCGGGTCTGTTTGGCGGTCAACCGGAGTGCCCGGGATGAGCCGGACGAGCGGACCGAAGTCGTTCGAGATCTCGAAACACCTGGTGTTCGAGGCGTACTTGAGGGTCAAGGCCAACAAGGGCGCGGCGGGTGTCGACGGCGAGTCGATCGAGCAGTTCGAGGTGAACCTGAAGGCCAACCTCTACAAGCTGTGGAATCGCCTCTCGTCGGGCTGTTATTTCCCTCCGCCGGTACGGATGGTGGAGATCGACAAGCCGGGAGGGCGCGGGGTCAGGATCCTCGGCGTGCCCACGGTCGCGGACAGAATCGCGCAGACGGTGGTGGCCATGGTGCTGGAGCCGCTGGTGGAGCCTGTGTTCCACCCGGACTCCTATGGTTACCGGCCCCGCCGCAGTGCGCTGGACGCGGTCGCGGCGTGCCGGGAGAGGTGCTGGAAGACGGACTGGGTGATCGATCTCGACATCCGGGGCTTCTTCGACAACCTCGATCACGATCTCGTCCTCAAGGCGGTCGCGCACCACACCGACCTGCGGTGGGTCCGGCTGTATGTGGAGCGATGGCTCAAGGCCCCACTCCAGAGGCCGGACGGCAGCCTGCAGGCCCGGGACCGCGGCAGCCCCCAGGGCTCGGCGGTATCACCCGTGTTGTCCAACCTCTTCATGCACTACGCGTTCGACCTCTGGATGGCCCGGGAGCACCCCGGTGTCTGGTTCGAGCGGTACTGCGATGACGTGGTGGTCCACTGCCGGAACGAGGTTCAGGCGCATCGGGTGCGTGAGGCCATCGCCGGGCGGCTGACCGAGTGCGGGGGTCTGGAGTTGCATCCCCAGAAGACCCGCATTGTGTATTGCCGGGACAGGAACAGGCGTGGCTCGGCCGAGCACACCTCGTTCACGTTCCTGGGGTACGGGTTTCGCGTGCGGAAACTCCGGACGAAGCGCGGGGACTTCTTCTTCGGCTTCAGTCCGGCCGTCAGCGACGAAGCCGCCAAGCAGATCCGGATGCAGATCCGCCGGTGGCGGCTGCACTTGCACAGTGAGACGACCCTGGAGGAGCTCGCCCGGGAGATCAACCCGGTCGTGCGGGGCTGGATCAACTGCTTCGGGCGGTTCCACCCGTCCGCGTTGCTCTCCACCCTCAACCGCATCAACGACTATCTGGTGCGGTGGCTCGTCCGCAAGTACAAGCGGTTCAAACGGAAGCGAGCGAGAGCGCGAGAGGCCCTGAACCGTCACGCCAGACGGTTTCCCGGCCTCTTCGCCCACTGGAGACTCGTCAAGCCGTAACCGTGAATGACTGGACGGTGGGAGCCGTGTAAGCCGAGAGGTTTACACACGGTTCTGAGAGCGGCGGCGGGTGAAACTCCCGCCGCCGACTCACCCTGGAAGTTCCGGATCCTGGGGAGCAGTCTCGGCGACGGTCGAACTCGGGTTCTGGATCACTTTCCGTGCTGGGCTGACGGACGGTCACTGACCGGGCCGGCTGGACGTCCGGGTCATGCGGCAAGGAGTACGCGCTTGCGTAGGAGGTCCAAGCCCGCACGGCCGAACATCTGCCGCTTAAGCATCTTGATCCGGTTCACCTGCCCCTCCACCGCGCCCGAGCTGAACGGCAGGCTCAACCCCGCCACCACCGCCCCGAGATCAGAACCGATCCCGTTCACGAACGACACCAACGACTTGCGATCACTTTCGGCACTCCCCGGCCCGACTCGCACCGCGTACGTGATGATCAACGGCCGTGAGCTGCATGGATGTTGAGGAGATCCTGTTCCCCGATCTGGATGGCTTGGAGATAGCGAACATCGAGGTCGGCGATGACATTGTGACGGTTGCGGCCCGGGCGTGTGCGCGGGACGTGGTCTGCCCGGCGTGCGGCGAAAGATCGGGCCGCGTCCATAGTCGGTACGAGCGCCGGCTGGCGGACTCTGCAGTCGGTGGGCGCCGGGCAGTCGTGAAGCTGCAGGTCCGACGCTTCCGCTGCCCGGCTGTGTCGTGTTCCCGCACGACGTTCGTCGAGCAGGTCGCAGGACTCACCTTCCGCTACGGCCGTCGGAGCCTACGACTGCACGTGATTTTGCAGGCGGTGGCACTGATGCTGGCCGGGCGCGCCGGCGCTCGGCTGGTCGACGTGCTCAGCTCCAAGGTCAGTCGCTCGACCCTGCTGCGGCTGATCCGCGCGATGCCCGACCCGGTGACAACGACGCCTCGGGTGCTCGGAGTCGACGACTTCGCCCTGCTCAAGGGCCACGTCTACGGCACTGTCCTGATCAACGTTGAGACCCACCGGCCCGTTGACCTGCTGCCCGACCGCGAGTCCGCCACCCTGGCCCGCTGGCTCACCGACCACCCCGGAGTCGAGGTCATCTGCCGCGACCGTGCCGCCGGCTATGCCGAAGGCGCCCGCCTCGGCGCACCGGACGCGGTCCAGATCGCGGACCGCTGGCACCTGTTCCACAACCTCACCGAGGCCGTGGAACGCTGCGTCACCCGGCACTCCACCCAGCTGCGCGAACCCGCTCCGGTTCCCACCACCGAGGAGTCCGCGGTGGCGCTCGCCGAACTGGAGACGATCACCGCGGCGGCAAAGGCGAACCGGGCCGCCCACCATTGCGCCGACCGCACCCGCGAGCGCCACCGAGCCGTGCATGACCTGCTTGCCCAGGGCATGCCTCAGCGGGAGATCGGCCGCCAGCTGGGCCTGGCCCGCAACACCGTGCGCAGGTTCGCCCGCGCCGCCACCGCCGAGCAACTCTCAACGGGCAAGTGGCAGGGCCGCGCCAGCGTCCTAGACGACTACAAGCCCCACCTGCACCAGCGGTGGCAGGAGGGCTGCACCACCGCGAAGACACTCTTCGACGAGATCAAGGCCGCCGGCTACACGGGCGGGTTGACGGTCCTGCGCGACTACCTGCGTCCCTTGCGATCCGGCACCCAGCCGCAGGACCGCTCCACCCGGCCACCCTCGGTTCGCGAGGTGACCAGCTGGATCACCCGCCACCCCGACAGCCTCACTCCGGACGAGGCCCTCAAGCTCAAGGGCATCCTCGCCCGCTGCCCGCAGCTGGACACCACCGCCGACCACGTCCGGACCTTCGCCGAGATGATGACTGCCCGCACCGGACGTACCCAGCTGGCCGGCTGGATCGACCAGGTGAAGGCCACCGGCCTGCCCGAGTTGGTGTCGTTCGTGAACGGGATCGGTTCTGATCTCGGGGCGGTGGTGGCGGGGTTGAGCCTGCCGTTCAGCTCGGGCGCGGTGGAGGGGCAGGTGAACCGGATCAAGATGCTTAAGCGGCAGATGTTCGGCCGTGCGGGCTTGGACCTCCTACGCAAGCGCGTACTCCTTGCCGCATGACCCGGACGTCCAGCCGGCCCGGTCAGTGACCGTCCGTCAGCCCAGCACGGAAAGTGATCCAGAACCACCGTTCACCCGTCGCCGACAAGCAGGTCGATTCCCAGCAAATGTGCCAGACCGAAGACCGGAAAACTCTGCCCTTGTGTATCCGCGTGCACTGTATCCGGCTGCGCGCTGGATTCGTTGGCGAGCAGGGAGTCGATCAGGTATACCGCTCCGCAGGGTATGAATCTGGAGAAAAGGGTGATGTAGGCGTCGGCGACGAGGTAGTGGGCTATTCCGCCGAATCCTCCGTAGCGGATGGAGGTCTCGGCGAGGAGGTTGTCGATAACGGTGTCCATCATCGTGCCGTCCACCGCCGCCACCGACCCGTCACCCCACGCGGCGACGAGGTCCAGGAGCATGTAAGTGTCGATGACGTCCGCCCCAGCGCGGCCGAGGCGGCGGGTGGTGACATGCCGCTGGGCGATGGCACCGAGCTCATGGGCAGTGACGCTACCGCGCATGTGGCGGGCGGCCTGGGCAGGGCCGAGGTTACAGCCGTAGGTGAACGCGGTGATCACATAACGGGACAGCGGATCCTTCAGCTTCGGGTCGGAGCCGGAGAGCGGGCCGAAACGGGGCCACCAGCCGGTCCAGTGCGCAGCCCTCGCCAGGTGCTCCAATACGGGCCTGGCGGGCAGACGCCGTTCGAGCTCCGTATCCAGGGCTTGGGCGGAGGCAGCGCGTTCGATGCCACGGCGGGCCTTGAGAGAGGGCACTCCGGTGACAGGGTCGATGACCAGGTCCTGATTATCCGGATACCTTGCGTCCACCGCCGCGGCGGTCTCGGTGAGTTGTGTTCTCAGGCGTGCCACGAAGTCCTGGGCGGTGGCGGGCAGTCCGGCCTGCTCACAGAACTCGGGCAGCATCGGCAGGCATTCACTCCCCCAGCCCAGGAGCATCCTGGTCCAGTCGCCGTACTCCTCACAGGCCGCCACGGCGATGTCCCCGCACCGCAGCTCCTCGACCAGGTAGGTGAACACCATCGTCTCGAAGTGCCGGCGCGCCAGCATCCCCGGCTCATCCTTGGCATAGACGGTCTTGAGCCAGTTCTTCGACGCGAATGACAGGTCCAGCGGCTGTGGTGTCTGGGCCTCGTTCTTCCGGCCGTCGTCGTGCCCGCCGGTCTGCGCCGCGGTGGGGGACGGGTGCGGGGTGTCGGGGATCAGCGGGCGGGCGAGGTGCTGGTGCGCGAGCGCGTGCTCCAGCGCGTCCAGCACCGAGCGGTCCTCGGAGGTGGCCACGAGGGTGAGGTGGCGGGCGAGCTTGAACATGGTCGGCCGGTCCGGGCGGAAGAACCGTTCCACCAGCGGCGTGAAGTTGTTCCCGTGGTGCGCCGAGAGGGCCTCGATCTCGGGCAGCTGGGCCTCGAACCCGCCGGCTCGTTCGATCACTTCCCGCGCCTGCTTGAGCGCCAGCACATCATCGAACGTGCCCTCCGAGCCCTTCCCGTCTTCCCCGGCCAGGTCCCTGAGCGCGGCGAGCACGTCACGGTAGGCGATCAGCAGTTGCTCAGTGACCTCTTTCTGCCGCCGCTCGATCTCCGCCAGGGTCTCCTCGGCGCGCTTGAGGTGGCGGGGCCATGCGCTTGCACAGCATCGCCACGAACTCATCCCGTGCCTTCGTATGGATCTCCGCCACAAGACACGCCAGCATCGCCGTCCGCCTCGGCTCGGCAATGTCCTTCACTTCGCCTACGATCAGGACCCGGACCTGCGCGGCCAGCGAGGCAACCTTCGCCGCCGCCACACCCTCCACCCATCCGCCGCTGTCACCGAGTCCGTCGAGCCGCTCCAAGCGCTCGGCATGGGCGCGGAACTTCGACCAGGTCGCCCGACGGCCCGGTTCCTTCAGCCAGTCAAATTTACTGCGGCATTCGCCGTCTGCCACGTGAAGCAGACCGGCGACCCGCTCCCGGGCGGCTTCGCTCATCCGGGCCACGACCGCCGCGCAGATCTCCCCCTCCACCCGAGTCCGGATGGAAGCCGCCATCCGGTCCAGCGTGGAAAACCCCGGCAGCTCCAGCCCGGCACGGACGATCTCCTCCAGCGCCACATTCACCAGATCCGCCGTATGAGCCTTCACCGGCGCCGCCGCTACCATCGCCTCCTCGGCCACCGCACGTGTCCGCTCAGGATCACCTACCAGACCGATACGCTCACGTATCCACATGCGGTGGTGCTCGCCGTTCGCGAGGACGCCACTTCCAGCGCCACCTCATCCGGCAGCCCCATGCAGGCCCGGATATGTGCCACCACAGCATGCGGCACCGTTTCCAGTGCCGGGAAATAGCCCAGCCGGGCGCCAGGGCTGATTCATAGTCCGGTAGTGAGGGTGTCTTCGCAGGTCACGGGAGTTTCAGCAGGTCGAGTGGGCGTGTGATCGGCTCGTAAGAGACGT
>NZ_JBHVJX010000085.1:0-6074 GCF_042798755.1 Streptomyces sp. NPDC057743
TTTTTGCGCGCACTCTCCGTGTCCCGAGTCGACGTGTTGCGGGTGGAGTGCGTCCGGCAGCGGAGGTTCAGGACGGCCTCAGCGGTGTGATGTCTCATTTCAGCAGGGGCCGATCGTTGTGGTGTGCCGTGGGCGGGGCAGGTGAGTGACCTGCTGGTGCGATCCTCCGGCGAGCTGTTGACGGAGGCGCTCGATTTCGAGGTGCTGTGCGGCCAGTTGCGAGATCGCTCGTTGCCTGAAGTCGGTCAGCTCCTCGACCTTGGTGTCGCGCTCGGCCAGGCGCTCACGGAGGCCGGAGACCTCTTCCTTCAGCCGGGCGATCTGGGCTTCGCGTGGGTCCGGGATAGTGCCTGCTCCCTGGAGGAGATCACGGCGCCGGCTGAATTCCTCGGCCAGGTGTTGGAAGGGACCCGGACGTCCTGCCTTGGGATAGAAGCCCGTGCGGTTCACCCCGGCCTGGGCGGCGAGGGTCTTAAGGTCGCATCGGCCGCCGGGCGGAATCTCGCCTCGCAGGAGGCGGTCCATGGCGGCCTGGATACGGTCCTCGGCCTGGCGTCGCTGGTCGTCAGTGGTCCTCATGGATCTCCTCGTCGGGGGCGGGTCCGGCCGCGCGGTCGATTTCGTCGAGAACGCGCTGTGCCCGGTCGAGTTCGGCCTGGAGCCGGATGCGCTCGTTCTTCTGGGGACGGCTGAGGGAGCCGAGGAAAGTCTTGGTCTGGGCGACGGTCTCGGCCCAGACGGGCCGGTGGCAGGGGTGGTGTGTGGCCTGCGGGCAGCGGGCGGAGTCACACATTCCCGCCAGCGGCTTGGTGGCGTTCGGGGTTCCGGCCAGCTTCAGACACAGGGCTTTGCCGGGGTCGGCGAACCAGCAGTAGTTCGCCGTTCCCAGGTGCAGGGTTGCGGCTCGTTTGGCCAGGAGGTTGCGGAGGTCCTGGTCACTGGACCGGACGTGAGGCGAGGCTGCTGCCTGCCGGGTCAGCTCCTCGTCGACGTGGGTGAAGAAGTCGATCAGACCGCGGGCCCCAGGACCGCTCGGCATGATGCCCTGCTGGTAGTTGCGGAACTCAGCGGCGGCCAGGGACAGGTTCCGCTCCTGCTCGTGCTCGTTGACCTCGGCCAGCAGTTTGGCCTGGGCTCCTCCGGGCCGTGCGGCGTATCCCTCCGTGGTGACCACGGACACGTGTTTCAGAGCGATCTTCGCGGCCAGCATGCCGTTGGGACGGTAGGCCAGCTCAATGGCCAAAGTACGCCTCAACATCCGCAAGTTGACATCGCCGTCCGGGATGGGAGCGAGCCCGAGCCGATGACCGAGGGGACCGTTGACGAAGGGGCGAAGAGCGCGGGTGTGTCCGGAGTGGAAGCCGATCCGCCCGAACAAGAATTGCCCGGGAGTGGGGTGGGTGTGCAGTTCTTCTGCGAGTGCGACCGCTCGGTGTACTTCTTCGAGTACGACCCATTCATCGTCGAGTCCGCCGAGCTTCTGGCCTTTGATGATTTTGCTGGCGAGGCTGTGACGGACCATGCCGGGGCCGATCTGACTGGTGCGGCGGCAGCCGACGAGCAGTTCGGCGAGCTCGCTGTTCCTCATCCCGGAGACCGCCGCGGTGACGGTCAGCGCCGCCTGGCGGGCGACGCCCGCGAGGTCCTGGACTTCCCGGGTGTGCAGCGGTGTGGTCCACGGCACCAGTTCCTGGGTGTCCGCGCGGGGGACGGCCGGCGCGTCGCGGCCCCAGGGCTTGGCCAGTCCGACGTTGGCGAGGGTGTCCTCGGCGAGCCGACGAAGGTCCGGGGTGAGCAAGCGAGAGCGGTATTCACCGCGTCCGGCGCGGGTGGCCAGGGCCTGGAAATTCACCCGCAGGAGGAGGTCATCCGGGTTCCAGCCTGCGGCAAGTCGCTCACGGACCCGTCTCTCGGTCATCTCGACCAGGGGCTCCCCGCTGGAACGATGCTCTTCCAGGGCCTGGGCCAGGTCGGCTGCCGTGGGGCTCGGTCCGTGGACGCGCTCGGTTCGGAACGGCCGTTCTTCGACCTGCCGGAGGAGAGCGATCAGACGGGGTCCGATGGTGTCCACGATGTAGAGGCAGGCGGCAAGCATCGGCTGCAGGATGTGATCGGGGACGGGCTGGGTCTTGTTCTCCGCCCGCTTCGGGATGCCGGCGACCACGGCCGGCGGGGTGAAGTTCCAGGGGCGGAAGTCCTGGTGATAGCGGTCGCTGGTGAACAGGTCGCCGTAGAACGCGAGATCCATGATGGCCGTGACGACCGCCCGCTTCTGGGACGGGCTGGCTACCCGGAGAGGGCACCCGTGCTTGTCGCGGATCGTGCCGCGGAGGTCGAGGTAGCGCTGACAGTGCTCCTGCGTGACCTCGTGAAGACTGGTGATCCCTTGGCTGGTCAGCCAGTTCAGCCAGGGAAACAGCAGGTCCCGGATGCGGCAGGTGGTTGCCAGCGCCCGAGGCGTGCGGTAGGCCCGGGGCAACTGGGCAACGGCCGGGTGGGTCGGCGCGCAATAGGCGATCATCAGTTCCTTGGCCACCAGCTGCCATCGCGGGTTGCTGATCTTCGTGAAGTCCCAGATCAGCAGACCCGCCGCGAGCTGCTTGGGGCGGCCTTGGATGCCACGGAGATCCCATATGTCCTGGTCGAACCGCGGCCGCGGGAAGCTGTCGACGAGGGTCCATCCGGCCAGCTCGAAGACGTCGGCGCCGACGAACGGAGAAAGGGGTGCCGCTTGCGGGGCGGCGAAGGCTTCGGTCATGCGGTTAGCTCCTCGGGCCGCAGCGGGATTTCCTCGTCCGTGTCGGTGACCTGCGGGGCGGCGCCAGCCAGTACTTCGGGGTGGAAGCAGTCCAGGACCTGGGTGACGCGCTGGGCATAGGGACCGAAGACGGCCATGAAGTGATCGGAAGGCATCTGCCGCCACTGGCGTGCGAAGAACGCCTTCAACCGCAACAGGTTGGCCGCGTGCCGGGGTGCGAAGACCGCCAGCGGGCAGAGCAGGCAGACCCAGGGGCGAGCCGGACAGGGCTTGCCCTCCGGGCCGTGGAGCCCGGCCAGCTGGTCCGCGCAGGCCGCGACGAACACGTCGCGTTCACCGCCCACAAGTTCGTTGATCGCCGCGTCGTCCAGCCGCAGCCGGTCGATGACCTGCGGGTAGTCCCGCGCGAGGGTGACAGTGGCTTCCTCAGACAGGACAGTGGGAGCCTGAGCCCGCTGAAGGAGATCGCCCTGGGCCTCCTCAATCAGGGCGTGAACGGCCCGCTGCTGGGCCGGCGTCGCGGCGGTCAGGTAGTGGTCGCCCTCGATCGCCGGGGTGTGGTTGGGGTCGATCGTCGCCCGCGGACTGCCGGCCCAGGTGCGACGGTCGCGGTGACTGTGGAACGTGGTCCTGATCCGCTGCCGGTGAACCGGGAACGGGGCACCCGTGTCGTCCAGCAGGCCATGCCGGCGTACCCACTTGCGGACCGAGATGTCGGTCATCCGAGTCGTCTCCACGACATCGGCATGGTTGTGACGATCGCGGATCCACAACACCCCGCGGTCCTCCTCCGGCGCGAAGGAGCGAAGCAGGGCCGAGTGCTCCAGCCAGCGTTCCAGCAACCGGACGGCCTTGCGGGGAAGGTTCAGGCTCTCGCGGGATGTTCGGCCCTTGACGTAGTTCAGCAGCATCTCGGAGCTGCCGGACCATTCGATGTCCTTCAGCCCGAGCCCGTCGATGCCGTCGGGGACGATCCCGCTGTAGGCGCCGAACAGCAGCTGGTAGGAGATCACCATGTCCGGCTGGGCGAACAGGGCCTTCCGGGTCTCTGCCAGCGGGCGCCGGACAGCGAGGGCGGTCTTCTGCCGAACGCCGAGCGAGTCCCGCAATGAGCGGAAAGTGACCGGCCCGTGGTGGACATGGAGCCAGCACAGGTTGTCGGTGGACCAGTCACCGCATTCCTGGGGATCGCGGCCCCGGCGGGCGGCGGCGAGGGCCTCGGCGTGCGCGGTGAAGGCTTCCCGTACGTTTTGGCGGCAGAGGTCGAGCAGCCGGGACCACTCGGCCTCACTGTAGGGGGCGAACGTCCCCTTCGGATCGGGCTGGTTGAACGAACGGCCCTCAGCCATCAAGCGGACCGGTCGCGGCAGACCGCCGGTTTCGTCGTCCCATGCCCGCAACAGGACACGGCTGTTGCGCTCGTCGGCATACTGGGCGGACATCCAGAACTCAATCAGATCCGTCCGCGACAAGTCCCCGGCGCCGCCGGTGAACCCGCGGGCATCCAGGAACAGCACCAGACGGCTGGCCGAGATCACGTTCTTGTCGACGGTGGACCGCGTGGCCAGCCGCCCGTGCGGGTGGATGAGGCATACCAGCCCCGTCATCAAGTCCCGGGACAGCTGCGGGCAGCGGCTGGCAGGCATGAGCCTCTGCCGGTTGACCCCGTCTGCGCTGGTGTAGGCGATGCCGATCGGATCATGCAGAACAGCGGCGGTCACCAGTCGTCCTCGTCCTCATCGAACTCGCCGTCCGCCTCCGTCGCGGCTTCGACATCGCTGATCAGCCCGTAGTCCCGCCCGGCCTCTTCGTAGGCGTCCCGGAAGATGCGGGTCATATCCAGCCGACGGAGGTACTTTTCCGTGGTCAGGACACTGGAGTGCCCCAACAGGTCCCGCAGCACCATCAGCGGATCGGCCTTGGCGAGGTAGAGGGCCAGGCCGGCCTCCGCATCGGTGTCCTTCACCATCTGCGCGGCCTGCCGGTAGTAGCCGCTGACCAGCCGGGCCAGGGTCTGCATCGCGAACGTGTGCCGACTTCGGTGTGGAAAAACGTGCGGGAACCGGGGCTCGAACCGCTCCCGGATGCGGTCCGCCGTCCGGGAGAAGACCGTGGGCCAGGCGGTGAACGGGCCACCATTCGACCTCACCGCCAGCAGCATCGAACCGCCCTCAGGGGCCACCAGGCGCCGACGCTCCGACGGCCGGAGTTCCTGCCAGGACAGCCGGCGGCCGTTCACCCGGCCGCCCCACTGATCGGCCTCGGTCACCAGCAAAGGCGGCCCCCATCGCTCCGGCGGCCGCCAACGGGCGCCGCCCACTGCCAGGGCGCGGTCCAGATCCCGGTATCGGTGCAGTTCAGCCAGCGTGTCGTAGGGCACCCACGTGGTGCGGAACTTGCGGCCCTTCGTGATGCCGGACGGCACCGGCAGTGGAATCGGCAGCGTCGTCGGGGCCGGCGGAAGCGGCGGCAGCTCGGCCGCGAGGTAGTAGGTGAACTCCTGCAACCGCAGCCCCGTGCCCAGGGCGAACCTGCCCACGGCACCGTTGCGGGCCAACTCCCGGCCCCGGAACCGCTCGTCCTCCCCGTCCGGCCCAAGCCCCCGCAGACCGCGGACGAACAACTCCGCGAAGTCGTCCTCCAGGTACTTGATGGTCACGTGCGGCTTCGGCACCCGCCGGATGGCCTGGTTCACCGGTCGCCGGGCGACCTGATCGGCGAAGAACACCGTGGCCTGCCGATAGGTGAACGGCTCCGCGTTCGCGTACCCCTCCGCCACCGCCCACCGGTAGAAGCTCGACAAGATGCTCACGTGCTGGTTCCACGTGGTCGCCGTCAGCCGCCCGTCCAACGGACCACAAGCCCGGTGCACCGCGTACGAACTGAGCCCGGCCTTCAACCGGTCCCTCTGATCAAACAGTCCGATCCCGTGACCGCCGAGGAAAACCGCCCAGTCCCGTACCGCACGTGCATAGACACCCCACGAACCCGGCTCCGGGCACCCGTTCACCGGCAGCTCCCGCAGCCACCGGTTCGCCGCCGCCAACGGCCGCGGCGACGCGGGACCATCCTCGAAACACAAGTCGCTGTCGATCAGGATCGGCATCTGCTCGGGGATCACCGGCTCGTGTTCGAGACCCCACGTCTCCCAGCCCTCCGGCTTGAAGAAGATCAGCTCCACGGGCCCAGAGCGTAAGGATCACGCCGGTGCAGATCAGCGGGGACCGACTCGCTTCACCCGAACGAGACATGGTCCAGCACCGTCCGAAAACCCCCAGCTCATCCGCATAGAGACACGGCAGAAGTGCCAGAGAAA
>NZ_JBHVJX010000086.1:0-5995 GCF_042798755.1 Streptomyces sp. NPDC057743
TGCGGAAGATTCCCTACTGCTGCCTCCCGTAGGAGTCTGGGCCGTGTCTCAGTCCCAGTGTGGCCGATCACCCTCTCAGGTCGGCTACGCATCGTTGCCTTGGTGAGCCGTTACCTCACCAACTAGCTAATGCGCCGCGGGTCCATCTGTAAGTGGTAGCCGAAGCCACCTTTTATGTCTGAACCATGCGGTTCAAACAAGCATCCGGTATTAGCCCCGGTTTCCCGGAGTTATCCCAGTCTTACAGGCAGGTTACCCACGTGTTACTCACCCGTCCGCCGCTAACATCAGGGAGCAAGCTCCCATCTGTCCGCTCGACTTGCATGTATTAGGCACGCCGCCAGCGTTCGTCCTGAGCCAGGATCAAACTCTCCGATAAAGTAGTTTGACTGACTACGCACATCGCTGTGCGATTTATTTAAAACTTTGAATTAACAGGTACGTTTTGTCTTGTTTAGTTTTCAAAGATCATTTTTGTTCACTTTCTCAAGCAACTTTTTAAGTATATAATAAGTTTCTCTTAAAGTCAACATGTTTTTTATAAATGGTGGAGCCTAGCGGGATCGAACCGCTGACCTCCTGCGTGCAAAGCAGGCGCTCTCCCAGCTGAGCTAAGGCCCCGAATGGTCGGGAAGACAGGATTCGAACCTGCGACCCCATGGTCCCAAACCATGTGCTCTACCAAGCTGAGCTACTTCCCGATTTCAAATATATTATGGCGCGCCCGAGAGGAGTCGAACCCCTAACCTTTTGATCCGTAGTCAAACGCTCTATCCAATTGAGCTACGGGCGCAATCAATTTCACAATATCCCGTTGGGATAAAATGGAGCGGAAGACGGGATTCGAACCCGCGACCCCCACCTTGGCAAGGTGATGTTCTACCACTGAACTACTTCCGCAAGTAAAAATGTAATGTACAGCCAGAATACAGCATCAGATAACCAAAAACTGTATTGTTATTTATTCAGTAAAACTCCAAACGGTATAACCCGCAGACTAATCTAAAGCATACTGTTCATTATGACAAAAGTAATTATATCAAGGTTTTGATAAAAGTCAATACCGTTTAACAATTAATTATGTTAATCTCTTTTGCATCCTTGAAGAAAGGCTTCATCAGAAGACGCGCTAAATACCTATACCTTAACTGGTACAATCAGCAACAGATATTTACTGAACTAAACAAAAAATAACAGTTCCATAACGCGCGGAAACTGCTTCAGATCAACGTATTTAGATAAGCTTCCAAGCGGGCTCGAACCGCTGACCTCTTCCTTACCATGGAAGTGCTCTACCTGCTGAGCTATGGAAGCAATGGCTCCGCAGGTAGGACTCGAACCTACGACCGATCGGTTAACAGCCGATAGCTCTACCACTGAGCTACTGCGGAATGAAGTCTGCCTGGCGACGTCCTACTCTCACAGGGGGAAACCCCCGACTACCATCGGCGCTGAAGAGCTTAACTTCCGTGTTCGGCATGGGAACGGGTGTGACCTCTTCGCTATCGCCACCAAACCATTGAGAGTGTTCTCTCAAAACTAGATAACAGTAAGCATACATTCAAATTGGTTAAGTCCTCGATCGATTAGTATCTGTCAGCTCCATGTGTCGCCACACTTCCACCTCAGACCTATCAACCTGATCATCTTTCAGGGATCTTACTTCCTTGCGGAATGGGAAATCTCATCTTGAGGGGGGCTTCATGCTTAGATGCTTTCAGCACTTATCCCGTCCGCACATAGCTACCCAGCGATGCCCTTGGCAGAACAACTGGTACACCAGCGGTGCGTCCATCCCGGTCCTCTCGTACTAAGGACAGCTCCTCTCAAATTTCCTGCGCCCGCGACGGATAGGGACCGAACTGTCTCACGACGTTCTGAACCCAGCTCGCGTACCGCTTTAATGGGCGAACAGCCCAACCCTTGGGACCGACTACAGCCCCAGGATGCGATGAGCCGACATCGAGGTGCCAAACCTCCCCGTCGATGTGGACTCTTGGGGGAGATAAGCCTGTTATCCCCGGGGTAGCTTTTATCCGTTGAGCGATGGCCCTTCCATGCGGAACCACCGGATCACTAAGCCCGACTTTCGTCCCTGCTCGACTTGTAGGTCTCGCAGTCAAGCTCCCTTGTGCCTTTACACTCTGCGAATGATTTCCAACCATTCTGAGGGAACCTTTGGGCGCCTCCGTTACCTTTTAGGAGGCGACCGCCCCAGTCAAACTGCCCACCTGACACTGTCTCCCCGCCCGATAAGGGCGGCGGGTTAGAAGGTCAATACAGCCAGGGTAGTATCCCACCGATGCCTCCACCGAAGCTGGCGCTCCGGTTTCCAAGGCTCCTACCTATCCTGTACAAGCTGTACCAACATTCAATATCAGGCTGCAGTAAAGCTCCACGGGGTCTTTCCGTCCTGTCGCGGGTAACCTGCATCTTCACAGGTACTATAATTTCACCGAGTCTCTCGTTGAGACAGTGCCCAGATCGTTGCGCCTTTCGTGCGGGTCGGAACTTACCCGACAAGGAATTTCGCTACCTTAGGACCGTTATAGTTACGGCCGCCGTTTACTGGGGCTTCAATTCGCACCTTCGCTTACGCTAAGCGCTCCTCTTAACCTTCCAGCACCGGGCAGGCGTCAGCCCCTATACTTCGCCTTACGGCTTCGCAGAGACCTGTGTTTTTGCTAAACAGTCGCCTGGGCCTATTCACTGCGGCTCTCTCGGGCTTGCACCCTAACAGAGCACCCCTTCTCCCGAAGTTACGGGGTCATTTTGCCGAGTTCCTTAACGAGAGTTCTCTCGATCACCTTAGGATTCTCTCCTCGCCTACCTGTGTCGGTTTGCGGTACGGGCACCTCTCACCTCGCTAGAGGCTTTTCTTGGCAGTGTGGAATCAGGAACTTCGCTACTATAATTCGCTCGCCATCACAGCTCAGCCTTCACGGGAAACGGATTTGCCTATTTCCCAGCCTAACTGCTTGGACGCGGATATCCAATACCGCGCTTACCCTATCCTCCTGCGTCCCCCCATTGCTCAAATGGTGAGGAGGTGGTACAGGAATATCAACCTGTTATCCATCGCCTACGCCTTTCGGCCTCGGCTTAGGTCCCGACTAACCCTGAGCGGACGAGCCTTCCTCAGGAAACCTTAGGCATTCGGTGGAGGGGATTCTCACCCCTCTTTCGCTACTCATACCGGCATTCTCACTTCTAAGCGCTCCACAAGTCCTTCCGGTCTTGCTTCACAGCCCTTAGAACGCTCTCCTACCACTGTTCGAAGAACAGTCCGCAGCTTCGGTGATACGTTTAGCCCCGGTACATTTTCGGCGCAGAGTCACTCGACCAGTGAGCTATTACGCACTCTTTAAATGGTGGCTGCTTCTAAGCCAACATCCTGGTTGTCTAAGCAACTCCACATCCTTTTCCACTTAACGTATACTTTGGGACCTTAGCTGGCGGTCTGGGCTGTTTCCCTTTCGACTACGGATCTTATCACTCGCAGTCTGACTCCCAAGGATAAGTCATCGGCATTCGGAGTTTGACTGAATTCGGTAACCCGGTAGGGGCCCCTAGTCCAATCAGTGCTCTACCTCCGAGACTCTTACCTTGAGGCTAGCCCTAAAGCTATTTCGGAGAGAACCAGCTATCTCCAGGTTCGATTGGCATTTCACCCCTACCCACACCTCATCCCCGCACTTTTCAACGTGCGTGGGTTCGGGCCTCCATTCAGTGTTACCTGAACTTCACCCTGGACATGGGTAGATCACCTGGTTTCGGGTCTACGACCACGTACTCAATTCGCCCTATTCAGACTCGCTTTCGCTGCGGCTCCGCATCTTCTGCTTAACCTTGCACGGGATCGTAACTCGCCGGTTCATTCTACAAAAGGCACGCCATCACCCGTTAACGGGCTCTGACTACTTGTAGGCACACGGTTTCAGGATCTCTTTCACTCCCCTTCCGGGGTGCTTTTCACCTTTCCCTCACGGTACTGGTTCACTATCGGTCACTAGGGAGTATTTAGCCTTGGGAGATGGTCCTCCCGGATTCCGACGGAATTTCACGTGTTCCGCCGTACTCAGGATCCACTCAGGAGAGAACGAAGTTTTGACTACAGGGCTGTTACCTCCTATGGCGGGCCTTTCCAGACCTCTTCATCTACCTCGTTCCTTTGTAACTCCGTACAGAGTGTCCTACAACCCCAAGAGGCAAGCCTCTTGGTTTGGGCTTGTCCCGTTTCGCTCGCCGCTACTCAGGAAATCGCATTTGCTTTCTCTTCCTCCGGGTACTTAGATGTTTCAGTTCCCCGGGTCTGCCTTCTCATATCCTATGTATTCAGATATGGATACCACTCCATTACGAGTGGTGGGTTTCCCCATTCGGAAATCTCCGGATCAAAGCTTGCTTACAGCTCCCCGAAGCATATCGGTGTTCGTCCCGTCCTTCATCGGCTCCTAGTGCCAAGGCATCCACCGTGCGCCCTTTCTAACTTAACCGTTAAAAAGAATCACTACGTGATATCTTGCATTACTAATTGAATGTGAATTACTTCTGTTATCTAGTTTTCAAAGAACAACGCATAGGACATGCTAACACATGCGTTGCCACAGGAAGTGGCGCATTTAGCAGGTGTTCCTATGTTTTGAAGGAATGATCCTTCAAAACTAAACAAGACAGGGAACGTTCTGTTTATAAGACCCAAGGTCTTATATTCCGTTAAAATCCTTAGAAAGGAGGTGATCCAGCCGCACCTTCCGATACGGCTACCTTGTTACGACTTCACCCCAATCATCTGTCCCACCTTCGGCGGCTGGCTCCTAAAAGGTTACCTCACCGACTTCGGGTGTTACAAACTCTCGTGGTGTGACGGGCGGTGTGTACAAGGCCCGGGAACGTATTCACCGCGGCATGCTGATCCGCGATTACTAGCGATTCCAGCTTCACGCAGTCGAGTTGCAGACTGCGATCCGAACTGAGAACAGATTTGTGGGATTGGCTTAACCTCGCGGTTTCGCTGCCCTTTGTTCTGTCCATTGTAGCACGTGTGTAGCCCAGGTCATAAGGGGCATGATGATTTGACGTCATCCCCACCTTCCTCCGGTTTGTCACCGGCAGTCACCTTAGAGTGCCCAACTGAATGCTGGCAACTAAGATCAAGGGTTGCGCTCGTTGCGGGACTTAACCCAACATCTCACGACACGAGCTGACGACAACCATGCACCACCTGTCACTCTGCCCCCGAAGGGGACGTCCTATCTCTAGGATTGTCAGAGGATGTCAAGACCTGGTAAGGTTCTTCGCGTTGCTTCGAATTAAACCACATGCTCCACCGCTTGTGCGGGCCCCCGTCAATTCCTTTGAGTTTCAGTCTTGCGACCGTACTCCCCAGGCGGAGTGCTTAATGCGTTAGCTGCAGCACTAAGGGGCGGAAACCCCCTAACACTTAGCACTCATCGTTTACGGCGTGGACTACCAGGGTATCTAATCCTGTTCGCTCCCCACGCTTTCGCTCCTCAGCGTCAGTTACAGACCAGAGAGTCGCCTTCGCCACTGGTGTTCCTCCACATCTCTACGCATTTCACCGCTACACGTGGAATTCCACTCTCCTCTTCTGCACTCAAGTTCCCCAGTTTCCAATGACCCTCCCCGGTTGAGCCGGGGGCTTTCACATCAGACTTAAGAAACCGCCTGCGAGCCCTTTACGCCCAATAATTCCGGACAACGCTTGCCACCTACGTATTACCGCGGCTGCTGGCACGTAGTTAGCCGTGGCTTTCTGGTTAGGTACCGTCAAGGTGCCGCCCTATTTGAACGGCACTTGTTCTTCCCTAACAACAGAGCTTTACGATCCGAAAACCTTCATCACTCACGCGGCGTTGCTCCGTCAGACTTTCGTCCATTGCGGAAGATTCCCTACTGCTGCCTCCCGTAGGAGTCTGGGCCGTGTCTCAGTCCCAGTGTGGCCGATCACCCTCTCAGGTCGGCTACGCATCGT
>NZ_JBHVJX010000087.1:0-5769 GCF_042798755.1 Streptomyces sp. NPDC057743
GACGTGAGACATCCCGCTCAACAGTCCGAGAGCCTCGCCTGTTACGGGCCACCAACCATCCCCCGATCAGTGGCCGAGTTGAAGAAGTTCACTGAGGTGCGACGTGTACTCAGGTTGAACTCGTAGTGTCCGGTAACTTGTTCATGGTGAGGCCGGTGGGTGGGCGGCATCCATCGTGAGGTTTCCCCAAGGCCGGGTAGTTAGCGCTTTCGCAGGTCACGCACGGGGGTTGTTGCCTGTGTGACTGCCGCGTAGCGTCCCGTGCGGACTCTCTTGATCATTCCCTTCTCGGTCCAGCGGGCGAGTTGTCGGTAGGTGGCGACGAGGGTGACGTCGCCGAGGAGTTCGGCGATCTCCCTTGAGCGCCAGAGCCGTTCGGGTTCTGCCTGCAGGATGGCCAGGACGCGTGTCATGCGGTTGCTGGTCTGGCCGGGGCCGACGTACTGGGGGACCGTGGTCGTGGGCAGTGCGGGCTCCGGCACCGGCGGTGGCAGGAGAGTGATCACCGTCGAGGTCACGGCCTTGCTTCGGTCAGGGCGGCCGTCCAGCTTCCTCTCCGCGTAGCGGGAGATGGGGGACTTCACCTTGCGGGTGCTGACGCGGGCCCGCCGTGCGGGCGACAGCGCCGACAGGACGCGCCGGCCGATCTCTCCAATGCCCCGCTCGAAGACTCCTTCCGCGCATACCAGCAGGTCACGGGCGATTTGGACGGCGACGGTGAAGCCGCAGCGGTCGGGATCGGTGCCCGGCTGGGACTCCACCGCCTGGACCATGGTGCGGCGCAGAACCTGGTACAGGGTGAGCAGGGCCCACATCTCCTGCTCGACGCCGGCCGGGTCGTGCGAGCGCAGGACACGTCCGTGCAGGATGGTGTGGCGCAAGGCGTAGTAGGCGCTCTCGTGCTCCCAACGCTCGTGATACAGGTGCACGAGGCGGTCGGCGGGGTAGCGGCGGGCGTCCAGGAGCGTGGTCACCAGACGGTAAGAGCCCTCGAAGTTGCTGCCATCGGTGCAGGTGATACTCACCTGATCTTCGATGATGCGCACCGGGACGCCGCCGATGACCGAGAGATAGGAGGAGTCGGCGAGAGTTTGAAGGACTGGTGGGCGGCGGCGCTGGCGGATGCGGCCCAGGACCTGTGCGCCGGTGGCGTGCGCGGCGGTGAGGAAGCCGTTGCTGTCGAAGCCCCGGTCCCACAGCACCAGCATCTCGGGGCCCAGATGGTGCAACAGCCGGGTGGCGTAGGAGGTTTCTCCCTCCCGGGTGGGGCCGAAGACCGCCGCGATGACGGCCCGGGTGCCGGTCTCGACCAGCGCCATCAGCTCGACCTGGGGATACCCGCCGTGCGGGCACCGCCCCAGCCAGCCCCGGTTGCGCTCGCTGTCAGGCACCTTGATCGAGCTGCAACCGTCGAACGACACCGTCCGATACGAGCCGAACCGCACCCCCGGCGTGTCCGGGCGGGCCAACGGCCCGGCCAGCACCTCGAACAACACCCGCACCGGAGCGCTGCCGAGTCGGCGGCGCAGATCACGGAGTGCCTTCGTGCTCGGGCGGACAACCGGCATCCCCGACAGGCCGGCCGTCAGCTTGGCCCACACCAACCGGTAACCGATCTCCGGGAACAGGCACATCGCCAACAGGAAGTAGACCCCGACCCGCGAGGGCAGATCGCGCAGCCGCTGCTGCACGGTCCAAGTCTCCGACAAGACCGCATCGACCAGCTCGAACGGCACGACCGACGTCAGCTCCCCCAGATGGCCCGGCGCGAACCGGCCCGCGGCCACAGTGACCGTACGGGTGATGGTCGCCAGTGACGGCGGCAGGACACAATGACCGGGCAACGGAGCTCCTTCGGGGACAAGCTGTCTTGGACGACTGCAACGAGCTCCGTTGCTCCATGTCAGGACTTCCTCAACTCCCTTGCGTGACCTGCGAAAACGCTAACTACCCGGCCTTGGAGGTTTCCCCAAGGCCAGGTAGTTAACGGATTTCCGCTGCTGTCAAGGGGGTTGTGTAGGCTGCGCGGCCGGTTTTGATGATGAGGCCGCGGTCGGCGAGGCGGCTGGGTTGGCGGTAGATGGACTGGACGGTGATGTCGCCGAGGCGGCGCGAGCGTTCCTTGGCGCTCCAGGTTCGCTCGGGTTCGGAACGCAGGAAGGCGATGATTTTCTCGCTGCGACGCTCGGGCGAAGCCATGGGCAGGGTGCGCTCATCACGGGTGGTGTCGGGGAACTCACCTTTCTCCGGCGGGGGTTGGACTTCCACGGTGAAGCCGGTGACCGGGGTGGAGCGGTCGGGGCGGCCGTCGTTGAGGCGCTCCGCGTAGCGGACCGTGGTGGATTTGACCTTGCGAGTGCTGATGCGTGGGTGGCGGGCCGGGAGGAGGGCGTCGAGGACGCGGCGGCCGATCTTGGTGGCCTGGAGGGCCACAGTGAAGCCGGCTCGGTCGGGATTGGTGCCCGGGCAGGTCTCGACGGCGTCGACCATGACGGCGCGCAGGAGCTGGTAGAGGGTGAGGGTGGCCCACATCTCCTGTTCGACTCCGGCGGGCTCGTGGGAGCGCAGTACGCGGCTGTTCATCATGGTGTGGCGCAGGGCGAAGTAGGCGGATTCGTGTTCCCAGCGTTCGTGGTAGAGGGAGATGAGAGTGCGGGCGGGGTGGCGTCGGGGGCGGTGAGCGTGGTGATCAGCCGGTAGGAGCCGGTGAAGGTGGTGGTGTCGGCGCAGGTCACAGTGATGTGGGCCTCGATGACGCGGACGGCCACGGTGCCAAGACGGGAGAGGTAGGAGCCGTCGTCGAGGCGGACCAGGACCGGGGTGATCCGGTTCGACTTCAGCCGCCCGAGGATCTTCGCGCCGGTGGCGTAGGTCTTTGCGAGGAAGTCGTTGCCGTCGAAGCCCTTGTCCCACAGCACGAGCATGTCCGGTCGCAACAGGTGCAGCAGACGACGAGCGTAGGCGATCTCACCCTCGCTAGGCGGACCGAAGCTGGAGCCGATCAGTGCCCGGGTGCCGGTCTCGACCAGGGGCATCAGCCGCAGCATCGGCCAGCCGCCATGCCGGCCGAAGGCCGCCCGGTTCGCCCGGTTGTCGGGGAGCCTGATCGCGGAGCAGCCGTCGAAGGACACGGTGCGGTAGCGGCCGTGGCGGGACCCTGGTGTGGACGGTCGGGCGAGCGGTCCCGCGACGATCTCGCACAAGGCTCGCACCGGAGCGACTCCGATGCGCCGACGCAGATCACGCAGAGCCTTCACCGTCGGGCTCACCAGGGGAAACGCCCCCAGGGCGGCGCTGAGTTTGCGCCACACCAGACCGTAGCCGACCTCGGGGAACAGACACATCGCCAAGACGAAGTAGACCCCGCAGCGCGAGGGGAGGTCACGAAGGCGCGCGTGCCGACCGCCGTGCTCCTCCAGTACCGCGTCAACCAGTTCCGGCGGCAGCAACGTTCCCAACTCACCCAGGTGGGCAGGCGCGTACCGGCCCCGCGCCACGGTGAGAAGCCCCTCCGGAACCTGACCCGCTACCGGTGGTGCACAATACGGGGCCAACGGAGCTCCCCTGTCTGCTGTCTTGGACGACGCGCAGTACAACGAGAGCTCCGTCGCTTTGGCTGCCTCGGACCTGCTCGAACCCCCTTGACAGCAGCGGAGATCCGTTAACTACCTGGCCTTGGAAGCTTCACTGCGGTGCCTGGCGGTTCTACCTGGTGAGTCCGAGTGTGCGTGAGCACTGTGGCCAGGCTGACCAGCCGACATCGGCCACTACGCGTCTTGCCACGGCGACCTGGTGAGCGCGGCGGGCCCGGGCTGCGTTGGGAGCGTAATGCGCACCGCCGTAGGCACGCCATGTGGACAGGGAGAACTGCAGCCCTCCGTAGTAGCCGTTGCCGGTGGCGACATGCCAACGACCGCTGCTCTCGCAAGCAGCGAGCTTGTCCCAGACGGGGCCGTAGGCGACCGAGAGGGGTGCGGTGACTGTCGCGGACGTAGCGACAAGGAGCGTGATGAATACGGCCTTGGCCAGGAGTCTGCCGATGGAGGTCGGGTGACGATGAGCGAACCACAACTTTACTCGCGCCATTTTCTGACTTCCTTGTTCTGGCGAACGGAAAAGGTTGGTGCGGGTGCCGAATGGTTGGCAGCGTTGGCAGGCCTCGCCTGTGAGGTGGGCGATGGGAAAGTCAAGTGGTGCCCGCCTGCGCGGAGGGTGTGAGCTGCGAATCTGCAGACGGTACTTGCCTGCTTTTTGCTTCACGCTAAAAGCTGTTCCGTAAGCTGGTACGAGGTTCGTGTGTGCTCCTTCTGTTCCGGTTTAGCGCCGCAGAGTGATGGCTTGGAGCCGGGGAAAATCGACATGCTTCGTCAACGTCCCATGGTTGCGGGGCAGTTCAAGATGAGTTACGGAACGGCCTTTACTCACATTTCGTTGACGCTGTGACGGTGCACGCTTCTCACTACGCAGAAGCGCGCACCGCGGCATCACCCGCACGAGGAGATGCGACTCGCGTTCGTTGGGCTCTGCCGCAGCTCCTACGCCTTCAACCCTTCCCGCTCGCTTCCGTTTGGCAAACGAATAGTGAGTCATTTGCCGCATTGGGTTAACCGGTCCTCATCTGGGCGTTTGGGACTGTGAGTCGAGGCTCTGGTCAGCATGACGGCGTGACCTGCAGGAACTGACCAGCCGTCAACTGTTGCCTTGCCGTCGTGCTTTGCCTGAGCTCCGCCAGTCGAGCGAAGGCTGTGCACTTCCAGGTGTGCGAACAGGGAACTCGGTGCAACATGACACATGTCTCAGGGTGCAAACTGTGCATCAAGTAACCGAAAGGACAGCAGAATGACTGACCCGATCGCGATCAAGCTTGGTCTGCTTTTCGAAGCCGTCGATGCGGACCACGACGGCACCATCCACTGGGCGGACTACCAGCGCCTCTTCGACCGTCTTGCGGTTGGCTACAAGACCGACACGGCCGAGCGTCGTCTCCAGGCGCTGCAGGCCACCTACCAGATGTACTGGTGTGAGCTGCTCCGTCACGCCGATAGCACCTCCCCGCTCCTGACCAAGGAGGAGTTCGTCGCGGTCAACCGTATGGCCAGCATGGACATCAGTCGGTTCAATGTGGTCGAGGGCATCCCAAGCGCAATGTTCGACGTCATCGTCCCTGACGACAGCAACATCCTCGGTATGGAGGAACTCTCGCGACTTCTGAAGCTTCTGGAGGTCACCTCACCCGAAATCGCCGGCCGGATTCCGGAGCTCGGCAACGACGGCTGTGTCACCCGGGAAGACTGCGTGCGATCCGCACGCGAATTCTTCTACACCCCCAACGTCATTGCTCCCGGAGGGGTCTTCTTCGGAATGGTATAGCCGAACCAGGTGGGAGAACCCCACCGAGGGGGCTTCCCAGCGATGGCGGACCTGATGACCAGGCAGACGCCAGTGAGCCTCTTTCATCCCGTTTCGGAGGAGCGAAAAGGCCTGGTCCGCAGGGGTAGTGACAGGCAGAGCCCCCGGTCGTTGGCTGTGTTGATTCCACCCGACAATGCCGGCACCCGGGGGCTCTGTTGGATCCGCATCTTTCCATGCTCGACGCCCCGAACGCGCTCGTCAAGCACGCCTCCTGGCTCCTGTACGCGCACAGGAGTGTTCAATTGACGGCCCTGAGCGTTTTCGGTCGCGTCCAGTTTGTGGTGTAAAGGCGCTCACGAACGGGTTTCGTGGGGTTGATGTTATGCGGCCTTGGTGGGGGACACGCGGGCCGGGGTG
>NZ_JBHVJX010000088.1:0-5614 GCF_042798755.1 Streptomyces sp. NPDC057743
ACAGAAAACGATGGATCTTCTTACCGTTATATTTCTGTTTGACAAGGAATCCGCTTAACAGCCAAGGAATGCCAGCATACAATACGAGGGTTAATCCTGGCATGATTGAGCCGATACTATTAAAGAACTTACGAAAAGCAATCATTACGAGGAGTATTGCTGCGAACAATGCTCCTCGTACCAAACTGAGTCCAAAATTCATATTCAAAGGCCCCAGTTTATACAGCGTTATAGGGTGATTCATTGTTTTTTTATAGTTGTATGACCTCATTCCTTACCCCCCAAATACAGTGTAAGCAAGGTCACCTATTTGCTTTAAAAGTCTCTCTGGATTACCTACCGCGAAAAATACGAATCCGGCGGCAATTACAAATCCGATCAATTTACTAATGTCCTGTCTAAATAGGTAAAAGACACCGAAACAAACCAAAACAATTGCAACAGCATTTCCGCCTTCAGTTTGTACCCAATCCGCTAAATTACCGAGAGACGGAAGGCTAGCAGCTAAAACAGGATTTGCAAAAAAATTCATCATAGTTATTTTCCTCCTAGTGTGTTTTCCATTTTTTCAACAAAATACTTACCATCACGTTTACTTAAGTGCATTGTGAAGCTTTCTGTATTCTCAATTCCAAGGTCTTTTTCTTGGAATTTCGCATTGGTTTTTACGATATAACCATTTTTCCCTGAAGCATAGACTTTGAGATTTTCTAAGCTGACAAATGAACGCTGCCCATTTAAAGCCTGCGGCTTCTCCATCATATAAGTGAGATCATCTGTCGTTCCGTCAGCATATTTTTTGAAGAAATCATTAAGCCAATTTTGAATCTGCTGTTTCTGTGCATCCTGAATTTCAGATTCATCTTCTAATGGGTTAGTTTCGCTTTGTACGCCTTTTGTTTTCACATCTGGCAACGGCGTAAAATACAGGTTAGAAACAACCGCATAACCGCCTTTAGAAGCTTTTACAGGTACATTCAGCAGCATAGAACGGCCTGTTTTTTTCTCCTCCTCGTATTTCTCTTTCACTTTTTCTTTTTTCTTGCCTTTTTTCTTCTCGACCTCTCGCTCTTTTTCCTGAACGGCGACATTATCATAATCTACACGGTACTGTAAGATCGCTTTATCATCGGCAAACTGCACATCATACAGCGTTTTATTATTCAACTTCCTATATCCGCCTACATCACCAGTTAGATCAACCGTTAAACCTTCTGCATAATAACTTTTGAGCGCTTCTTCACGAGCCTTCTTTTGGTCACTATCGCGCGGAATATTCATGTATTCATCGACCACTTGATTAGCGAAAATCTCCATTTTCGGACTGCGGTAAACATCATATCCGTTTTCATCCTGACCAGCCGTAACAGCAGCGAGTGCCGTTGCAGTAGCTTTAGACCGATTCAGTGCATTTTGCGAACGACCAAAAGCTAATATTCCAGACAATCCAACAACACCGATCAGCAGCCAAATAAATATGACAGCGCCTTTACCATTTCGTGCCTTTGGCAATTTACGGCTTTCTTTTTTGCTCCGCTTGATCTTATTGTCTGAAAAAATGTCGGACACTTTTTCTTTCAAACCGCCTAATCCCATTTGTCTCCCCCTTTCAATAAATTGCGCCGTCAACTTGGGGCGGTCGGATTGCATTTTCTGTTTAGACGGTGCAGCAAGCGCCTCTTTTTTTTCGTTCAACCCATTCATTGGATTGCGAAAATAAATGATTTTGCGCCTTTCAACAGGTTTTAGCCCCCTCGCTGCCTTTCTGACAACTACAAAAACCCCTGTTTCTAAGTCCTTTATTTCGTCTGGATGAACATAGAATTTTTTTACCTTCCGGCTTGTTCCTTTTTCCGCTTTAAACTCAATTCTTTTTAATGGGCCGCCGATATTTTCCGTCTGTGTGGTCAGATCCACGTCATTATAAGTACCGATTATAGAAGCCACTGTTTCTGCGGATTCAGCCTCGTTACTTCGGCCAAAAAAGAACGTATTACAGTTATCAATTACTTGCTTTGAAATGTCCTGTCCATTGATGACTAAATCTCCTAGCGACTGT
Organism: Streptomyces sp. NPDC057743; assembly: GCF_042798755.1. Lineage (NCBI taxonomy): Bacteria > Bacillati > Actinomycetota > Actinomycetes > Kitasatosporales > Streptomycetaceae > Streptomyces > Streptomyces sp. NPDC057743. The sequence goes on from NZ_JBHVJX010000088.1 coordinate 2,060, forward strand.
ATCCCAATAGCTGCCCCAAATTCAGCACTACGAGCCCGCGCAAGGATGTGTACGATTGTTTCAGACCCATAGGCCCCAAACTCATCAAAAATGCCGAGAGCGCCTTTCTGCACGTCCTGAGCGTATCTAGTTGTGACACTGAATGCTAAATCAGCAATAACAAACCTTGCAAACCGCTTGATAAACTCGGAATAAATGTTGCTATTGAACGAGAAAATAACGCTTTCTCCTCGTTCTAATACCTCAAGCAGATCGAGACCGTCAGGATCATCTTCAAGGAGCTCACCAAGTTCTGAATAAATCAACTTTTCTAGCTGTGTTTTCATACTTTTTACAAGCATCAGAACAGGATCGGCTTGGCTTTCATCGGTCAATGATTCGATTTCATCCTCTGTTAACTGACTTTTACCGAAAAAACGCTCCATATGAAGGGCTGCCCTTGCGCTCAATACTTTATTTTTGACTGTACGCTCTCTAATTTCGTACTCTACTTCCTCTTGCTCTGATTCATTCAGGCCAAGAATATCATCCTCTTCCGCCGGCTTTTTTTTCTTGACTGGTACTTTATCCTGAATGACTTCCTCTTTTATTTCCACGTCAGTCATTAATGTTCTGTATACCGCGCTGAGTGACATGTGTTTGGCGATGGTCGCCAAATCAGTATTTAAATCAAAATCATGGATCATATGAATGACTTTTTGCAAAAAGTTTTCCGCTTCATTTTTATAAAAAGCGTTTTCCCAATCGAAAATCGCCATGATTCGATCAGTGACACTCGTTCTATTACCATGCCTAATTGGGTTATATCTCAAAGACGTTTTTTCTGAGAATACATGAAGCTTACGACCGTATTTGTCTGTTAACTTCTTGAACTGAGCAATCGTTTTCGGATCGCCCTTTCCATCAACGAAAAATACTGATTGACCATTAGCCAATGCGCTTTCGGCTGCGGTTAAAATTGCCATCGTTTTTCCGCTTCCAGTAGTTCCTTGAAACAAAATGTGCTTTGTTGTCTCTTCTAAAGCCATTTCTGCTTGTTTTTTGTGTTCATCAATGCCGAGCAAAATATTTTCAATCGGTAATGATTTTTCCACTGATTTTGCAACGTTTTTCCGCCATTTTGCCTGCATATTATCATTAATCTTCACGCGATTCTGATAAATCTTCTCATAGTCCTTACTACTGCGGTATTCTTCGATTACATCCTCTTTCGGCTTTACGATCTTTCCTTTGAAAAACTCATATACCGCCAGAGTTAACCGCGCAATAATAAGAGAAAGAGCCGCAACAGCAATATAGGACTGATAACTCGGATGGAACGGTTGACCGTTATTTATTAGCTGCTCAAAATAATCTAATCGACTACCCATACCGGCTATAGATAAAGAAACCGGTATGAATTGAAACAACTGCTGCCATCCTGCGAAATATAGCATCAAACCTAAAGCTATAACCGCCGGCCAAAATACAATTTTCAACTTGGAGGCCTGCTTTAGTGCGTACACAAAGCCAAAAATCAGCAATCCTAAAACAAGCGAAGGAAGAAACGCCAAACCTGCAGCCGCAGCCGCAGCTATGACAGCTCCATATCCAAGTAAAGAAGTGAAATCCGGCTTGCCATTGTTATCTGGCGGCCGATTCTTGTCACTCGAAAAGTTTAAATCCATTTAATCCTCCCCATTAGTTAAAAGATCATCTAGCATTATAAAAGAAATATTGACCCCAACCGATGAAGCAAACGCATGAATATGATTTTTGATTGCGTCCTCCTTACAGATATAAAAAACGCGATCATACAAGCCATTTTCAATGGACTTTTTATATTGATGCATCTTCTTTTCGATTCTCGCACTCGTTTTCCGGCTCAATTCCACTTCAAAAGCGAAACGCCGCTCACTATTCACCAGGATAAAGTCAGGGACTTCCTGTGCGATGTGTCTTAAAGCATTGGGCTTGCGAGCTTGCTCCACACTTAACGAAAGAATCAATTCACGCGTCAATTCTCTTTCTGTCTTGAAACCAAATTCAGTGCCTTTCGCTGCGTATCGCTCTAAGAGACTAAAAATCACATCATTCACTGTCAGATCATGCTGCAAAGTGGAATAGCTAAGACCGGCAGCAGTACCGATATGACCAATAAATTTTGATCCGCTTTTTGTGATGCAAAGAACCTTTCTGCGGCCAAATGCTTTCGTTTCTACAAAGCCCAATTCTTCGCCTTGTGCCCGAGCGCGGTAAATCGTCATGACTCCCATATCTTTTAGAAAGCGCTCAAGCTGAACACTCGTGATGACACCGAAACGATCAATAGCTTCAACCACTCTTCGCCTCTTTTCGCTTAAAATATAATCCATCTCAACAGACCCCCGAACTTCTAAAATGTTTACACCTCCTTTAGTGTAGCAAGCTTATTTTCAAAAATATATACCAATTTAGCACCACAAAATTACCACTATGTCGTCTCGTCAGGCTCCACTTGCGAAGCCTCTAGGACTCCATTCACAAAAGCAGCAATCAGCTCCAGTTGCAAAGGTTCTAAAAACATCAGCTCAAGCTCGTCAAATGGTTCACCGAATTGTTTTTCATAGTCTTTTTTAAAACAAGCATAAAGCGATGAAAAGGGTTCTTTATCAATGAAAATATCCTCAAACAAGCTGTATGATCCACCCTCTGCATATGATTCCAATTCATGAACAATTACCATTGCTCTTTGTACGGAAAGATCATCCTTATTTGCTAAGGGATACTCGCTAAATTTCCGAAACTGATCGTCATAAAATTTTACTTCTTCATTCTCAGGCTCGGGATCGAGCTCATAATCCTCATAATCGTTCATAAAAGAATCCCCCTTGTAACGATAAATGTTTGTTAAAATTTGTCCATTTTCTTTTTAATTTTTTCATATTCCTCTAGGATTTCTTTTATATGGCTAGTTACATGCTCAAATCCTTGACAATATTTTTCGGAATAAAGGGACGAGAGGTCAACTTGAAGTAAAGACTGTATTTCGTTTATAAACCACTGTTCAGGACTCTGTTCTTCTTTTTGTCTTATTTCATCTTTCGGTGGTATTAAGAGGTTTTTGAATCTTTTTGTAATGTCATCTTGCCGCGAATTTTCTTCTAAAAACTGCGAACAAAGATAACAGGCATTTACATACCTCTGGAATTCTTGCTTCAATAAAGAAGCATCATGTTTTTTTATTGCTCTCGGAAGGTTATGCGCTGCATCGCTTAAAATCCCTAATACTCCAGCAATATCCGCATAATATTCATTCATATCAACTACAAGAAAGTTTCGTGTTGCCAGAAAATAATGTTCTAACCAACTCGATGCAGCCCTAACCAAATCTTCACTCTTAGAAAATGACTCGATAAACGTTCTGACTTCCGGCAAAACTTCACCCGATAAATAAGTTTTTTTAAAATCGATCATTTTTTCATCAATGGGTTTTCCCATACATCCAGTTACCTCCTATATTAGTGTTTACGGTATTTTTTTAAAGCCCTTGACCTTGCATTACCCTTTGTTTTGGGGTGGAGGTTTGGCTCGTAG
>NZ_JBHVJX010000089.1:0-5477 GCF_042798755.1 Streptomyces sp. NPDC057743
GGCTCTTCCGCCGAGCCCGCTGCAGCCCCAACCGACTGACGTCAATGACCAAAGCGGTCCTCACCCTGGAGCAGCACCGCTGAAGAAGCTCAATGGGAAGGCGCCCCTGAACGCCTTCCAGATCGCCTTCGAAGGCCGTCTCACCCCGGCCGCCAACTGACCCACTACAGAAACTGGATCAGCCGTCTACTGGACACACCCGCGTGACCTGAAGGGCTCGGTCTGCGTGTACGGATGCTGCGAGTCAGTGCGGATGAGCCCGTGGGGCAGGCGGCGGAATGGGGGCTGGCCGCTCGTGTGGGTTGGTGCGGGTGGTGGCGATGAGGATCAATAGTTCGGCCACGGCTTCGGGGTCAGTCATCTTTTGGTCTCGCTGTTCTGCCTGGGCGGCTTGGACGCGGTTGGACTCGGTGCTGGTCTGGATGAGAGGGGCAGTGAAAGGTGATGCGGTCGGCGATGGCTGTGCAGGGCAGGCGGTCGCCGAAGGCCTTGGTCCATTCGGCGAACGGGGAGTTCGCCGTGAGTGCGGGGACCTTACGTGCCTCCCGGTCCGTGAAAATCTGAAAACAGCAGCTTGGCGTCTATCAACTTGATAACGCCGTCAATTGGACAGCCTCTCTCGACGGTTGCGTTCGGCTTGCAATACGTGATCTTCGCGGTAGAGGTTGAGGTGGCCTTGGTGGGCGGTGGGGCGTAGGTAGCCGCGGTGGGTCCATTGGCGGATGGTGGCGGGAGAGACACCGATGGCTTGGGCGGCCTCGGTGGTGGTCAGTAGGCGTTGGTGGGGGGCGGCCAGGGTGTCGTCGATGCGGGGGAGGGAACGGCGGTTGAATGGGAGGGGCATGGCAAGTCCTTGTGGGGAGGTGAGGGTTTTTGGAAGTTCCGATTGGGCGGGGTGGGCGGGTTGCTTGTGTGGTTGTGGTGGGGGTTTGGTGCAGCTTGTGTCTTGATGGATCTGGTGCTCATGCCAACAGCCGGGCGGGCACGCCATCCCGTCAGCGGTCCGGCGGCCTGGTCGTCCAACAGAGGTGTGGTTTGTGAGAGCCCGGGGCTCGAATGGCTCGGGTGAGAGCGGTGCTCGCCTGTTAGTGGTCGCTGGTCGAGTCTCACTCAAGATCCGATGGGACTCGTTAGGTGGGTGGTGCGATGTGGGGGGTGTGGGCGGGCCAAGTGGTGTGGCAGGTGCGGCAGGTGATGGTGCCGTCGTAGGTGGCCGAGAGGGATCTGAGGTGACAGCTGGGGCAGGGGGTGGGGAGGCGGGTGGGTGGGTCATCGAGGCCAAGGAGGTGGCGGGTATGGGTGTAGGCGGTCCACAGGGTGCCGGCGTGGTGGCCGTCGGTCGGGGTGGTCAGGCAGGCAGGGAGGTGGGCAGCTATGTTGCGGCACAGGTTCTGCAGCAGGGGGCCGGGGCGCGTGGGGCCGGTGGGCAGGACGTAGGGCAGGGCGTCGGTGGCCCAGTTGCGCATGGTGGTGACGCAGTGGTCGGCATGAGCGAGGAGAGCTAGGCGTAGGGGTGGGGGGTGGTCGCGGGAGGCCCAAGGTACGGCGGTGGCGGCCCATTCCAAGCGGCGGTGAGGGGTGCCGTGTGGGAGAGCCAGGTGGAGCTGGACGTAGAGGTGCGGCAGGTCGGTCAGGGTGCGTCGCAGCCGGAACAGGCACAGGTCGCACACGTGTCGGTAGGTGGCGTCGGAGGGGAGGGGTGCCGTGCAAACCAGGCAGGGGTGTTCGGTGTCGGTTGAGGGGAGCTGTGGGGGCACTGGAGGCTCCTGCCGGGTGGGGCGGGCGTGTGTTGTGGGTCGGTGTTGGTCAGGGGCGCTCTGGTGGTGGGTGGCAGGCGTCGAGGGTGGCCAGTTCGGTTGGGGTGAAGGTGGTGTGGTGGCTGGCCCGGCTGTTTTCGGCGAGGTGGGTGGCCTGGGTTGTGGTGATCAGTGCCGAGGCGATGGCGGGGGTGTGCAGGGTCCAGCTCAGGGCCAGTTGGGCGGGGGTTTGACCGCGGGCGGCGGCGAGTGTGCGCAGTGGGCAGGGCTGGACAGGCGCGGTGGGAGGGAAGTGCGGAGGTGTGGTGTGGGCGAGGTCGCCGTGGCTCAGGGGGGCGCAGGCAATGGCACCGATGTCGTGGCGGGTCAGGGTGTCGATGGTGGCGTCTTCGGCCCAGCGGTTGAGCAGGGAGTACGGGAGCTGGCAGGCAACCGCGGGAGTGCCCCTCTCCCGTAGGAGGTTGGCGGCCCGTGTGAGGGGGGCTGGGGCGTATCCGGACAGTCCCGGGTACAGGGCTTTGCCTTGTTGGACGGCGTCAGCCAAGGCTGCCGTGGTCTCTTCGAGCGGAGTGTGGGGGTCGTAGCCGTGGGCGAATAGCAGGTCGACGTGGCCCAGGCCGGTTCGGTGGAGCAGGGCGTCCAGGGTGGACAGCAGGTACTTGCGGGATCCGTAGCCGGTGCGTGGGCCTGGGCCGGTGGCACGTCCGATCCTGACGGAGACCACCACATCCCAGCGTGCGTGCTGTGCGGCGGCTACTGCTTGTCCCACCAGGTCGCCGTAGCTGCCGGCGACGGTGCTGTAGGGGGTGAGGTCGAACGCGGTCAGGCCCAGGGCCAGGGCCGTGTCCACGAGTACGGCCGGGGGAACAGGCCCCGGTTTGGGTTCCGGAGGGACCCCCAGGGTTAGCGCCGGCAGGTGCAGGCCGCTGCGCCCGCAGCGCCGGAGGGCAACACCTCGTTCTGTCGTGGGCGGGAAGTCGGGAGCGAGGGGAGGAGAGGGGGGCATGCTGCTTCTTCCCTTCCGGTGGCGCTGGCGGATACGCCGAGTGCGGCGGTGGTGAGCAAACAGCTAGGAAGTGTTGGAGATGTGGTCACAGCGACTGCCACATCAACGTGAGTTGGACGGTCGCTTCGGAGGGGGTGGCGAGCTTGTCGTACCTGATGGCCCCGGACTGCTTGAGCAGTCGGATCCGGCAATCGGCCTTGTGCCTGCGTTTGTAGGCCTCGGGTCGAAGTCGGGCGGGTGGCTGCCCGCCAAGCCCCGGCGGAGTTGGTGGCCGGCTTGGTCGTGCTCGTCCGGGATCGTGTGCGGGATCTGTCGACGGTGCAAGTAGGCGCGGATCCGTTCGTGAGGTGGGTGAACTGCGGTGCGTCTCCGTGCTGTTCGCCGGTGACCGAGACGGTCGGGGCGTGCCCGGAGGCGTCGGTGGCTGGGTGGAGCTTGGTGGTCAGGCGGCCGCGGGAGCGCCCGAGCACGTGGTCGTCCGGCTCGGCCGTCAGGTAATCCGGGCCCGTCTGGCGCGGATCGTGAGCCCCCTTTTCCTCACCCCGACAGCGTGCTGGTGGGGTGAGGAAACGATCGCGTCGATGGGTACTTCCCACTCGACCACACCGTCCGCATCGGCCTTGACATGGAGCTCTTCGAGGAGGCCAGGCCAGGTGCTGCCGATCTGCCGGCGCCGGAAAATCGAGTACGCGGTCTCCCACGGCCGATATCGCTCGAGGCCATCCCGCCAGGGCGAGCCGGTCGTGGCCTGCCACCAGATCCCGTCGAAGGCCTGCCGCCGGTCCCTCGGCGGCTGCCCCATCTTCGGTATCGGGGGCAACAAGGGGTCCAGCTGCTCCTACTGTTTGCCCGTCAATTCCCCACGCACCACACCAAGATCGTTCCACGATCGAGATCAACATTTCAAACGATACCTAGTGGATGAGAGCCAGCCCCGTGGCCGTAACGGGTCAGGCCCGTATGGCATTGGGGCGTTGACCGTGAGGCACGGACTGTAGGACCGGCAAACGTTGTGCGTGGACTGCGCGATGGATGGGGTAAAGAGCAGTGGTGGGGGCTGAGTTGGTTCGCGTAGATACCTTGCATCGGGAAACGGCCGCCTGGGAGTCGGTGCTTCCTGTTCGCCGAATTGCTTAGGCCTCCACACTGTCTTGTGCCTGTTCAGGGCTGGATGGGTCATGTGATGCTGCCCTTCGTCGATGTCGGCTGCTTCCGAGGCGGCAGAGCACGTTGTTGCCGCTGGGTGCCTGTCAGCGAACAAGAGTGGGCGAGGTGGGAGTCGAACCCACATGCCCTGAAATAGGGCGGCGGATTTTAAGTCCGCTGCGTCAGCCAGTTTCGCCACTCGCCCAAGACGCGGTGTCGGCATGTTGTGGAACCTGCACGTTGCGGCAGCCTCATCCTCCTGCTGCTGTGTGGCCGGTGTGTCGTGGGGCTTGGCCAGGTGCTGTGCTTGGTCGTTGGCCAGGAGGGCGCGCCAGCACCGCGCCTGCGGGCGTCGAGCCAGCACTGCACGGCGCCATGCCCCGGTGGTGCCGTCGAAGACGCCCTCCAGGAGGCGCTAGTCCAGCGCCAGGACCAGGCGCTCGGTTAGTACCGCGCAGTGTCGGCGCCACTGCAGAGCTTCTTGCCGGCCGAGTGAGCGCTTGGGGGCGAAGAAGAGGTGGTCCGGGCCGCCGTGGCGGCAGGCGGCGTGCTGGTGTCAGAACCGGTTCCAGGGCGCTGGCCCGCGCACTGGTGTGCCCAATGGGGGTCAGGTTGCCCATAGCAACCGCCAGGTCGCGTCGGTGGGGTAGCCGTTGGCTTCTGCTCCGCGCCACCCCTGCGCCAACTGGAAGCGGGTGCAGGCGGCCCGCAGCCGCTCATCCCACTGCCGACCAGCGTGCAGCCCTTCACCGGCCTCCAGGGCAGCCCGCTGGTCCTGTGCCCAGCCGGTGATGATCAGCCGGAGTCTCAGCATCAGGATCCAGCTGTTGGCAAGTCCGGGCCTGAAAACCTCCGGGCCCGGGAACGGAGGAATCAAGGGGTGCGGCAAGCAGTCTGGTGGGACGTGATGCGGGGGAGCGTGGGGCATGTCGGCCTGTGGGATCTCTTCTTGGGCAGGCCGGATGTCGCGGCCTCGGCCGTCGATGAGCAGGTCCCAGGTATCTGCATTCAGAATGCCGCTGGCCTGCTGCCCCTCCCAGCCTTGGGCACGCTGGAAGGCGGCACAGGCCCGCAGATCACACAGGGACCAGCTGGCAGGTGCCCCGGGCGGAAAGTAGCCGCCGGCTCCCCGTGCGGTCAGCGCGTCCCGCATCATGCTGACGTAGGCATTGCGGGCTCCTGGACGGAACCACTGCTTACCGGGGAACCGACGATCGGATCCTGTTTCGCTCCGGCACGGTAGGGGGCAGGCACGATGCCACCGTGGCAACAACCAGGTCAGCGTGCTAGCAAGCCTGGACATTAGGGCACAACCTCCTTTGACAGTTGCGAGTTGGGCGGGCCCGATCTGGGGTGATCGGAGGTCACGCGGGTGAGGCCCTGGACTTGACCAGTACCTGCTCTAGGGATGCGAAGCAGTGTCGAAGTTGCCGAGACCGCGGAGGGGGTGTGGGCTGCTGTGCGAAACAGGCCCGAGTCCCTCGCGCAAAGGAGTAGAGCACTGCAGAAAGGCTCCTGTGTGGCTAGAGCGTGGGGCGTGCGGGACTTGAACCCGCGACCGGAAGGAT
>NZ_JBHVJX010000090.1:0-5081 GCF_042798755.1 Streptomyces sp. NPDC057743
CAGTACCAACCCGCACTGCTCGACGAATTCATCGCCGAAACCGGACTGATCCCAGCCCCGCCATGACGTCACCCCAAACCGAAAATCTCAGTAGCCCGCCAGGCTAGACGCAAGGTCCACGTCATCGCCGACCGGCAGGGGATGTCAACTGGCTTGTGTGGCGATCGGTGTTGTGCTCCGTGTCGTCTGGTTCCTGCCGTGATTATGTCTGTTGATGTTGGTCAGAGGGCGAGTCGGTCGCCGAACCGAATCTTGAACGCAGACATCAAGCACAACGTCCACGCCGCACGGGCCCGCTCGGTCAACGGCCTTGCCCGCGAGACCCGGCGGTTCCTCCACCGCCACCAGCGCCAACCTCGCCACGTCCAGGGCTACTTGCATGCCCGCTACGTCCGCTACACCTTGAATAGGCAACCAGACAGTTTCGGCTCAAAATACGTGCAGGTATCCGGGCGTGCGTGGGTGCTGGCCATGGTCCGGCGGTGCCTGACGCTGACGGCGGTCTGGCGGCGACCATGTCTGGCTCCGAGCAGCCGTACGCCGAACCGGGCGGCGCCGCGTACGCGTCAGTTGGTCGGCAGGCTCAGCGTGGCGATCGCTCCGCCTTCGGGCGCGTTGGTGAACTCCAGGCGTGCCTGGATGACTTGGGCCTGACCGAGGGCGATGGTCAGCCCAAGGCCGTGGCCCTGGCCGCGCTCGGTCGTGCCGGTCCGGAAGCGTTGCGGTCCCTGGGCAAGGAGTTTCGCTGGGTAGCCGGGGCCGTGGTCGCGTACGACGACGGTGGTGCCGTGGACCGTCACGCTGAGCGGGGGCCGCCCGTGACGGTGGGCGTTGGCGATGAGGTTGGCGAGGATGCGGTCCAGGCGTCGTGGGTCGGTGCGTACCGTCCCGGCGTCCGTCGTCGAGACGTGCACAGGCAGCCCGGTGCGCCGCAAGCAGTCCTCGACCACCTCGCCGAGGGGCACCGACACGGGCTCGGCCTGCTCCGCGCCGGCGTCGAGACGGGACACCTCCAACAGGTCCTCAACCAACGCGCGCAGCGCCTGGACCCGGTCCCGGACGAGTTCGGTCACCTCACTGTCGGGCAGCAGTTCCGCCGAGGTGACCAGTCCCATCAACGGGGTGCGCAGCTCGTGTGCCACGTCGGCGGTGAACTGCTGCTCGGTGCGCAGGCGTTGCTGGAGGCTGCCGGCCATTGCGTCGACGGCTGCGGAGATGTCCGCGATCTCGTCGCTGCCGCGTCCGAAGCCGCCGGTGCGGGCGTCGAGTTCGCCGTCGGTGATGCGGCGGGCGGTGACGGCGACCCGGCGCAGCCGTCGGACCAGGAGTTGTGTGGTCAGTGCGGAGGCGGGGAGGACGACGGCGAGCGCGGCGAGGGCCGCGTAGGCGCTGTGTCGGTCGAGTGCCTTGCGGCTGAGCAGGTCGAGGTCCATGGAGACGCGGACGGCCGTCCAACGGTCCCCGTCCTCTTGGGCGGCCCACATCCAGGGCACGTGGGCGACCCGGGTGTCGTACCAGGTCTGCGGCGCGCCGCCCGCCTGGCGCACCAGTTCGCGAAGCGGGCGCGGCAGGTCGTCGGGGTCGTGGATGGCGCCGTTCGTCGAGAGTCCGGGCTGCTGCTCGACGGCGGTGGCGAGCCGGTCGAGGGCCTTGGCGCTGCCCTCGGAAAGCGAGCGGTCGTAGGTCGTCTTGTGCACGAGGAGGCCGATGACCAGGGCCACCGCGCAGCATGCGGCGGCCACCAGGGCGGCGATCTTCCAGCGCAGGGAGGTGAAGGGGCGTGCCATGTCAGCGCAGCAGCTTGTAGCCGAAGCCTCGGACCGTCTCGATCCGTTCGGCGCCGATCTTCTTGCGGAGCCGCTGTACGCAGAGGTCGACGACCCGGCTGTCGCCGTCCCAGCCGTAGTCCCACACCTCGCGCAGCAGCCGTTGGCGCTCCATTACCACCCCGGGGTGCGCGGCGAACTCCAGGAGCAGCCGCAGTTCGGTCGGGGTCAGGACCACGGGGCGGCCGGCGACGTGCACCTCCAGCGCGTCCGTGTCCAGCGTCAGGTCTCCGAAGGTCAGCACCGAACTGCCCTCTGTGGCCTGCCCGTTGGGCTGGAAGGTGGCCCGGCGCAGCAGGGTGCGCATACGGGCCACCAGGACGGCGGTGTCAATGGGCTTGACGACGTAGTCGTCCGCGCCGGCCTCCAGTCCGGCGATCACGTCGAGGGAGTCGCCGCGTGCGGACATCATCAGGATCGGCACCAGGCTGGTTTCCCGCACCCGTCGGCACAGTCCGATGCCGTCGAGCTGCGGCAGCATCACGTCCAGGAGCAGCAGGTCGTGCCCACCGACCCGGAACTGTTCCAGGCCCGCCAGGCCGTCCCCCGCGGAGTCCACGGTGTAGCCGTAACGCTCCAGCGCGAGGCCGACGGCCCTGCGGATCACTGCGTCATCCTCGACGAGGAGCACCTTCACAGGGGCGGACACCCACTCTCACCTGCCTCACGCATGGACATATACCTGCACATATAGCTGCAGACGCATATGTACATCAGCAACTCGGAACGGCAGCGGCCAAGGGCCACCAATTGCCAGCAATAACCCGCAACAGCCACCACCATAAGGGCGCAAATGTCAGAGATTCGCCGATGGTCGGGGTTTGGGTGCCGATGGGAGGTTCACCGAGGCGGCGACGGGGCGGTGGTCACTGGTCGTTCGCGGCAGTGTCCATGCCGCTACCGGTTCGACGCCCTGGGTGAATACCTGGTCGATCCGGACCACGGGGAGGGCTGCCGGCCAGGTGAAGCCGAAGCCCGCGCCCGCCTCCTGCTGCGCCGAGCGCATCACCGACGTCAGCGGGGCCAGTCCGCGGTCGTCGGCCACCCCGTTGAAGTCGCCCATCACGATCCGCCGGCGCTCCGGGGTCCGGCGAACCTCGTCCGCGAGGCGCACCACCGCATGGTCGCGCCAGTTGGTGGTAAACCCCTCGGTGGGTCGCACGCGCACCGACGGCAGGTGGGCGACGAAGACCGCGACCGGGCCCTTGGGCGTCTCGACGGTCGCGCGCATCGCCCGCGTCCACGCCATGATCGGCACCGGCCGCACGTCGCGGAGCGGCAGCTTGCTCCACAGCCCGACGGTGCCCTCCACGCGGTGGTAGGGGTAGGCGGCGGCCAACGCCCGTTCGTAGCGGGGAACGTTGGCGTCGGTCAGCTTCTCCAGGCCGATGACGTCGGCGCCGGAGGCGGCCAGCGCGCGTCCGGTGCCGGCCGGGTCCGGGTTCTCGTCGTCGACGTTGTGGCTGACGACGGTCAGGTCGCCACCGGTGCCGCGTTTGTCGACGAGCGTGCCGCCGAAGAGGAACGCCCAGGTCACGGCGGGCGCCAGGAGGGCGACCAGCGCGGTCGCGGAGCGTCGTGCCAACGCGATGGCCAGTAGGGGGAGCACGGCGGCGCCGAGCCAGGGCAGGAAGCTCTCGATCAGGCTGGGCAGTCGGCCGGGGCCGTTGGGTATCCACTGGTGGAGCAGGAGCACGGCGGCGCACAGCACGGCGAGCGCAGTGGTCACGCGGCCGCTCCTCCACGACCAGCGGGCGGGAGCCTTGCCGTTGGTGGGGGCCTTCTCGTTCCCGGGGGCCCATTCGACCGTCTCGTTTTTGCTCTCTTCCGCCGGTCCGACGGTTCCCGGACGCTGCATGTCCGTGCCGCCGCTCATGCGGACCGCCTGGCGTCAGCGGCCAGTCCCGCGCGGACGGCCGTGATCAGCTTCTCGCTCCGGTCGAGGGCCGCGTGGAGGCCCTGTGCCGCGGACGTGCCCGCCTGCTGGTGCAACACCACTCCCAGCACCAACGGCCCACGGCCGTCTTCGCGGGCCGTCGCCGCCCACACGAGGTTCCCCCCGGCCGGCGTGCTGGAGCCGGTCTTGAGACCCAGGACACCGGGTTTCCGCAGCAGGGTGTTCGTGTTGAGGACCGTCCCCGGGACCCCGGGAACCGTCGCGCTGGGGGTGGCGACGATCTTCCGGAGCGCTTCGTTCTGCATCGCCTCCCGGGCCAGTTTCAACTGGTCCTGCGAGGTGCTGACGGTCGTGGACTCGATGCCGCTCGCATCCGTGTAGGTCGTGCGGTCCATGCCCAGTCCCGAGGCCGCCTTGTTCATCTTCGCGACGAACGCCTCCTCGCTGCCGGCGTCCCAACGTGCCAGCAGGCGGGCGATGTTGTTGCCCGACGGGAGCAACAACAACTGGAGCAGCTGACGCTGCGAGTAGCCGCGACCAACCCGTACGGGAGCCGTCGATTCGGTGCCGGATGCGGACTCGTCGGCCGCCTGTTGGTCCGCCGTGATGGCCGGGCCCTCCTCGTCGCCGTGCAACGGGTGGTCGCGGAGGATCACGTATGCCGTCATCACCTTGGTGACGCTGGCGATGGGTACGGGTGTCTGTGCGCCCCGCGTCCCGAGGTTGCCAACCCCCTGAGCTCCCTGGACCGCCAGACTTGTCTGGCCCTCGTCCGGCCAGGGCAGCCCCGCGGCGAAGTCGGGGACGGATTCGGCGCCGGCCTGGTCTGCCTCCGCGCGGCTGCCCGTCGTGAATCCGGGCGGGCCGCCGTTGACGGCCACGGTGATGGCAACGGCCATGGCCAGCAGGGTGGGTGCGATCCACCACAGCAGGTGCCGCAACCGACGGCCGGGCGGCGGGCGGAGCGGCAGCAGGCGCAGCGGCATGGGACGGCCTCCGGGGGAAGAGCAAGGGGAAGTGGGACGCCATCCACTGTCGGTGGGGTGGGTTTCCGGGCCGCCGTAGGCATGTATCAGCCGCCGCTGAGCCTTGTATCAATCGTGTATCCGTGCGCTTTTCCGTGGCGCCTCGGCCGCCGTGCGGGAGGTGGGCCCGTCGGCCACAACTGAGGTTCCCCCGCCGTGCGAGAGGTGCTGATCAGCAGGTCGGGACGGGTTGATCGGTGTTCAGGTTCGTTTGTTCGGCCGTTGCCTGCTCGGTGTAGTGCTTCTCCTCGAATTCGGTGGGGCTGAGGAAGCCGAGCCGTTCCTGGATGCGACGGGAGTTATAGAAGCCGTCGATGTATGCGAAGAGTGCGA
>NZ_JBHVJX010000091.1:0-4538 GCF_042798755.1 Streptomyces sp. NPDC057743
CAGGACGCGCTGATACCCCACACTCATGACTACGGCCTTCGTGCTCTTCCTGTGCCTTGTGACGAAGCAAAGGATCAGACGAAGGCCGCCCTCATATCCGCTGAACTGCGAAAACGCTGATCAAGTTCGAGACACGTTCGAGACTGGGACTCAAAAAACAAGCTAAGCTTAGGTGTAACCCCCTATTGATTCGAAACGGTTCGGGTTCTGGGTCGTCGGTGGGGCGTGAGCGATCTGGTGGGGGACGTGCGGCATCTGCCGCCGTCGACGCAAGAGGCCCTGCGGCTGCGAGCGATGGCCGCGTTGGTGGCGGGGCGAGACCGTGAGGACGTGGCGGTGGTCTTTGGGGTGTCGCTGAAGGCGGTCGACAAGTGGTGGGCGAAGTGGCAGGCGGGTGGCCGTGGTGCGCTGGTCATATGGCCGCGGGGCAAGCCGGTTGGGGTGCATCAGGTGCTCGGGGAGGCGGAGCGGGCCGCCGCGCGGCAGGCGGTCCTCCATCACCGGCCCTGCGACGTGGGCCTGAGCGGACAGTTGTGGACCCGGCGACTGGTGGGCGAGCCGATCGTAAGGCTGTACCGGGTGCGGCTGACCGAGCCGGGGGGGTGGGCAAGTACCTGAAGCGGTGGGGGCTGTCCTTCCAGCGTCCGGACAAGCGGGCCACTGAGCAGGACCCCAAGGCCGTGCGCCGCTGGCACCAGGAGACCTGGCCGGCGATCCGGGCCAAGGCGACGACGGCGGGATTCTCTTCGCCGACCAGGTCGGCATCCGCTCCGACCAGGTCACCGGCCGCACCTGGGGAGAGAAGGGCAGGACACCTGTGGTGCGGCGGAGCGGGAACCGGTTCTCGGTAAACGCAATGTCGGCGATCAGCACCAAGGGCCAGATGCACTTCATGGTCTTCACCGACCGACGGCGGTGAGTCTCACCCGCAGGCGGGCATTGGACTTGAGGCAGAACGACACACTGCCTGAAGTGTGAGGGCATGGACGAGCGGATGGGGCAGGCGGTGGTTGTGCGGCGGCGCCACTTCATGCCGCGTGTATCGCGTCCGACAGCACCGCCGATGCTGTCGGGGTGTGTCCGCCTCCCAGGCTGGGAGGCGGACACACCTGGCACTACCCGCACGAGAAGATGCGACCCGTGCTCAACCGTCCTGCCGCATCTCCTACACCTGCACTCTTCCCCACAGCCCCACATCTGGCAACTGGATCGCGTGACATTAACCGCATCAGGTTAGTTCGCACCCCACGCCACCACCGACAGCACAAACCCCTCACCCGCCCAGCCGCAGGGGTGAACCGTCACCATCCCGCATGCTTGGCAGACTTCATCCGGTACCGACGCACTCATTGAGGGCCGCGCGCACCGCCTCCCGCAGAGAGCCGCGCGCGATCCCTGCATGCCCTTGTCGCGACGGGTGATGCACACCAGCGGGCAGACGTGAAGGAACTCACCTGGCGGCTACTGGCGCGCTTTCCGGTTGCCAATCTTGGGGGTGAGCATGCAGCATTAAGCTGCGTCACAAGACGCGCCCCAGGCAACCTCCACCTTCCTCGGTCCATCGTTGAAGCAGGCGCGGCGATGCAACTGCCTTACGGCAGACAGGCTCTTGCACTGTCTGCCGTCGCAAGGGCCCGTGGAGGACCCTCCGCCCAGCCGCACCTCCGCATCACGGTGTGCTGACTGTCGAGAAAGCTGCCGAGGCCGCCTGCGTTGCCCTCGACCCTCGTTCCCCCATGGGCCCGCCGAGGGTACGCCCCTCGCCGGCCACAGCCGTCACCATCTCTCTGCAGCGAGGATCATGTTCTACGCATCAAGCCGCACCCGTCGCCTCGTTGCACCCGGCCATGTCGACGGCGCCCTCGCACTCCGGCCGCCTCCCCCAGCAAAGGACGACCTCCCATGCCCAGCGCCCCCACCGACGACATCGACCCCCTTGTCGCCCAACTTCTGTTCAGAAGCCACGCGCTGAAGAACCTGCCCCCCAACTCCCTCGCCCACAACCTCCTCAAAGACGAGTGCGATGCCCTCGCTCAGAAAATCCGCCGCAGGACACCCCCTCCCTGGCTCACTGCGCTCACCCACCCTAGCGTCCTAGCCTTCACCGCCCTCACGGCATGGGCCGGGCACCTCATCGGCCCCGCCAGTCTCCTCACCGCCGCACTGCTCCTGACCGCCCACAGGCGAAAAGACAGCCGTTCCCCGCAGATACCGCACCCGCACCCTCCTACAGAGGAAACGTCCCCAAGAGCGTACGCATCGCCTCAACGCCCCTTTCGCCAGCCCCGTACACAGCCCCGCGCGAAACCCCTCCGCCTGAGAAGCGGACGCTCACGCCCTTCCCCCTCCTACCGCACACCACAGTGAGGAAAAGGGCCGAGCCTCGGCTACGAGGGTGTTCACCACCGCTGAAGGTGACCGGAACCACACACCGTCTACCTCCGCCCACACTCCACCTCGCACCCTGCACGACCGGCTTCGCCTCAGCGCCATCACGCACTGACGCCCCACGCACCAAACGACCAGGCAACTACCCACGGTTCACGGCAGCGTGAGGGCAACCCCCGCCAGTCGCCACGCCAACGGCTCCATACATCTGAGCACCACCAACGCCGCCGACACCGACCCGGACACCACCACACGACGCCTACCCGGCAAGACCCTGCGGAAAGGGGAAACTGCAGCTCACCACCGCGGCGAAGATGAAGTTTGGCGGCTCTCACCCGCCTTCCCGACTGCAGCCACGACGTCACAGCCACCCACGAACACACCCTCGTCGACGTCTGGGCGCAGCTGGCCTCACGCCCGTGCGCACAGAGACACCAGGCACCGGACCCCTACCGCCACACCCCTCAGACGGCGCCAGGAAGCCGAACTCACCGCCACACGCAAGAAGTCGAACAAGCCCCTCCGGCCAACCCATCGGACAAGCGATCTTCCGCCTCACGCGATGACAGATCCCATGCCGCACCCCCAACACATTCACGTCAGCCGCCGCAGCCATCCTCACCCTCACGACCACCACTGAAATGACCTCGTGTGGCAACGCGACCACCCGTCATACCCACACCGCAAGTCTATCTAAAGCAACCCGAGTTGGCACCGACAGCAGCCACCACTACCGACAGGTGGAGAGGCCGTCCTTGAGCCACTTGGCCACGGTGCGATCTACCGGCCTGCGCAACCTTCCAACGCACCCAGAGGCCGGCCCAGTACCCAACACTGCCCTCGACGGAACCGGCAGGCACCATCTCCCCGGGCCGCCAGGACGCCACACAAGCACCACCGCCCACATGAGCCCCACGCTCCTACCCGTTCCCACCAGGAGAGGAACTCACCCGTGCACTCCCCCTGCCACCTTGCACACCGTGCCGGTTCCCCCCGTCGACGCGGGACACACCACGTACGGACAGTGGCGGCCCTCACCGGTTCGGGAATCTTGCTGGCGACAGCCTGCTCCCACCCGTTCATCGGCGCGCCGAACAGCAACACAGCCTCCTCCTCGGGCAGTAGACCCACCACCTCCTCCTCGCCCACCGCACACGCGAAGGTCACCTCCGGCCCCCTGCTCGGCTTCGAACTCGCTCCCGCGCAGAACGCCATCGTGGGAACCGGGCAGCCAGTGTCACTGGAGTTCGAACGACCAGTGAAGAACAAAGCAACCGTCGAAAAAACCCTGACCGTGACAGCCCTACCGGCGACCGAGGGATCCTGGGGATGGATCTCCACGCCGTCCGGGCGCGAGCGACTGGACTGGCGCCCCAAGAGACCTTGGACCCCGCTCACCACAGTGCAGGTCAAAGGCGACCTCACCACCGTGGACCCCGGAGGCGCCCACTTCACACACCCCGTGGACCGCAGCTTCACCATAGGCCGCGACCAGCAGCTGATCGCGAACCTTGACACCAAGACGCTCACCATCCGGCAAAACGGCAAACCGATCCGCCAGATCCCCGTATCTGGTGGCGAACCCGTACCAGGCCGCGCCTCGCGACCAGGCACCTTCGCGATCAAGTCTCGCGAGAAGACCGTCCACATGACATCCGCCTCCGTCGGCGGCCCTAAACACTACGACGTCCTCGTCAATTGGGGCATGCGCTTCACCGACACCGGCGGCTACCTACACCAAGCCCTTCCCGAGGCCCAGGCCAACGTCGGCGTCCACAACCGAAGCGCCGGCTGCATCGGGATGACTCCCAGCGGCGCCCAATGGCTCTTCGACAACACCCTCCTCGGTGACCTCCTCACCATCACAGGCAAAGAGGCCACCACCGACCTCGGCGGCCCAGGCAACGGCTACGCCGACTGGAGCATCGACTACCCACACTGGAAATCACACAGCGCGCAATGACCTTCTCCACGCCCCCGCAGCCAAGCTCCCCGCCTGCGGAGCCGACATAACGCTCCCCCTTTGAGCGTGACCGAAAGACGGACCTGCTCCGTCACGGCAGCTGTAGTTCTTGGTTGATGGGGTGTTGGTGCAGGTCAAGTCGTTGCTGTGGCGGTGGTGTTGTTCCATTTGCGGTGGGCTTCGGCGG
>NZ_JBHVJX010000092.1:0-4517 GCF_042798755.1 Streptomyces sp. NPDC057743
CCCGTCAACACCACCCGATCCGAATCCGCCAACGCCACCGCCGCACCCAACAACGGGTGACCGGCAGAACCCAACCCCAGCCCCCGCACATCACCCGAGGTCCGAGTAGCCGGCCTGGGCCAGTACCGCTCCCGCTGGAAGGCATACGTCGGCAGCTCAATGCGTCGTCCGCCGGCGGACAGGGCCTCCACATCGACCCGGCAGCCATGCACATGAAGCTCGGCGAGCCCGGTGAGGAAGGTGTGTTCCGAGTCTCGGTCAGCGCGCTGCGTCGCGACGCACACCGCCTCGACCTCGCTCTCGGCGACCGTCGCCGAGGCCAGCGCGGTGAGAACACCGTCCGGGCCGACCTCGACAAACCGGCGCACCCCGGAATCCGCCGCCGCACGCACCGCATCCGCGAAGCGCACGGCCTCGCGCACCTGCCGCACCCAGTACGCCGCCGAACACACCTCGTCCCCGGAAGCGACCTCGCCCGTCAGCGTCGAAATCACCGGAATCCGCGGCGCCTCGTACGTCAACTGCTCGGCAACGGCGGCGAATTCGTCCAGCATGCCGTCCATGCGGTGGGAGTGGAACGCATGCGAGACCCGCAGCCGGCTCGACTTCCGACCGTTCGCCTCGGCCCATTCCCGCACGGCCTCGACGGCGTCAACGTCACCAGACACCACCACGGAATCCGGCCCATTGACGGCAGCCAACGACACCGACTCGCCGAGCAGGTCAGCGATCTCGTCCTCGCGGGCCTGGACGGCGAGCATCGCGCCGCCCTCAGGCAGCGCCTGCATCAACCGACCGCGGGCAGCAACCAACGTGCAGGCATCCTCCAACGACAGCACACCCGCCACATGCGCCGCCGCCAACTCACCAATCGAGTGGCCGATCAACACATCCGGGACGACACCGAAGGACTCCAGCAACCGGAACAGCGCCACCTCAACCGCAAACAACCCCGTCTGGGCGTGAACAGTCCGATTCAGCTCGGCCTCGTCCTCGCCCCACAGCACCCCACGCAGGGAGGAGCCCAACGCGCGCTCAAGCTCACCCACCACCGCGTCGAAAGTCTCGGCAAACACCGGGAAACGGGCATACAACTCCCGTCCCATGCCCAGACGTTGGGAGCCCTGGCCCGAGAACAGGAACCCGATCCGGCCGCCGGCGGCGCGTGCCTGGCCGCGGACCACTCCCGCGCCCGGCCGGCCGTCCGCGACCGTCGCCAGCCCCGCCATCAGCGTTTCGCGATCCGTGCCGACCACGGCCACGCGGTGTTCGAAGCCGGCTCGGGTCGTCGCCAGCGAGAAGCCAACGTCAGCCGGTGACAGTTCCGGACGTTCGGCCAGATAGCTGCCCAGGCTCCGTGCCTGGGCGCGCAGGCCGGCCTCGGAGGGGGCCGACACGATCCACGTCGCGAGCCCGGTCGCGTCCGGGGCCGTCTCGGGGTGCGACGGCTCGGCGGCGACATCGGCCGGCGCCTGTTCCACGATCAGATGCGCGTTGGTGCCGCTGATCCCGAACGACGAGACCGCCGCCCGCCGCGTCCGGCCCGTAGCGTCCCACTGACGGTCCTCGGTCAGCAGTTCCACCGCGCCCACGGACCAGTCGACATGCGTCGACGGCGCGTCGACGTGCAGCGTCCTCGGCAGCACCGCATGCCGCATGGCCTGCACCATCTTGATGATGCCGGCGACGCCGGCGGCGGCCTGGGTGTGCCCGATGTTGGACTTGATCGACCCCAACAGCAAGGGACGCTCGGCGTCCCGCTCCTGCCCGTACGTCGCCAGCAGCGCCTGGGCCTCGATCGGGTCGCCCAGCGACGTACCCGTGCCGTGCGCCTCCACGACATCAACGTCGGTCGCGGACAAGCCCGCGTTCGCCAACGCCTGCCGGATCACCCGCTGTTGGGAGGGTCCGTTAGGCGCCGTCAGGCCGTTGGAGGCGCCGTCCTGGTTCACCGCCGAGCCCCGGACCACTGCCAGGACCCGGTGCCCGTTGCGCCGCGCGTCCGACAGCCGTTCCAGCAGCACCATCCCGACGCCCTCGGAGAAGCCCGCGCCGTCGGCGGCATCGGCGAAGGACTTGCAACGCCCGTCCGCGGCCAGTCCGTTCTGCCGCGAGAACTCGCTGAACAGCGAGGGGTGGGCCATCACCGTCACGCCACCGGCCAGCGCCAGCGAGGTCTCTCCGCTGCGCAGTGCCTGTACCGCGAGGTGCGTGGCGACGAGCGAGGACGAGCAGGCGGTGTCCACCGTGACCGCCGGTCCCTCGAAGCCGAAGACGTAGGACACCCGGCCGGACAGCACACTGCCGGAGGTGCCGTTGCCGATGTACCCCTCCAGGCTGCGGAGGTCCTCGCCGGAGGCCATCAGGCGGGTCGCGTAGTCGTGGTACATGACGCCGGCGAAGACGCCGGTCTTGCTGCCGCGGAGCGAACCGGGGTCGATGCCCGCCCGCTCGATCGCCTCCCAGGAGGTCTCCAACAGCAGCCGCTGCTGCGGGTCCATCGCCAACGCCTCGCGCGGCGAGATCCCGAAGAACGCCGGGTCGAAGTCGGCCGCGTCATGCAGGAAGCCGCCCTCCCGTGCGTACGACGTGCCGGTCTTCCCCGAGTCGACGTCGAACAGTGCCTCCAGGTCCCAACCACGGTCGGTGGGGAAGCCCGAGATGCCGTCCCCGCCGGAGGCCACCAGGTCCCACAGCTGGTCCGGGGTGGTCACGCCGCCGGGGTAGCGGCAGGCCATGCCGACGATGGCGATGGGTTCGTTCGTGGAAGTGGAAGTGGTCACCGCCGTCGTCGGGTTGGCGCTTCCGGTCGACTGCTGCCCGCGCCCCGTGACCTCGTCCCGGACGAATTCCGCCAGGACGACCGGGGTCGGATAGTCGAAGACCAACGTCGCCGGCAGCCTCAACCCCGTCGCCGCATTCAGACGGTTCCGCAGCTCCACGGCGGTCAACGAATCGAAACCCAAGTCCTTGAACGGACGGGTGGGTTCGACGTCCGACGCCGAGGCGTGACCCAGCACCTGGGCAATGTGCCGAAGCGCCATCTCCAACACGTCCCGCAACTGCTCCGCCGCATCCAGCCGCGCCAACCGGGCCGCAAAATCGGAGACCTCCACCTCCCTCCCACGCACCGCACGCCGCACCGGAACCCGCACCAGCTCACGCAACACCGGCGGGACCCCGACCGACGCCGCGCTGGCCCGAACAGCAGCCAGATCCAACGGAACCGGCACCACGACCCCGCGATCGGCATCAAGGGCGGCATCAAACAGCTCAAGCCCCTGCTCCGAGGTCAGGACGCCGGTCCCACCGCGGTTGAGCCGCCCCTTGTCCCCGTCGTCCAGGTGGCCAGTCATGCCGCTGGCCTGCTCCCACAGACCCCACGCCATGGACATCGCCGGCAGGCCCTGGGCCCGTCGATGCTGCGCCAGGGCATCCAGATACGTGTTGGCCGCCGCGTAGTTCCCCTGCCCGGCGCCGCCGAAGATCCCGGCCGCGGACGAGAACAGTACGAAGGCGGAGAGGTCACAGTCACGGGTGAGCTGATGCAAGTTCCACGCCGCATCCACCTTCGGCCGCAACACGGCACGCACCCGCTCCGACGTCAACGACTCAACGACACCGTCGTCCAACACACCCGCGGTATGAACCACACCGCGCAACGGCCGGTCCTCGGGGATCTCGGCCAGGACGCCCGCCAACGCCTCACGATCGGCGGCGTCGCAGGCCGCCACACGCACCTGAGCACCCAACTGCGTGAGTTCTGCGGCCAGTTCGCCGGCCCCTGGAGCGTCCATACCCCGACGGCTGAGCAGAAGCAGATGCCGCACACCATGGCGAGAGACCAGATGCCGGGCAACCAAACCACCCAACGTCCCGGTGCCACCAGTGATCAACACCGTGCCGTCCGAGGCCCACATCTCCCCAGACACCGCACTTCGCGGCTCGGGCATACGACGCAGCCGCGGCGCGAACATCTCACCGGCCCGCACCGCTACCTGAGGCTCGTCGGCGAGCATTTTCGGTACCGCCGAGCCAATTTCGTTGATGTCCTCGACGTCCAGCAGCGCGAACCGGCCCGGGTGCTCCGCCTGCGCAGAACGCACCAACCCCCACGCGCCAGCCTGCGCCACCCCTTCGACAGAATCCTCCGCCCGAACGCCCACCGCACCTCGCGTCACCACCACCAACCGCGACTGCGCCAACCGCTCCTCACCAAGCCACGCCTGCACCAACCCCAACGCCCCAACAACACCCGAGCGGCCAGAAGAGACATCCTCGATGGCGACAGCCACAACCTCCGGGGCATCCATCCCCGCCTCGACGGCATCGGTCAACGCATCGATGGACGCGAACCGCCCACCAGGCCCGTCGAGTTGGCCCAACCCAACCCAACCCGCCGACTCCGACGAAGCGCTGCTCCCTTCCACCGCGCGCCACGCCACATCAAACAACGACCCCGCACCCCGAGCAGCCGAACGCAACTGCTCGGCAACCGCCTCCCGCAACACCAACCG
>NZ_JBHVJX010000093.1:0-4406 GCF_042798755.1 Streptomyces sp. NPDC057743
GGCAGCCGGGCCGCCTCTGGCGGCCTGGCGGACGGCCCTTCTAGGTACAACGCGAATAATGTTTCCCACATCCAAGAACTTCCCAGCTCAGAGGCCGAATCGGCCGTTCGGCAGGATCGCCGTGGGAAGCGCTTCGCACAGCGGCAAGTCCTCTGGGGGATCACCACGATCCCGCGCGTCAAGAAGTGCGGCCGGACCACCAACGGGAACGTCGGCGACGGCCTGGCGGCGGTCGTCGTCAACGCTGGCGTCGCCCACTGGTCCGGCTTCTGCTCCTGCGGCTCCATCTGGGCCTGCCCGGTGTGCTCGGCCAAGATCCGGGCCACCCGCGCCGACGAGATCGCACGCGCCGTCGCCCGGCACATGGCCGACGGCGGAACGGCCTGGATGGTCACCCTGACGGCCCGTCACAAGAAGCATCACGATCTTGCCGACCTCTTCGACGCGGTCGCCAACGGATGGCGTCAGCTCATGTCCGGCCGGGCCTGGGCCGGTGACCCGAAGCGGGGAGTGTTCGGAGAACGCGACCGGCTCGGAGTCCGGGGCAATATCCGCTCGCTCGAAATCACCTACGGAACCCGCAACGGCTGGCATCCGCACCTGCATGTCGTCCTCCTCCTCAACGAGGAAACCGGCCCCGAACTCGCCTACGCAATTCACCGGTGGGACAAGGTTTGGCGGGCCTGGATGAAGAAGAAGGGATACGAGCCGAGCAAGGAACACGGTGTCAACTGGTCCAAGGTCACCACCCCGGAAGAGGCAGGTGAATATATCGCCAAGGTCCAGGAAGGCAAAGGCCACCTCGGCAACGAAATGGCCCGTGGCGACATGAAGGCCGGACGCCTCGGAACCCTCGCCCCGTTCGAGATGCTGGAATACCTGCGCGTCACCGGAGACGCCGCCGTCGTCCCGGTCTGGCACGAGTACGAGAAGGCGACCTTCCGGCGACGAGCGATCACATGGTCACGCGGCCTGCGGGCCCAACTCCTCGATGACGAACCGGAGTTGACCGACGAAGAGGTCGCGGCCGAAGAGGTCGGCGGGGAGACGTGGGCACTTCTGCCGGCCGAATCGCTCCGGGCCATGCGACGGGTGCCGGGCCTCCAGGCCGCCATCCTCGACGCTGCCGAGAACGGCGGATTCGCAGAGCTGGTCAACCTTCTGACTGCCTACCACCTGGTCTACGAGAAGGGCCCCGACGCTCCCGCAGGATGACCAACTTCCTAGGGGTTGGGAAAGTGTTTGCCGAAAGGTGATCTGCGGGGCGGGATCATGAAAAGGGGCCATTACACTTGTACCAATGGAGAGGGCTGGAAAGCCCTCACCGCGTAAGTGGGCACTCGGCCCCTTTTCTTGA
The DNA here is from genome assembly GCF_042798755.1 of Streptomyces sp. NPDC057743. NCBI lineage: Bacteria > Bacillati > Actinomycetota > Actinomycetes > Kitasatosporales > Streptomycetaceae > Streptomyces > Streptomyces sp. NPDC057743. Next base: position 1,358 of record NZ_JBHVJX010000093.1, read on the forward strand.
TCCCGGAGGGGCCCCGCTGATCAGCTTTCGGTAAAGACTTTCTCAGGCCCGGTCCCACCAAAAAGGCCCCCGCCCAATTCGGACGGGGGCCTAATTGACTTTCATCAGCCATCCTGTTTCCTCCGCTTGTACAGGGCCGCAGTCGAGACCTTCGCCGCCCGCGAAACCTCAGTCGGAGAAAGGCACTTGGATTCCAGGGCCTCATCCGACAGGGTTCGTTCCAGTGATCGACTCTCCTCCCGGATGTCAGAGGCAGCACGGAGGATCGTCCGGTACCACTCCGCCGCGTCCGGCCGGTTCGCCTGATCCGCCGTCAGCCCGTACACCGCCAGGTCCCGGAGACGTTCGAGCTGCCGTTTGGCCTGATCAGCAGTCTTCTTCGGTACGGCCGACATAGGGAACTCCTCCATGCAATCCACAAACCAGTTGACAATCCCCGTTGACTGGGTTCAGGGTAGAGCACAGCACAGCACGTAGTCACCCACTCGTCACATGACGACACGTCAGAAAGAGGCCCCCATGCCCGCGATCTTCTTCGTTGACCAGGCCAAGAGCTTCAACATGCTGATGTTCCTCAGCAGCTCCCCGAAGACCGTCTTCGGCAACAACGACAAGCAGGACACGACCAAGGACGGCATCCCGAAGTGGGAGGTCCAGGTCGTCGCCACCTTCCAGCAGTTCGGCCGCGTCGAGAACGAGATCCTCAAGATCGGCATCGCGTCCCACCAGGACCCCGCCCAGACCCTCGGCGGCCCGACCCCCGTCGAGCTCGTCGGCTTCCGTGTGGGCGTCAGCCCCGCCGAGAAGCGGACCGACAAGAACGGCAACGAGCGGATCGTGGGCGGCACGGCCTGGTACCAGGCCGACGAGGTCCGCGCCATCTCCGCCGTCCCGTCCGGCCGGAAGTCGGAGGGCTGACCGTGACCTCCTCCGTCTTGGACGGGCTGAACGCGGCCCCCCTGATCGCCCTGGTTGCCCTCGTGGCCCTGGTCGGCTGGGGGGCCGCTCGGCTCCTGATCACCACCTACCGCTACCTCCGCGCAACCCCGCTCCAGCGGCGCCGGATGCGGCACGCCTGGCGGATCTCGCTCCGGTGGAAGCGCCTCGCCCCCAACCTCGGCCTCGCCCGCGTGGACGAGAACACCAAGGGCCGCAAGGGCATGGACGGCAAGCCGGTCAAGCCGATCACCGTCGTCCCGAAGATCCGGGTCTACCCCGAGCCCTGGGGCATCCGGGTCCGCGCCGCCACGATCCCGAAGGTCGGCATCGAGGAGTACGAGAAGGCAGCCGGGTGGCTGGCCGACTCCTGGGGCTGCCAGACGGTCGAGGTCCAGCGCGTCGCCCCCGGTGTGGTCGAGCTTCGCGGCCTCGTCGGCAACCCGCTGGACGAGCACTTCCCGTACGCCTTCCCGGCCGGGGACGACTGGGTGCTCCCGCTCGGCCGCAACCCCTGGGCCCGCGACCTCGTCATCCCGCTCCGAGAGCTGTCCGGCATCAAGGTGGCCGGCATGCCGGGCTACGGCAAAACCATGCTCATGCTCGGCTGGTTCGCCTCCCTCGCTCGGCGGCCCGAGGTCCAGTTCGCCGTGTTCGACGGCAAGACCAGCGACCCCCGATACGGCGACTGGGGAGAGGTCGGCCAGCGGGCCATGTTCATCGTCGGGGACAACCCCGAGACCGCCCATCAGCGCCTGACCGAACTCGTCCGGCTGATCAAGGACCGGCCCTCACAGCTCGTGGCCGAACGAGGGACGCACAAGTTCTGGAAGGCCGGACCGACCGTCACGATCCCGCTGGTCCTGGTGCTCATGGACGAGTGCCACAACTACATCGACGCGGCCGGGCTCAAGGGCAAGGACAAGGAACTCATCGAGGCCAACCAGCGGCTCATGCGGACGGTCGCCAAGGAAGGTCGCGGCCTCGGCGTGATCCCCGTCGTCGGCACCCAGAAGCAGACCTCGGACGCGATCCCGACCGCCGTCCGCGACAACCTCGAAGTCGGCGTCTGCTTCGCCACCTTCACCATCGACGGGGCAGAGGCCGCGCTGGGCAACGGCATCCGCAAGGACGAGGAGAACCAGCCCACGACCCTGATCGACAAGGAACGCTTCGCCGGGGTCTGCGTCGTCACCGGGGTGCCCGGACTCTCCGGCCGCTACGACCGCGTCCGGGTGGGCGACATCGACGAGGCCGCCATGCTCCAGCTCGTCGCCGCGTCCATCGGCTACCGCGCCGACGTCATTCCCGCGGCTGCCCCCACCGTCCGAGACGTCTCCGCCGATTCGGCCGGCACAACCGTGCCGCTCCAGAAGGAAGCCCCGAAGACGACCCGTAGGAGGAAGGCGTCATGACCGCGTACGAGCCCCCGCCCGTCTACACCCCGACCCCGATCCACATCGGCCCCGGACAGGCCCTCAGCGCCCCTCAGAGCCTCCAGCAGCCCCCGGCCTACGTCGTGGTCCAGCAGGCTGCCCCCGCGCCCTCCTGGCTCCGTCAGCACTCCGGACAGCTCATCGCCGGGGCCGGGGCCGGGGTCCTGGTCGTCGCCCTCCTCCTGGCCGTCGCCGTCGTCGCGGTGGCGGTCGGGATCGCAGCCATCTCGGCGGCCATCGGCTGGCTCGTCATCAAGAGCCTGATGGGCCAGCAGAACGCGAAGTGACCGCCCGGCGTGTTCGTATCACGCCGGTCGGCCACTGAGGACAGGATCGCACGAGAGACGCAAAGGGGGCCCGAAAGCGCTGGTGACGCTTCGGGCCCCTTGGTCTCCGCCCCGCCTCTGACAGCACGAACGGAGAACGTCCATGGACAGCGTAGGGCAGACCGCCGACACCGGTCGAGACGACCAGGCCGGTGTGATCGAGGCCGAAGAGCTGATCACGGAACAGGTCCGCAGGACCCTCACGGCCACGGCCGGTCGCCAGGTCTCCCGGCAGCCCCGGGCCGAAGGCAGGAGGGGCAGCCGGGCCGCCTCTGGCGGCCTGGCGGACGGCCCTTCTAGGTACAACGCGAATAATGTTTCCCACATCCAAGAACTTCCCAGCTCAGAGGC
>NZ_JBHVJX010000094.1:0-4324 GCF_042798755.1 Streptomyces sp. NPDC057743
CACCAACCGCCGCAGCGGCCTACACAACCTCGCCCAACGAGCCGAGGAACTCGGCGGATCCCTGACCATCAACACACCAAAGGACGGCGGAACCCACCTCATCTGGACGGCGCCCCTCCCCGCCTGAATAACCATCAGTCTGCGCCGGTCGCCGTGTCGTCGCCTTTTGACGATTTCCCTTGGTTGATTTCCAACCTGGTGGCACCGTCCGTCAGTTGGGCGGCTCGGCAACGCAAGAAGACTCCTGGTAGGAGGAGTCACGACCAAGATTCACTGTGTCCGCCAGGAGCACGTCCGGTCGCCGCAAGTGACCAGCGCATCGCACAACTCCTCCAGCGGGGTCGTGGCCAGGCGGCTCGCTCGTCCGGCCAGGTCGTCCCGTCCAGAGTCGATGTCCTGGTCACGGCGCTCGACCAACCCGTCAGTGAACAGCAGCGGGGTGCCGGCGGGCGGCAGTGGGTGCTCGTGGGTGAACCGGGGCACGGACGCGTCGATGCCCACCGGGATTCCGTGGCGCGGGGGCACCAGGCAGCGGGTGCTCCCGTCCGCGTCGATCAGCAGCGGTGACAGGTGTCCGGCGTTGCTCCAGCCGAGGGTGTACTCCGCCCGATCCTGTTCGAGGCGGCCGAGCACCAGCGTGGCAGCGGGAGGTTCTTCGAACATCGTCAGAGCACGATCCAGGCGTGAGACGCTCAGACCGGGCGGCCCACCCCGGTCGAAGGCCAGCGCCCGCAACATGCTGCGGGCCTGCCCCATCATACGAGCGGGAGTTTTCGATGCTGACGCTCAACCGTGCCTCGCCGAAAGGCACCCGTTGTCGCCTGTGCGGTCGGACGGGACCCGAATCCGATCTGGTCGACTCCCGGCGCAGGGCCGGAGGGCCCAAGCATGAATGTCCGATCTCGACAACCGTGAGGAGAGGGAGGTTCGTTCACTGCCTCCCCCGCAGTTCGAACGCAGGAGCCTGGCGGGGAAGGCGAGCTCGTCTCCAGGCCGAAAAGGGCTGTGCCTGGGCAGACCAGGCGCTCGCCGAACTTCGGCTTCTCACACGAGGGAGTAGTGATGACCGGACCGATCGTCGTCGGGGTCGACGGTTCTGGGCGCAGTTTGCGGGCCCTGATATGGGCGGTCCACGAGGCCGCATCACGGGGTCGTGCACTGCGCATCGTGCACGTGCTGTCCCCGGCTCACGAATACGCCGTCACCGCTGAAGGACATGCCGGGGAACTGGGCCAACGCGACAAGGGGGTGGTTGCCGAGGCAACCATGATCGCCGAGGAGGCGCATCCGGACCTGAAAGTGACCTCCGCACTACCCACTGGGGCTCCGCCTGCCGCGCTGCTCTCCGAGTCGGAGCACGCCCACACGCTCGTGGTCGGCACCAGGGGCACGGGCGGTTTCGGGAGCCTGCTGCTGGGCTCGGTGGCGTTGCAGGTCGTCGGACATGCAGCGTGCCCCGTAGTCGTCGTCAACCAGCTCACCACCGGCCACAACCGCATCGTGGTGGGCACGGATGGCTCGGCGCACTCGGACGCCGCTCTGGCGTACGCCTTCGAGCAGGCGTCCCTGCGCGGTATCCCGCTACAGGCGGTGCATGCCTGGATACGTCCGGGGCTGCACGCCATGACGACCGGTGGCGCGCTGGACGAAGCGGCCACAAGGCACCGGGAAGATCTGGCGAAGTGGCTTGCTCCGCTGGCTCGGCGGTACCCCGAGGTGGAGGTGGTGAAGGACCTGCCTGAGGAGGACCCGATGCTCGCGCTGGCCCGTGCGTCGGACCGGGCGGACCTGCTGGTCGTCGGTTCCCGCGGCCGTGGCGGCTTCCGCGGCCTGGCACTGGGCTCGGTCAGCCACCAACTGTTGCAGTTCTCCCAGTGCCCCTTGGCGGTCGTCCGGCCGCATCCCGCACCGCGTTCCGATTGAGGCTCATCCAGGCCGAGCGGGCACGGGCGGGGACAGCCCCGTGGAACGCCGCACGGAGTTCGACCTGCGCGACCCGTTTAGGTCGGGGAAGGCGATGTCGCCAAACGACACGTACGCCTCCCTGGTCGCGGCGGCTGGTTACCTGCCGCTGCTGCCGCGCGGGGAGGACGACCTGGAGCTGCTGCCGGTGACCTGGCGGGCCGTCAACGACTACGGCATCCGCATCGGCCACCGCACCTACGACACCGCCGAGTTGGGGCCGTGGCGGCGGTAGCACTCCGGCCACGCGGCCAAGCGGGGCTGTGGGAAGTGCCCTACGCTCCCCATGACCTCTCCCGCGTCCTCGTCCGCACCACTGGCGGCTGGATCACCGCCATCTGGGTCCACCTGCCACTGGTGAACGCCCCGTTCGCGGACTTCACCTGGGACCACGCTCGGCGCCCGGCCGCCGCGGCCGGCCTGGATGATGCGAACGAGGCAGCCGTCGCCCGCCTCCAGTCCTGCACGCCGTTCACGGACGGAGCCTGCCGGTGGCGGCGTACGTGCCGTGGGCGATGGACTCCGGCGCCATCAGGCAGATCACGGCGGACGCCCGGAAGGAACTGGACGAGGCGCTGCGCCCGTGGCGCCGGAGGTTCACCGGCGTACAGGTAGCCGACGCCGTACGCCTGGAGAGCCCCGCCGGGGCCCTGGTGCACCAGGCAGCCGACGCCGACCTGCTGGTGCTCGGGCGACGTAGGCAACGGCCGGCCCTGGCACCCCGGTTGGGCAACGTCGCACACGCCGCAGGCCGCGGTCGTGACGTGCTCAGCTCCCCGCCGGGGCAGTGCCGCCAGCCCAGCAGGACAGGAGAACGCTCCGCCGGGCTCGATGAGTGACCGGAGTGACGCCGATTCAGCGTGCCCAGCCGGCCGGTTGGAAGGCCCAGCAGCAGATGGCGCTACGCCAGCGCCCCCGATCGCGGCCTCCGGCGGCAGGTCACATAGCACGAGCAACGCGGACAGGGCGCCCCGACCGCAGAGAAGGACGCCGGCCGCCAACGCCGGATCTGCAGGCGGCGATTCCACCACCGGAACGCCCAGGCCGTGGCGGGGGCGGCCGCACCGGGGAGTGCTCCACCGCGGTGTTGGCCGCCACCGTGATCGCCGTCGTGCGTCGCACCTCGTAGTGGGATTCGCCCTTGCGACCTTTCGCAACCTCCGCGACGGTGCCCCGCTCGGTCCTTTCCGGTACGTCTGCATCTGAGGGCGCGCACACGACCGACCGTGCGGTTCCGGGTAACTGCGGGGAACCCGGACGCGATAGGGCCGAACGGTCCTGCCAGACGAGTGACCCGATCCTGGAGCCGGCGGCATCCCGGAGTGACGAACGGGCGTCGACGATCCGGTCGTCGCCACACGGACGGAGTGGGCTGCGGAGATCATTGATGGTGGTGCCGCCACTGGGCGTCCAGTTCTCGCCAGTCACGATCCCACTGGGCGTAGCGCCTGCGGTCCAGCAGGTATACGCCGACCCGCTCCGCGCCGAGGACCAGCAGCCCGGTGCCGCACGCGGTCGTGATGCCGGCCACCACGCCCATGGCCGTGATGTCGGTCGGGCTGCCGGGGTCCCGTACGAGCGCTCCGTGTCGGTCCAACCACACCGACGTCCGGTCTCCGACGCGCGCATCGGATGCCGTGGCCGTTTCCCCCGTGTGCAGGACGTGGTTTTGGGTCACCCACCGGACCTTTGCGTAGACCTGGCCTCCGGCGCTGTTTCCGGTGTCGATGCCGACCGGACCGGAGGGCTGTTGGAGCACCGTGGCGCTGGTGCGGTGCCACTGCGCGTGCTGCTGGTACACCGCCGCGGTGACCGCCCGCCCCGTCGCCACCCCGGATATCGGCACGAGCACGAGGGCCAGGAGTCCGGCGAGCAGAGCCATCCAGGACTGCGCCACGTCCGTACCCCGACGGATGGGGCGGTCCCGCCACGGAGGGCGAGGCTTCGGCACAGGCATCGTGCACCCCTTTCCGCTGCTGCTCCGAGCGTGCCACCCCCGGTCCTGGCAGCAGAGGGCCGAACAGTCCCGGAACGGGGGCCGGAGCGCGCGGAGATCGACCGGGTCGGGTCCCGTTCGGCCCTGGTATACCGTCCGGGGCGCGACCTCCATGGACGAGGGGCACGATGGGCTGAGGGACGGCGTGGAAGCGGGAGGCATGATGAGCCAGGCGGCTTCGTTCTCACCTCGGTGTCCGATCCGGGTCTTCCTCGTCGACGACCACGAGGTCGTACGGCGGGGCCTTCAGGATCTGCTGGGAGCCGAGCCGGACATCGAGGTGGTGGGGGACGCCGGGACGGCGGACCACGCGCTGGCTCGGGGACCGGCGCTGCGACCCGACGTGGCGGTGCTCGACGTCCGCCT
>NZ_JBHVJX010000095.1:0-4060 GCF_042798755.1 Streptomyces sp. NPDC057743
CTATGTGTTCAGCTGCTTTTTGGAGGGATTGGCCGTCCAATTTGTTCATGTTGTAGAGATACTCTATAGCGGATAAATCATCTTTGTTGTAGAGTCGCCAGCCCTTGGTGTCGCGCTCGAAAAAATAGCCGTGAGACTCGAGCAGCTTTGAATATTTGCGGACTGTGACGGTCTCTATGCCAAGGCGGGAGGACACGTCTTTTGAAGTAAGTTTTGTAGCGGTTGTATCGGTGTTCATAGCGGATCACCTCGATTTTTCCTTATGCGCTACAACATTCGCTATGAATCTCGTAAATGCCTTCCTATTTCGAAAAGTCAACGCTACAAGCCAGAAAAACAAAAAAACAGGCCGCGGGGCCTGTCTCAACGTTCCATTTCTTGATCTCTTGATCGTGCTTTGTTTTTGACGGCATGTTCCGGCTCCAATGCAAGGGGTAGATCAAGCGTTGGTTCATGCTTTCTTTCTTCCTCTAGCTCTTTCAAAAAATCACGACTGCGGGCGCTGTCTTTTGATCTCTCAAACTGCCGTAGCTTTTCCTGATCAGCGAATTGATGCAAGTCTTTCAGGTGGGAAGGATACAGGCCGACCTGTTTTCCATCCTCGTTATAGCCTCGAATGACGACATGCGCGTGAGGATGCCCTTTATCATCATGGACGGCGGAAACCCAATCTAGTTTAACGTTGTACTTGGTTTCAAAACGATTCATGGTGTCTCGGACCAATTCCTTCAGATCGGTCCCGTAGCGCTCTTTTTCATCCTCGCTGAGCGAGATCACGAGCTTATGGCCGACCACGCCGACCTTTGGCTGTTCGTTCAGCTTTTGGAAAAATTCAATTCGTTTGATGTTGTCCTGGGTAGCCGTGAACAGTTCCGGCGGTGTCCGGTGATGATCACGATCAAGTTCTATGTACTTGATATGCTCTTTGATGTGAGAGATCGGCTTGCCGCCTTTGTGGTGGCTGGCAAAACCAAGCGATTTCACATGAACGACCATCAGTATCTCCCCTGCTCGTATTCTTCAATCAAATTCCTGTTTGACTTAAACCGGCTGTAATTGTCCAGAAGGAACTGGAGTTTCTTCTGCAGCGATGCGTTTTCTTTTTCTTGATTGCGCAGCTGCCGGGTTAACTCCTCTTTTTCCTGATCGATCTGCCTTGCGCGGTTGTAATAATGTTGGGTGTTGGCTTTTTGATTTTCGTGTTTTTGATTTAATGACTCATGCAGTTTCTGAAGCTCTTCGTATTGTGCTGCCATTTGGGCAAGCATCTCTCTGATCTGATTGCATTCAGACTCTAGTGCTTTGTTTTCCTGAATGAGAGAGCTGATCTTTTCAGCGCCTTCCTTGTCGAGACGGCCCTGCATTCGCTTGGCGGCAAGTCCGCGGATTTCTTCACGCTTTTGTTTTGGATTGCTTTTGTTAAAGAGACTGTCAAATATTCGTTCCAGAATGATGGAGCTGTAGACTGTCTCGAATGATGACTTTGCCGTGAGGTTAGCAATCCGTTCAACGGTTTGCTTTCCCATGTCTTGAACGCGTTTTTCAATCCTGTCGATCAAAGCTTGCTCGGTTGCGGACAGCAGCGAGCTTGCTTCGACAGGTTGGACTTTTCGAGCGTGATACGCCCTGATGGCGTTCTCGATCAAAAGGCCAAACTTCTTTTCAGACCCGAAATCTTGTTTCGCGAGCTTGCGACCGAGCGAAACAATTTCAGGGTCGAGTCGGACGGATTCTTTTTGCCGGGCGACCATGGTTTTTCGACCTCCTAAAATTGAGTGTTTAGCTCAATTTTAGAGTGTCGCACTGTGGGGGTCAAGGGGGAGGACGTGTCATCCCCTTTGCGGAGTGTGTCGGAAACATTGTGTCCGACACTTTTAGCTCCGCCTCTCACACCCCACAGGGGTGCTGGGATGCCATTTACCGCAAATCGGGCAGGCTCCGATTGAGGACAAATGGCTTGCTGAAGTGGAGGGCTGCGAGACAATCCGGCAGGGAGTCGCGCACCTGGAACGAGGCAAAAGATGCGGCTTTGAACAGGGAGGAGTAACGAGGCTCACCCTGTTCATTGCGCATCGGGGGCAGGCAATGGGCGACTTCATTCGCCCGCCTGCCCTGCTCTTGAAGTGATACAATTGGATAAAGGAGAGTAAGGATCATGACAAGGGAAATTGACTTCGAAAAAGCCATGAGACATGTACGAGCAACCCTTGATTTTGAAGGCTTAGTGCTTACAAAAGAAGAGGAAGAGCTTTTGAAAAGGCGGTTTCATGGAGAAATTACAGAAGAGGAATACATACAAAAAGCGCTCGAACTGGCAAGGTCTTGAGGAGGACTGGCTGCTGCAGGGAGAAAACAAGCGTTTATGCCGCGAAAGTCGATTTACAATGAGAGGCACTCTCATGCAAACTGCCGGAGGTGGCCCCGGAGGGCGGTTTTCGCCCTGCGGGGTTGCCTTTGGGAGTTTGAGGGTGCGGAGGCTCGTTGTCAATCGAACCGTGGAATAAAAAGCGGGGCCGATGTTCGGGAATCGGGAGGTAAAGGCAGCTGCCGGCGATTTTAGTCGTTCGTCTTTTTGTCGATTTGGATCCCTAACCTGGTTCCTGGTCGTTCGGTTTTTGGAAAGGTGGAAGTAAGTGAAGACAGAAGAGGAAAAGGTACTGAAGGCACTAGAGGATTTGGGCCAGATGATTAAAGAGGGTTTGGATGAGATAAAAGAGGATTTGGGAGATACGCGATCGGGTATCAAAGCAGAGACTGTGGCGTTGAAGAGGGAACTGAGTGAGTTTGAAAAAAATATGAATGAGCGTTTTGATAGACTGGATGAGGTGTTTGAGAGCAGGCGGAAAAAAATGATTGAATTTGCGAAGGAGATCGGGGCGGATATAGAGAGCTAATTCCGAGGCTTTTTGATCGCTGAATAAAGTTGTATAATTTTAGCTGCTCACATGTTTTGTTTTAGCGCTCTTGCTTTTTGGCAGGAGCGTTTTTTTTGTTTGCGGCGTCACGCAACATTTTTTCTAAGAGATTTTCTGCGATTATTGGCGGGCATCTTTATGTTAATCTTTAACATAAAAAGGGTTTTTGTTGGGAAGGAAGGAATGAGGCTCATTGGAAACCATACCATCTTCATCTGTGGGAATGAAAATCAATGCGTGGTACAACGAAATCCAGAAGCTGAATGTGATAGAAGCGGAACGGTTGAAAGCCGAAATTGAGCAGGATTTAGACAGAATGGAAGAGGATCAAGACACCCTATTGTACTATCAGATGATGGATTTGAGGCATCAGCTGATGTTGGACTACCTTTTTCCAAACGAGGAAAGGATGAGCCTTGCTGATTACCTTAGAGAAATCGAGGGACAGGGAAGAAAATTCTCGGGGTTGTTGGAATACTATCGCTCGTTTTTTACCGGAATGTACTACTTTTCGCAGGGAAAATACATAAAAGCCATTAAGTCTTATAGAGCAGCGGAGAAGAAATTAACAAAAGTTTCTGACAAAATAGAAAAAGCTGAATTTTACTTTAAGATGGCTGAAGTCTTCTATCACATGAAACAAACCCATATGTCGATGTATTATATCTCTCTTGCTGATGAAATTTATCAAAAGGAGGTTACATACAAAGTCCGCCAGATACAATGCCACTTTGTTATTTCGGGAAATTATGATGATTTATTGGCGCATGATCGCGCTTTGCCCCATCTGCACAAGGCATTGGCTCTCTCTCAAGAGATTGATAATTGGACGATGATCACAAAAGCGTTATTGAACATGGGTCACTGTTATAGCAGAATTGGAAGCTTTCAGGCAGTGCCTTTTTATCATGAGGCCATTAAAGCAGCCAAAAAGGCAAAAGCTAAAGAAATCACAAGCGCTTATTATGATTTAGCTTTAATTCATTTCACCAAAGATGAAAAACCAGAAGGACAAGAATGTTTTGAAAAGGCCAAAGAATACGCTCATGAATTCCAGGATGACTTATGTTTGTATTTGCTGGGCGTTTTAGAAGCGTTGTTCCTCAAACAAGCGGACAGATCGAAAGTTCTGGAGGCTTTTGAAC
>NZ_JBHVJX010000096.1:0-4040 GCF_042798755.1 Streptomyces sp. NPDC057743
GGGACGTGAGACATCCCGCTCAACAGTCCGAGAGCCTCGCCTGTTACGGGCCACCAACCATCCCCCGATCAGTGGCCGAGTTGAAGAAGTTCAGTCAGACCGTGGCCGGACACCGGGCCGGCGGCACACCCGAGCGGGCCAGCCCCAAGGGGCGGCAGGAACCTCACGAGCCATCCGACCCAGCGGCCTACGGCACGCGACGAGCGGCCAACCCGACCGCGCACCGCTACAGCCAATACAAGTCGGGAACCTCAGACCGATGTGTGGTCATCTTGGTGCCCTGGTCCCAGGCAAGGTTGCACCGCCAGGCGACGGGCCGGGCGGAAGAGCGTGGTGAGGCGCCGTCATGGCGTTCCTTTCCATCCCCTCTGTGCGTGGAGGGTTTCGTTAGGTAGCCGATCGCCACATGTTCCCACCGGCTCGCGGAGCTCCGCGGCTCCTGGGCCGCGTCCGCGTGGAACGGCCACGGTGTCAGGACCGGTGAGGGGCGACCGGGCGCGACCGTACGCCGGGACGAGCCGCCGGGGCCGGGGGTCGAGGGGGAGTCCGGGGCGGCGGTGCAACCGGCGGCGGCGAGGGAGGCGGCGGCCAGTGCGGTGGTGAGGAGGGGCGAGATGCGACGCACGGTCTCACGGTGGGGGACGGGCCGCGGGGGGCCAAGCGACGCGCCGGGCGGTCACGCGGACGAACGACAGGCGCCGGCCCCGGCCGGTCCGTGCCGGGCGGCCCGGCCCGGCTCCGGTTAGCGTCGAGTCGACGTCGGGCGAGGGAGAGGCGGGCGCGTGGCGATCTGGGCGGCCGTCGTGTTCGCGGTGCTCGCGGCGGTGAGCAACGCGCTGTCCACCGTGCTCCAGCGCCGCGCGGCGCGCACCGTGCCGGTCTCCCCGCGGCTCCGGTTCGGGCTGATCGTCGATCTGTTGCACCGCGCGGTGTGGCTCGCGGGGATGCTGATGGTGTTGCCGGCCGCCGCGTTCCAGGCCCTGGCGCTGTTGATGGGCCCGCTGTCGGTGGTCCAGCCGATCTTCGTGCTGGAGCTCCCGTTGGCGCTGCTCATTGCTCGGGTGTTGCTGCGCGGGCCGGTGCCGGCACGGATCTCGCGGCGGGGCTGGATCGGGGTGGGGCTGCTGGTCCTGGGGCTGGCGACGGCGCTGGGCGCGGCCGCGCCCATGGGTGGCCGCGACCACGCGCCGTTGAGTCGTTGGGTGCCCGCGCTGATCGTCTGCGTCTCGGTGATCTGTGTGACGGTCGGCGCGGGGTTGCGGCGTGGGGCCGGCAGCGTCCGCGCCGCCTGCTTCGGGGCGGCTACCGCGGTCGGCTACGCGCTCACCGCCGCGCTGCTCAAGGACGCCACGCACAGTTGGCAGCGCGGCGGCCCGGCCGAGTTCTTCACGTCCTGGCAGAGCTACGGCTTCGCCCTTACCGGCGTGCTGGCCCTCTTCATGATGGAGAACGCCATGCAGTCCGGGCCGTTGACCGCCTCCCAGCCGGTGCTCACCCTGGGGGACGCGCTGATCAGCCTGTCCCTGGGGGTCACGCTCTTCAACGAGCAGGTCCGGGCCGGTTGGTGGCTGATCCTGGAGGCGGTGGGCGTCGGCCTCGTTCTGTGGGGTGCGGTGCTGCTCTCCCAGGTGTCGCTCGCCCGCGACCTGGCGACTGGTCAGGCCGGGGAACCGTTGCCCCGGCCACCACGCCGCGGTTGACCGGTCGCCCCGCGTACGGGGGGCGAGGACTGACGTCATCAGCCGCCGGGCGGTGCCGGTGCTGTCGGCCGGGACGGTCCACAGGTCCGAGCCGTAGTCGCCCGGCAGCGCGTAGACGAGGGTGTGGAGTCGGACCAGAGGGCCTGGTCGTTGATGCTACGGCGCCTGGCCGTGGCGGTCTTCGCATGCTGGCGAGGTCGAGGATGCACAGCCGCCAGGGGGCGTCCGGAGAGGCGCCGTAGGCGCGCTCCTTGTACGCGATGCGGGTGCCGTCGAGGGAGAGTGGGCGCATTCGACGTTGGGGTGGGTGGTGAGGGTGCGGTCGCCGCGGACGAGGTAGGCGTGACCGGCAGTGGCGAGGGTGGAGTGGAAGCGGGTGTCTTCGAGGAAGGTAACGCCCGAGATATTGAGGTCCGAGGGGTGGTACGGATGGCCATCCTTGATGACGGTGTGTGCCTCCAGATTGTCATCCAAAGCCCAGGTGCAGGTGTCGGCGAGCGCGGTGCGGATGGAGAAGGCGATGCCCGCGTACGAGTCGCCGCTGACGAAGGCGGTCCAGGCGACCGCGTGGCCGGAGGGGGAGACCCGGGCCCGGGGCGGGGTGCCGGACGCGAGGAAGTGGTGCCGTGTGCGGAGGTGGGAGTCGAGCACCGCCGCCCGGTAGTTGTCGTCAGCGCGCAGCGCTCGGCTTGGAGACAAATGCCGGTGCTGACGGAGGCGTGGAAGCGCAGGCACCGCACGCCGGAGGCGGTGCGTGGGCGGTCGGGGCGGTTGGCCGGCACCGTGGCCAACTCGTCGCGGTGTGGGCCCCAGGCCAGGTTACCAGTAACTGCCGCGCGCCCGACGGGTGGAGGGTGACCATGCCGACGCGGACCGGTCGGCGGCCCGCAGCACCGCCGCGGTGCCGAGCGCCACATGACCACAGAGCCCGGCACCACACTCGAACACCACCAGTACATCCCAACCCACCGATCACACCAGCAACTTGACAACGCCTTTCAAAGGCAGGATGAAAGAGGTTCCATGACGACAGACTTAGAAACCATGCTCTGCTTCCTCTTGGTTTACGTCTTCTATCAGCGTATGACGCTGTCGGCCTGAGTGTTAGCGCCGTCGCCGTTCTTGAAGGTGGCCTCTGGGATTGGTTTGTCGTCGTGGAGGGCCTGCCAGAGCTGCTTGGCGGAGTCGAGTGGCATTACCCGGTTTTTGTCCTTGAGGTCGGTGCCGACCGGGAGCGTCACCATGTGTATGTCCTGTGACCCGATGTCCTTCAGGCCATTGGCGAAGGAGAGCAGTTTGTCGACGGAAGCTAGGTCGGAGTCGGTGACAAGCGCCTTGGTGGCGGTGTCGGCGAGTCCGTAGAGCTTGGCGGGATTGGTGAACAGGCCCACCGACTTCACCTGCTCAATCAGCGCCTTGATGAACGCCTGCTGGAGTTTGATCCTGCCCAGGTCGCTGCCGTCGCCTACACCATGCCGGGTCCGCACCAGGCCGAGGGCCTGCTCTCCGTTGAGCTTGTGCTTGCCTGCCGAGAGATGAAGGTGGCTCCAGCGGTCCTTGATCGGCTTGGTGGTGGTCACCTCGACTCCGCCGAGCTTGTCGATCAAGCGCTGGAAGCCTACGAAGTCGACCTCCAGGTAGTGGTCCATGCGGATGCCTGTCATGGCCTCGACGGTCTTGACGGTGCAGATGGCGCCGCCCACCGAATAGGCGTCGTTGAACTGGGCGCGCTGGACGGCCGGGCTGGTCTTGCCGTCGGGCGTTTTGCACTCCGGGCGGGGCACCATCGTGTCGCGTGGGATGGAAACAACGCTTGCCTGCTTGTGACCCGCGTAGAGGTGGAGGAGCATCGCAGTGTCGGAGCGGGCGCCTCCCACATCTTTGCCGTACTTGCTGTTGGAGCCGGCCCTAGAGTCGGAGCCCACGACGAGGATGTCCATCGAACCGTTGTCGACGTTGGCGGGGCGGTCCCCGAGTGCGGCGTTGATGTCCACGCTCTGCAGATTGCTGGTTAGCTTGTAGTAGACGAAGCCTAGGGTGGAACCGCCGAGCACCACGAGGGACGCGGCCGCCCAGAGGGTTATTCGCCAGCCCCTGCGGCGACTGGATGGCTTGCGGTGGCGACTTTTACCCATGAACCCTCTGCATCTCTTCCTATGTCCCGATCTCTCCCTGTCAGACGGCGAGATACGACATAAGGTTGCATAGAAGGCGTGATGAGTATCATGTGTGCGATAAACCGCTAATGAGCTTCTTCAGCGGTGCTGCTCCAGGGTGAGGACCGCTTTGGTCATTGACGTCAGTCGGTTGGGGCTGCAGCGGGCTCGGCGGAAGAGCCGC
>NZ_JBHVJX010000097.1:0-4035 GCF_042798755.1 Streptomyces sp. NPDC057743
TCCTCGACCATCCCGGCCGCAGTGGTCACCGAGCGGACTGGTGACAGCCGATACGGACCACCAGACGACGCCCGTACTCGTCTCACTGGTCAGCCAACCCAGCTATGCAGGCGTTGACTTCAGCCTCCAAGGCGACAACCAGCATCCGCCGCACACCCTCGCGGACCATGTCACTGATCAGGAAGCCGGCCTCGGCCGTTCCATCGGCATTCACTCCGCTCAGCACGGGCGCGCCTTCCCAACCGACGGTGGAACGCCGGCCTGCTCGATGACCAGAAGTCGATCACTCGGAAACGTACGCCGCCCTTCACGTCCAGCCCGAGGCCGACCGACAGGTCATGAGCATTGCTCGAACCACACCACAAGACCTAACAAAGCCCTACTAACCCTGGAAGTGGCACTGTGTCAACTACCCCTCAACGAGCCAGACTTGCCGCAACAGCCACCTCTCTGGCCGTCACCGCCGCATCTCTGTTGCCCACAGGAGCCTACGCCGCAACCGCCGCACCTCCGCGGCGGGCCAGTGTCCACTCAGATAACTCCTACGTCGGGAAACTCTGTATGTACTCCCGGCGAACTACCCCGAATGACCTGGAAGCGGAACTGAAAGACCTCCTCACCAAGCGTATGAAAGTCTCCGAGAACATCGTCCAGACCAACAACCTGCAGGCCGTCATGGCCTTCTTGGTACAGAAGTACGGCGACCAACAGAAGGCAATCCAAGCCCTGCTCAACGAAGCGGCAGCCGAGTTCGGCAGCGGCTCATTCGGGCACTCCTGGCTAGCCTACTTCCCCAACGACGGGAAGAAGCCCACCACGTACGGCTACCACGCCAACGGACCCGGCAAGCAGGCGTTCGAGATCAACAACCCATCGTCCGACTCGCCATCCCGCGATCACAAAGCAAGAATCTGCCAGCCCGTCACCCAACTGCAATCCCAGGAACTGACAACGATCGCCAAGGAGGAGACGGACAAGAAGCAGGAGTACACCTGGCAGGAGAACTGCACCGAGTTCGCCGGCAAGGCCTGGAACAGGGTCATGACCAAGGGAACCGGCACGTCACTAGAGTTCCGGCAGAAGCCCGTCAAGGGGGGACTAATGGACCAGCTGATGCAGACCATGCACGCCCAATACCCAGCCGTGGCGACACCCGGACAACTAGGCTACGTCATCGGCGCTGCGAACGGCAGTGAGGAAAAGCGGCAGTTCAAGCTCCCCACCGAAGTACTCGCGACAGCACCCCTCCCGGGATCAGCCGACGTGCTGGGAGTCTTCACCAAAGACCGGTACGCCACCATCCGCATGAACGGCACCACGGACATCGCCCTAGCCGGCAGCCGACCGGTGACCGTGCTCACGGCAGGGACCAAGTTCTTCACTCTCGACACTGTCGCCACCTTCAACTGCAGCCCCAGCAAAGACCAGGACTACCCGTACTTCGTCTTCAGCGGCAGCAAGTACGCCACCGTCAATGCCCGGACCGATGGGGACAATGTCGTCCTCGGCCACAAGGGAAGCCCCACCAACATCAGCAACATCCCGGCGTTCAAGGACTTCGACCACGTCGACGCCGTTATGAACGTCACCTCGCGCGTCGAGCAGTGCTCCCCCCAGGGCCGCAGCAAGTCCGCGGACTTCGTGGTTTTCTCCGGCAAGAAGTACAAGTACATCACCGTGGACCCGTCAGGAGACCTGACAAGGGCCGAAGAAAACTCCTCGAAGAGCGGAACCCTGCGAATCGACAAGGTCCGTGCAACGATCGGCGTTCCCGGGTCCAAACCCCGATATGTCTTCTACGGCGGCAAGTACGAGAAGATCGACGCTCCGGAACCGAGCCACATCCGCGGCACGGGACACCCCGTCACAGAGAACTGGCTGTCCTTCTCCAACGCCGGACTCGCCCCCTGACCCAAGCCACCACCCACAAACGGCATTTCATCGCCCAAGACCTCCTGCCCGAAACCTTCCCCGGACTCTAACCGGGCGGTGAGTGCCCAACAGACGGCGGACCCGATGATCAAGGAGACGGCGATCTCCAGCGATCACAACACTGCTACGTCACGGTGCCACCTCCTGCTTCGCTGGGCGCACGAAAGAGGCTCAACTCATGTTCCATCTCGTAGACAAAGCCCTGAAGGAACTCGTCACCGGAATCCTAGAGAAGGCGGAGTTTTCCCCCTCCCAAATCGACGTGGACTTCAAAGCCCCTGCCGAGAACACGGCCCCCCAAGCCTGCAAGATCATGGTCGGGCTGTACCTGTACGACGTACGCGAGGACCTAACCCGCCGCACCAGCGGGACCATCCGCTCGGCTGATCCCAGCACCGGCAAGCCCATCGAACACGACCCACCCCGCTACGCCCGCTTGTCCTACATGGCGACCACCTGGGCTAACTCTCCCCTCGAAGAGCACGAGGTGCTCGCTGCCCTGCACACCGAAGCCTCCAAGACCACCCTCCTGCCGGTGAATTTCCCCCCCGAAATCACCGCCCTAGACCGCCAGGCCCACCTGACCGTCGCCACCCCCACCACCGAGGACCGGGTCCTGACCGAACTGTGGAGTGCACTGGGGACCCCCCTGCGGCCCTTCCTCAGCTTCACCGTGACCACCCCCCTGCTCTCCTTCACCCGCCTCACCCCGGCCCCCACCCCCCGGAAAGTCCGCCTCACCGCCCAGGCCGAGCCAAAGCCCAAACCTCCGGCGATCGGGAGACCGGCCGATCGCGCAGTGCTGGGCGGTGCCCTCGCGACGGTGTCCGGGACAGCAGAGCAGGACGCGACGGTTCAGGTCAGGCTGGACGGTCACGATCTGGGCCACGCCGTTCGAGCCTCGGACCGTTCATGGTCTCTCTCCCTGGAATCCCCTGCGGGTGCGGGCGAGCACAAGCTCACCGCGGAACAACGAACCCGAGACGATGGTCCGTGGTCGGCCGAGGCGTCCTGTTCAGTGACGGTGCTAGGCAAGCCGGTAATCACGCCGCCCAAAGATCCCAACCAGTGGTCGGGGACGCTGTCGGGAACGGTAACGCCGGATACGTATCTCACGGTTGAGATCCGCTCGGGTCACCCGTCGCCGGACGGGGCCCTGCTCGGCTCGCAGGCCCCCTCTACTGACGGGGCCTGGACGGTGACCGTGCCAAAGGAAAACCTGACACCCGGCACCCGATACGTCCTGTATGCCTGCCAAATGGGCGAGGACGCCCAGTGGGCGGTCTCCGACCCCGTCACGGTCACCGTTCAGCGCGAGAATCCAGACCCTTTGGTGACCCTCACCCGACCTACCAGGGTGACTAAATGGCAGGACTTCGACGTCTCAGGAACAGGCGTATTTGGGCAGGGGACTGTAACGGTAGAGAATAAGGTTGATCACCATCCGGGTTGGGCCTCAATTACAGAAGAGCTTGAAGTGGATTCAGAAAACAAGTGGGCGGGCAGAGCGAGAGGCATTCAGAAGGGTAAGCGCACTTTAAGAGCTGTGCAGACCATCAACGGCAACGACACCTACTCCGAAGAGCTGGAGATTGAGGTGAAGGCATAGCCAGGACCCCGGCGTTTACCTCGCATGCCCGGTTGGTCACACGATGCCATAGAGCGCGAGGACACGGTGGCGTTCGGCATGGGCTCGGCGTCTGGCGGCGGCGTTGACGTGTCCGGCGAGCTTGAGTGCGTTGCGGATCAGGTCGCGTCCCTCTGTGACAGCGTGGCGTGAAACGCCCCGATTCGCCTTGTCAGCCTTCCCCCGAGTACAAGCTGCGGATCGTGGCCCAATACGACGCCACCCCAAGGGTGAGAAGGGCACCGCGCCGCGGCGCGAGCGCTTGTACGACTCACACATCAAGGGGTGGCGGGCCGCCCGGGACGCGGGCGCCCTGGACGCACGGGTGTGTCCAGTCAACAGCTGATCTTGGTTGTTGAGGGTTAGTGGTTGGTGGTGGGGGGGGTGAGGCGGCCTTCGAAGGCGATCTGGAAGGCGTTCAAGGGTGCTTTCCAGCGCATGGTCCAGCGGCGTTGGCCCTTTCCTGTCGGGTCCAG
>NZ_JBHVJX010000098.1:0-4007 GCF_042798755.1 Streptomyces sp. NPDC057743
CCCTTGGTACTACTACGGACTTTGTTTCTATCCCTGCGGGGAAAACCGGGTCTGACCAGCACGAATGCGGGAAGGGCACCGATCCGTGTTGCCGACGTCGGCGACGGTTCGAGATCCGTCGGGAGATCTGGACCTTCACGACGGTCAAGCGGCTCAGTGCCTGCGGACGGGTCATGGGCCAGGGGCGAGACGGCAAGGTTGACAGGGTCAAGATCCACGTCCGCGACGGGGTGGCCTACGCCTCCGGGCTCTGCATCTGCGCGAACGGCTGGCTCTGCCCGGTGTGTTCGGCGAAGATCCGCGCCAAGAGGGCCAACGAAATTGCGGTCGGCGTCGCCAGCCTCATCATGTCCGGCGGCTCGGCCTGGATGGTCACCTTCACCGTTCGGCACGCCAAAGGTCACGCCCTGGCCGAACTCCTCGAAGCCCTCAACGACGCATTCCGCAAACTCGGAACCGGCGTTATGGCACAGCGGGAAAAGAAACTCACTGGAAAGATCGGCACCATCAATTCCCGTGAAATCACCTACGGAAAGAACGGTTGGCATCCGCACCTTCACGTGATCGTCTGCTTCGACTCGGAACCTGACGTCATGCAACTCACGTACATGATGGCTCGCTGGCAACGGCTCTGGATGGCCTGGACGAAGAAGCACGGCTTTCCCGCCGATAAGGCACACGGTGTCAAGTGGGACAAGGTCATGACTGCTGAGGGTGCCGGGGAATACATCGCCAAAGCCCAGGACTCCGGACGGCACATCGGGAACGAGGTTGCTCGCGGTGATCTCAAGAAAGGCAAGCTCGGCAGTCTCACGCCGTTCGAGATGATCGAGTACCTGCTTGCCACCGGAGACGCTGCGGTCGTCGACCTCTGGCGCGAGTACGAGCACGCGACCAAGGGCAAGTCATGGCTTCGCTGGTCACCCAGGCTCAAGGCCCGACTCGGCGTCGACGAGATGACCGACGAAGAGCACGCTGCCGAGGAAGTGGCCGGCGGGGAGGTGGCCGAGCTGGCGGAGTCCGCATGGAAGATGGTCGTCGCTCACGGCCTGGAAGCCCGAGTCCTCGAAGCAGTCGAACGCGGAGGCTTTCCCGCACTCGTCAAACTCCTGACGGCACATCAGATCTGGGCAGTCAAGAAACTCACTCCTGACGACTCGTCAGAAACTCCTGACGGACCGTCAGATTCGAATGCTGCTTAGGGTTGGAGAAGTGTTTGACCGTTGGTGATCAATGGGGCGAGAGCATGGAAGGGGGACTTTATACTTGTGCCAAAGGAGAGGGCAGGATGCCCTCACCCAGTAGTTAGCACTCGTCCCCCTTCCTTGCTCTCGGAGGGGCCCCGTTGATCAGCAACGGTTAAAGACTTCTTCAGCCCGGAACCCCAAAAAAACTTGACCGCCTCCGGCGGAAGGTCCGGCCCCCGCCGGGATACATCAAAGGCCCCCGCCGAATTCGGCAGGGGCCTTCAATGCGTCGTCACTTCTCCTCGGCAGCAATCCTCTTGTAGACAGCATTCCGGGTGATCCTCGCAGCTCGTGAAACCTCCGTGGGAGTAAGGGCCTTGGTCTTCACCGCGTTCACGGTCAACGACGTCTCCGCCTTCTGCGCGGCTTCCGCCAGGTCGGCCAACGCCCGGATCAAGTTCCGGTGCCACTCCGCCGGATCGCTCGCCATGGCCGCATCGGCATGTCCGAGGTAGCTGCAAAGCTCGGAGATCGATTGGAACTGTCGTTGCAGATCAGACCGGAAGACTGCTGCCTTGCTGCGGGTCATAACGCGACCTCTCGGGGGGAACGATGCGGATACTCGGTTGACAGATTCTGCGATGCGGGTCCATCGTAGAGCCCAGCACAGCCCGTAGTCATCAGTTCCGCAGATGACGATCCGTCAGAAGGAGTCACACCATGCCCGCGATCTTCCACGTCGACCAGGCCCGAACCTTCTCCATGGTCATGTTCCTCAGCTGCGCCGCGAAGATGCAGTTCGGCACGCAGACGCAGGACAAGACCAAGGACGGACTCCCCAAGTGGGAGGTTCAGGTGGTCGCCAGCTTCACCCAGTTCGGCCGGACGGAGAACGAGATCCTCAAGGTCGGCGTCGTCAGCTACGACGACCCGGCGAAGGCTCTCCAGAACATGCCTCAGCCGGTCGAACTCGTCGGCTTCCGTGTCGGCGTCACCCCGGCCGAGAAGCGGACCGACCGCAACGGCAACGAGAAGATCATGGGCGGTACGGCCTGGTACCAGGCGGACGAGATCCGCTCCCTGTCGGCGGTGCCGACCGGCCGCAAGTCTGCGGAGGCCTGACCGTGTCGAACGCGGACTCCCTCCGGCTCGCTCCCCTGGTCGTCGGCCTCGCCCTCGTGGCGCTGGCGGCCTGGGGGGCGGTCGCCCTCTTCCTCACCACCTACCGGTACATCCGCGCAACCCCGCTCCAGCGTCGCCGGATGCGCCACGCCTGGAAGATCGCCCGCCGCTGGCGTCGCCTCGCTCCGAACCTCGGCCTGGCTCGCGTCGACGAGAACACCAAGGGCGTCAAGGACCTGAACGGCAAGGTCAAGAAGCCCGTCACGGTCGTCCCCCGGCTCAAGGTCTTCCCCGAACCGTGGGGCATCCGGGCCGTACTCCAGACCATCCCCAAGGTCGGCATCGACGAGGTGGACAAGGCCGCTGGCTGGCTCGCCGACGCCTGGGACTGCCAGACGATCGAGGTCAAGCGGCTGGCTGCCGGACTCGTCGAGATCACCGGCATCGTCGGGAACCCCCTCGACGAACACCAGCCGTACGTCTGGCCCGAGACGGCTGACTGGGTCCTGCCGATGGGCCACAACCCCTGGATGCGCCAGGTCGGAATCCCGCTCAAACAGCTCTCCGGGATCAAGGTCGCGGGCATGCCCGGCTACGGCAAGACCATGCTCATGCTCGCCTGGATGGCCTCCCTCGCCAACCGAGCATCCGTCCAGTTCGCCGTGTTCGACGGCAAGACCGCCGACCCTCGATACGGCGACTGGGGAGAGGCCGGAGCACGCGCCATGTTCGTCGTCGGCGACAACCCCGAGACGGCCAACCAGCGCTTGACCGACCTCGTCCGACTGATCAAGGACCGCCCGGCCGCGCTGGTCGAGGAACGCGGCACCCACAAGTTCTGGAAGCAGGGCCCGACCGAGACCAACCCCTTGGTCCTGGTGCTCATGGACGAGTGCCACAACTACAGCGACACCAAGGGCCTGACCGGCAAAGACAAGCAAGTGATCGAGTCTAACCAACGCATGATGCAGACCATCTCGAAGGAAGGTCGCGGCCTCGGCGTCATCGGGATCTTCGGCACCCAGAAGCAGACCGGCGACGCCATCCCGACCGCCGTGCGCGACAACCTCGAAGTCGGTGTCTGCTTCCCGACCTTCACCATCGATGCCGCTGAGGCCGCGCTCGGTGCAGGCATCCGCAAGGACGACGCCAACGACCCGAGCGCCATGGTCGACAAGGAACGCTTCACCGGCGTCTGCGTCGTCACCGGTGTCCCCGGCCTGGGTGGTCACTACGACCGAATCCGCGTCGGCGACCTCGACGAAGACGGCCTTCCCGGCTGGATCGCCAACACGGCACACCTTCGACGCGACATCATCCCCGCGGCTGCCCCCGTCGTTCGCGACGTCTCGACCGCGCAGGCGGATGAATCCGCCGGCGCTTCCGTCCCGCTCCAGAAGTCCACCCGTAGGAGGAAGTCCGCATGACCGAGAAGCCCACCCCCGCCGACCGCATCGCCAAGGTCCGCCGTGCCACCGCGCCGACCGCCAGCGAGGCCGACCGTGCCCGGCTGCTGCTCGAAGACCTCTTGGCCGTCGCCGACCGACACGGCGTCACTCTCGAAGACTTCGACTGGGTGACCGACCTCCCCGGCGCCTGCGTCGACGCGGTCCGATCCCATGACCGGAGGAACCCGTGAACGCCCCTCACAGCCCCTCAGAGGCCACTACGCGGGTCTACACCCCCACACCCCTCCAC
>NZ_JBHVJX010000099.1:0-3758 GCF_042798755.1 Streptomyces sp. NPDC057743
GGTGGGGGGGGGCGGGTGGCGCCTGTGTTGTGGACGTAAAGCGAAGCAGTCCACAACACAGGCGCCGGAGGCCCACCCCCGCCACCCACCACCAAGCAGAACGCGGCCCCGGCCGACTACAACATCCGCCTCGGTCGGGACGTTATCCACAGGCGTCCCCACCCACCCCCACACCACCGGTACCTTCAGGACAAGGTTCGAACGAGGGGGACGAGGGGTGGTGGAGGCCATGCGACGCACCGAAAGGCCGCCGCTCAGCGGCTGGTTGGCAACGCGGCTCGCCGCCGCCGCAATGTTGCTGGCCGCCACCACGGTGCTCCTCCCCATCGGCCCGGCGGCAGCCCTCGTCGTCGACACCCCGGCGCCAGCCGCCACGTCGCAATCGGCCTACCTAGCCGACCACCTCCGGCACAGCCCGGTCTACATCAGCGACCAACTGCCGCGCGTCGTACCGCGATCGGCGGCGCCCGAGTTCGCCGCCGAGGCCCGCCGGCTGCAGGTGCCGACATATGTGATCGTGCTGCCGTTCCTCACCTCCGGCGGCATGGATTCCGGTCTGCTCGCCGGGGTGCACGACCACCTCGGGCGCAAGGGGTTGTATGTCACGGTCTCCGAGACGGGGCTGTCCGATGTGCAGAGTTACGGCGTAAGCGTGCCGGGCGCCGCAGACGCCAAGACCGCAACACTGTACGAACTCCCCTACGACGCCACGCCCCGCGAGGTCTTCCGACGCTTCGTCGATGTGCTCGCCTCGGGGCACGCCCATCAGCGCGCCGAGCAGGCCCGCGCCACCTACGGCGGCGCGCACAACACGCACGAGCCGCCCACGCTGCACACCACGAAGACGGACCGGCAGAACCAGAGCTTCCTCACGGGCGTCGTGGTCGCCGGCGTCCCGCTGAGCGGGTTGCTGATCGCCAACTACGCACTGACCAGGCGCCGGTCCGGCGCGAAGGGGATAGTCGGCGCGAAAGACCCAAGGTGCCCCCGGAATTCCGGGGGCACCAGGGGCCACGGAGGCGCCCCGGCCCCTGGCCGCCGCGGCCCCCGGTCCGCCTGGCCACTCCCCCTCGGCGCGCTGGTGCTCGCCGCGCTGCTGGCCTTCGGTGCCTCGCGGGTCTTCGACGCCACGAGCACCGGGGACGGTTCGGCGCCGACGGCCGCCGATATGCGGGCCCGGGTGGATCGGGTCGCCGACGGGCTGCGACACGACCCGCTGTATGTCGATCCGGAGAGCGCCTCGCCCCTGGACGCCGCGCAGCGTGCCGAGTTGCGCCAGCGGATCCGGTCGCTGCCCGTCCCGGTCCTGGTCGTCGCCCTGCCCAGTTCGCTGAACGACGAGTCGGCGGGCAACAAGGACAAGCTGGTGCAGTTGCTGCACGACCGGCTGCACCGCGACGCGCTGTACGTGCTCGCGGAGTTGCCGAGCGGTTCCCTGTGGACCACCAACTACGGCACGCACCTGGACACCAGCACGCTGTACGACGAGACCCGCGATTCCACGGCCGCCGACCTCGACGGCCGCACGCTGGGACCGCGCCTGGACAAGCTGCTCGGGTCGGTCGCCCGGGCCAAGATGGCCAAGACGGCCAACGAGCCGTTCGCGCCGCTTCCGGTGCAGGATCCCGCGGCGCAGCAGAGGCTGCCCGGGCTGTTCACCGGTGACTTCCCACCAGGACTGTTCATCGGCGCGTTGGGTGGCCTGCTGCTCTTCGGGGTGGTGGTGGCGGTCTCCGCAGTCGCGCGGCGATTGATACGCCGTCGCGCCGGGGCCGCCGCCGGCTCGGTGGCGCCCGTCGAGCCCAAGCGGGCGTGGCTGCGGCACACCGCCCGGCGGGAAGTCGAGGCGCTAACGGCCGAGTTGGAGCCGGCGGACGGGTTGCCGGAGGCGGCGCGCCGGCGGGCCTGGGAGTGCCTGGACGCCGCGGCACTGCTGATCGACGGGGACGGCGACGGCCGCATAGACGCCGACGTCACCCCGGCCAGCCTGGCCTGTGCGATCGTGCTGGCCCGCGCCGGCCGGGCCGCGGTCCGGGCGCCCCACGCCGCGGCGCAGGTCTGTTACCGCAACCCGCTGCACGGCACGGCCACCGAGCGGGAGCGCGGCGGCGGCCGGGGTCGGCCGGCGCGGCCGGTGTGCGCGGCCTGTCGGGAGACGCCCGGCGCGGTGCTGCGCCTGCCCGGCCCGGGCGCTTCCGGGCGCCGGGGCGCCACCCCGTATCCCGACCACCCCGGCCCGCTGGCCTCGCTCGCCAAGGGCGCCGGAATAGATCAACTCACCCGCGAGGTACGGGAGTCCTTCGGTGTCAACTGACCTTCGTCAGCGTCGTTCGCTGCGTTCCGCCGTCGCCGTCGGCCTGGCCTCCGTCGCGTTGCTGTGCACCGCAGCGGGGCCGGCCGCGGCCGCCGAGAGCCCGGGGCAGAAGATCGCCGACGCGCTGCGCGCCTCGCCGGTGTACGTCGATCCGTCGCTGTCCTCGGCGGTCGATCCGGACCAACAGCGGGCGCTGGTGCGGCAGATCCGGGGGACACAGCTGCCGATCCGCGTGGTGCTGGTCCCGTTGGTCGAGGGCGACAACTGGGGCGGCAAGCCGGAGCAGCTCACGGAGGTGGTGCACGACCGGATGGGCGGCGGCCCGGCCATCCTCATCACCCCCGGGAGCTTCCCCGACGACATCGCGGCCCGCGAGTGGCCCGCCGACGCCCACCAGTCCCAACGCGCCGCCGCATCGGTGTACTTCGACGACTCCCTGAAGGGCGCCGGGCTGGCCAAGCGGATATCCCGGGCCATCGCCCTCATCAAGGCCGGCGACGGCGACCAGGTCTACCAGCGGCTCACCGCCCCTCTCGGCGGCACTCCGAGCGGCGCGGCGTCGGGCGGTGGCGCGGCGAAGAAGCCCGCGGCGGGCTCGTCGTCGGCCGGTCGGATCGTGGCGCTGATCGTCGGGCCGGTGTTGGTGCTCGCCGCGACCTGGCTGCTGTTGCGGCGCCGCGCGCGGCTGCGTGACTTCCAGGCGCCGTTCGCGATGCCGCGGTCGGTGTTCGCCGCCGCGCACCAGGCCGATAAGGACGGGTTGCGGGAGCGCGCCGGCGAGGAGGTGGTGCGGCTCGGCGAGGAGGCCCGCGCCGCCACGGGCCGTCCGGAGGCCATCGAGCGCGCCCTGGATGCCTATGCCGCGGCCGGCACGGTGCTGGACCGGGCGCGCGGCATCCCGGACCTGGCGGGCGTGTTCGCGCTGGTGGCCGAGGGTCGGGCCGCGCTCTCCCCCTCAGCCACCACCCTTCCGCTGTGCTTCTTCCACCCGCTGCACGGCCCCGCCACCCGGCGCATACCCTGGCGGCCGCTGGGCCGCCGGGAAGAACTCCGGGTCGCCGCGTGCGACGCCTGCCTCCGCGCGGTGCGCACCCGCCGCGCGCCCGAGGTCCTCACCGACCGCCTGGACGGCCATCCGGTCCCGTACTTCGAGGTCCCCCCGGAGCAAAGCCTCTGGGCCGCCACCGGCTACGGCTCCCTCCTCTCCAACGCCTCCCTCACCGCCCGCGTCCAGCGCGGCGACTTCCGCTGAGCGCTTGGCTTTGCTTCCCACGTACTTGGCTTTCCCGCCGTGCGGGTTCCTGTTTGTTGCGCCTTGCGACGCGGGCCGGTCCGCTGCGCGGGCAGGCCGACTTGTTGTCCGCTGCGCGGGGCGGTGCCGCGGGGCGGGCCTCAGCCCACGTCGTCGGCTTCCCCGCCGTGGCGCCTGCGGCGCTGGCTGGTT
>NZ_JBHVJX010000100.1:0-3698 GCF_042798755.1 Streptomyces sp. NPDC057743
CGGCTCTTCCGCCGAGCCCGCTGCAGCCCCAACCGACTGACGTCAATGACCAAAGCGGTCCTCACCCTGGAGCAGCACCGCTGAAGAAGCTCACTCTCCACGAAACCCGGGGCTTGACAGTACGTGCCGGGAGCAATACCCGAGAGCTTCCCAACACCCCAAACACCACCACGAATTGATCGCCTACACCATCATGCAGGACACAGCACCAGCAAGGCTTGCTCGAAGCAACCTGGCCTCCGCCACGGCGAGTTGATCTCCCGTCGGCGAGCGTAGGTCAGCCATGAGACGTGCTCGACGAGCTCGTGCGGTACGTCGAGCACGGAAGAATACGGAATCAGCGAAGCCCCCGTGGTTGGTGTGATGAGTGGAATCACCACACCAACCACGGGGCTTCGTCGGTCACCCTGCACCCCACTTGACCAGGAACTTCACCCTCTCAGGGATAGGATGAAAGAGGCTCACTGATCAAGGGTATTGCGACAAGCGTTAGCGCTCAAGCGCCGTCAGAGGGGCAGGCCTAGGCTGTCGTCGAGCTCGGTGCCAAGCCAGCGTGTTTCGTCGAGCCTTTCGGCTAGAAACCGTGCGCGGTACACGCGGTCGGTGACTCCCAGCTCGCGAGCGATGACAGATGGCTGGAGCCCTGACTCTTGGGCTGCTGCGAACTGCACGACGCTGATGAGTTTGCGCGCTGCCCACATCTCGGCTTCGCGTTCCTGGGCGATGGACGCGATGGTCACCACGCTGTCGTCTCCGTACGCGCATCGTCGGTGTTCCAGTGTGATGTGGGCCAACTCGTGCGTGAGGGCGCAGCGCTTTTGAATGGGGTGTAGGCCCAGGCCGCAGTACACCCTGCATCGCTCTGGGTCCCAGGCCGCGAGAGTGTCCTGAAGCGGGAGATACTGGACGGGGATGTTGAGCTTCTCGAGTTCCGCCACAGGATCGAACGTGTGCATGCAGTTCCTCTCCGAGACCATGCCGGCAGGCTCAGGCGCCTCTCAGTGAGTGAGAAGCCCACAGTTGAGAAAAGCTCGACTTACGCACCGGGTAGGTTCGGCACGCGACTACGTCTGCAGCTATCACTCGAAACGGCTAATTGCGCAGTACAGGTTCAGCCTCTGCCTGCAGGCTTCTCCTTCGCTCGCCCGTGTTCCTGTTCTTGCGTGTTGACGGATGAGGTCAAGGTCGGCGAGGGAGATCTGGCCGGTGCCGTCGCTGCTGTAAGTGACGAGGGGGTCGTCGTCGCGCTCCGGCGCCTGCCTGACGTAGGCTGTATGCATGAGGGGATGGGGGAGCTCGAGGGCGTCGGTCGTTGTGGCCGGCGTGGCGTGCCTGCGGCCAGGATCGCGTCGATGACGCTGAGGACGACGTCGCGTTCGCTGCGCGAGAGCAGGTTGGCGCGAGGGGGGAGGGCGAAGGGCGGGGCGTTCGCGGAAGATTCCCGCGGCCTGTTCGAGGTGGGTACGTGGCAGGTCCAGGGCCAAGGCGAGGTCGTCGAGGGTTTCGTACTCCGGTGTGCTGCCCGCGGGCGATACGGCCGATTGTGGCATGGCTGATGTGTCCTTGACCGCGTGCTGCCGCAGCCCGGAAGCTCAACGGGCGCCGAGGAGAGCCAAGTTCGGCCAGGCGGGCCACTACGAGCTCTTGCAGATTGGCTTCGTTCACTTCAAGCGGCAGCATTTGTCCATCAGTTCTGGCGGCGGAACGCGGTTTGCGGGGCCGTGGATGTTCACGAGAAACGGCTCTGGCTCAACTTCTGTGACTCGGGCACTCTCCGTCACGCTAATAGGACGCGCTTGCGGAGAAGTTGGTGTCCCGCCCGCCCGAACATCTGGCGCTTGAGCATCCTGATCCGGTTGACATGACCTTCGACTGCGCCCGAGCTCCAGGGCAGGGTGAGTCCGGCGATGACTGCGTCGAGGTCGCGGTCGATGCCGGCGGCGAGAGTGTGGAGGCTGGGTAGATCGTCCTGCCGGACGGCGGCGAGCCAGTCCGGGAGACGCTCGCCCTGGCGCTCGGTCAGCATGACCGCGAAGGCGCGGACGTGCCGGGTGAGCGCGTCGATCTCGGGGCAGTGGGTGCGGACGGTTTTGAGCAGCAGTTGTTCGAACTCGGGAAGGGTTTCCGGTCGTCGGAGAATCCATCCGGCGACCGTTCGGGGTGAGGGCGGCCGGGCGACCACCGGCCGCGGGGAGGTGCGCTTCTTGTGCAGGTAGGCGCGAACGCGCTGGTAGCTGCCCTGTAGCCGAGCGGCACGATCTCCTCCCACAGTTTCCAGGCGTTGGTGCAGCCCTCGTTCCACCGGTCATCCAGGTAGGGCTTGTAGTCATCGAGGACCGACGGCCGGTTCTGCCACTGTCCGGTGAAAAGCTCCTCCGGCCTCGCAACGTCGGCGAACTGCTTGACGGTCCGCCAGGTCATGCCGAGCTGACGCTGGACCGAGCGACGGCTGTGCCTGGCCTCCAGCAGCGCGTGGACGTCGGCGTGCCGGGCCCTGGTGCGGTCAGCGAAACGATGGCCGGTCGGCCATGGCGAGCCAGAGGAATCTTCCGTCGGCGCAGGCTCCGGATCAGGTTCGGGGGCGGCGGTGACAAGGGCGCGGAGGCAGCGGCGGTGCTGAGCAACAGCTCGTTCGGCAGCCTCGCTCACGTTGTGCCAGAGGTGCCACCGGTCCGCGACCTGAACCGCCTGAGGAGCGCCGGCGGTGGCACCTTCAGCGAAGAACGGCGCCCGGTCTCGGCAGATGACCTCAACACCCGGCCGCGCGGCGAGCCAGGCCGCCAGACTGGACGCCTCCCGGTCGGGCAGCAGGTCGACAGGGTGGCGGGTCTCGACATCGATAAGGACGGTGCCGTAGTGCCGGCCCTTCCGGGTCGCGTACTCGTCGACACCGACCACCCGCGGTGCGACCACCTCGGGCTCGGGAAGCGCGTCAACCAGCCGCAGCACCGTGCTTCGGCTGACGGAAACGCCGAGAACCCTGGCGATGCGGGCCCCGGCTCGGCCCGCGAGGGCTAGGCCGACCGACGCCAGGTTCGAGCGCAACCGTTCGGTCCGCTGACTGTGCCGACGCGTCAGGCCCGGTATCTGCTCGACGAAGGTACGGCGTGCGCAGCCCGAGTTTCTGCAGGTGAACCGCCGGACCCTCAACTGAAGGACGACCCGTCGACCTCCGCTGGGAACATCAGCGGGAAACCGCAGGTAGGAACCGTGAACCCGGTTCGACCAGACACCACAGACGGGGCACGCGGCGCCGTCGGCGGTGCATTGCGCATCAACGCGCACTATCGCGATGTTCACGTCTACCGACAGCACCGCGACGGCCGCGATCGACGGGAACAACAACTCCCTGAGCCAGAGCAGGACCTCTTCCACGGCCCTGAACAATCAGCCCAACTGCGTTGCCCAGGGGGCATTTTCAGGCGACTTCACCCACAGCTCGAAGAGGCCCATCAGTCACGGAGAGTGCCCGAGTCACAGAAGTTGAGCCAGAGCCACGACTCGTGAACAAAGCCACGCAGATCATCTTCCATGGCAGTGAGCCTTTTCCATCCTCACTCTGAGCTTCTTCAGCGGTGCTGCTCCAGGGTGAGGACCGCTTTAGTCATTGACGTCAGTCGGTTGGGGCTGCAGCGGGCTCGGCGGAAGAGCCGCCAGGTCTTCAGGCGGGCGAAGGCCTGCTCAACAGGGCTGCGTAG
>NZ_JBHVJX010000101.1:0-3518 GCF_042798755.1 Streptomyces sp. NPDC057743
GTTGGGACGTGAGACATCCCGCTCAACAGTCCGAGAGCCTCGCCTGTTACGGGCCACCAACCATCCCCCGATCAGTGGCCGAGTTGAAGAAGTTCCTTCAAGCGACACTGCGGACACGAGCTCACCACCGCACAGAAGGCCGTCAACCGTGCACACTCCCGACTACGCAGCCCTGTTGAGCAGGCCTTCGCCCGCCTGAAGACCTGGCGGCTCTTCCGCCGAGCCCGCTGCAGCCCCAACCGACTGACGTCAATGACCAAAGCGGTCCTCACCCTGGAGCAGCACCGCTGAAGAAGCTCAATGAAAGGGCAACGGAGCTCCTCGAATACAAGCTGTCTTGGTCGACTGCTTGTTCCAACGAGCTCCGTTGCTCTACGTCAGGAATCCTTCAATACCCCCCTGCGTGGCCTGCGAGTTCGTTAAGGGTTTGCCGGCCTTGAGTCAAGGCCCGAACCTTATTGGGATTTCAGTGCGCCGCGCTTGAGGCACAAGGCCTCGTCCGAGGCGTTCGCGACTTCACGGGAGTGGGTAACGATGATGACGCATTTGCCGTCCTCATGGGCGAGTTTGCGGAACACTTCGATGATTTCACCAGCAGTGTCATGATCGAGGCTGCCGGTGGGTTCGTCCGCGAGGAGAATGTCCACCCTACAGGCCATCGCGCGGGCGATGGCCACGCGTTGCTGTTGCCCTCCGGACAGTTGCAGGGTCTTGCGGTGTCGGTCCTGCGGGGCGATGCCGAGCATTTCTAGTAGGTCCTCGGCTTTTTGTTTGCGACGGGGGATGTGAGTCCCGGTGATCTCCATGGCCGAGGTGATGTTCTGGACGGCGCTCATGTAGGTGAGCAAGTTCAGGGACTGAAAGACCGTGGCCGCGTGCCGTCGACGGTAGTTGGCCAGCCCCAGGTCACCCAGATCACGCCCACGGAAGGAGATCGTGCCGGAACTGGGCGAGTCCAGGCCGCCCGCCAGTGACAACAGCGTGGTCTTGCCGCTTCCGGACGGGCCGCTGATCGAGTACATGCGGCCCTCCTCGAAGTCGTAGGAGACGGACTTCAAGACGGTGCGCCCGCTCTTGTTGCTGCCGGAATAGGCTTTGGAGACGCCTGCCAACCGCAGGACGGGAACACCGGGAGACGGGGTGTGCGACATGGTCAGTCGCCCTTCGTGAGGATTTGGCTGGGCCTGCGGCGCAGCACGCGGTAGCCGGGGATGAGGGTGGCGATCACCGCGATGCCGAGCCCGGCCGCGGAGACGGTCGCGATGTCGCCCGCACCCAGACGCACATCCATCGTGTCGATGGGCTCCGCTGCGGGCATGTCGTCCTCGCTCCCAATAATGCCCATGGTCGCCGCGCTCTGAGCATCAGGCTTCTCATCCTTGGCATGTGACACCTCGCCGGCCAGCAGCTTGTTGCCCACCGTCTGCGCCAGGACCTGACTGGCCGGGACCGACACTGCGATGGCGACCAGCGCGCACGTGATGATTTCCGCTAGGTGCTGGCCAAGCAGGCGGGGCTTGCGCTCCCCCAGAGCCAGCAGCACTCCCAACTCCCGGCGCCGCTCTCGCAACGAGTACGCGGTGATCAGCGACAAGATGGCCGTGCCCGTACCCGCCACCAGCCACACCGTGGCCGTGGCAAAAGCCGCCGTCTTGGAGATGGGACCCGTCAACTCCTTGAACTGCTTGTCGTTGAGCTTCAGCGGATAGACCTTCGGATTGATCCCCAGAGCTTTGGCCTCCTTCTGGAGACGAGCCAGATCGGAAGGATCACGAAGGGTGAACGTCGCCTTGCTGACGCTGGCGCCATCACCATCGAGAGCTTCCCCGTTCAGGCCAGCTGAACCTTCGAGTGTTGTGTAAATGCTGTTGCCCGGATCCATGATCGCCGGCATGTTCTTGCTTGATGACTTGTCACTGGCATAGATTCCAACCACAGCGAAATCCCGCGCGTCACCGTGCTTTCCAGGTTCAGTGACACTACGCAGCTTGATCGTGCCGCCAACCGTCAATTTGTTGGCATCGGCGAACCGCTTTTCGAGGAGCACCGCATTACCCTTGACGCCGAGGCCGATACCTTTGCCATCGACGATCCGCGATGAACCATTGCGGAAATCGACTTGCGCCGAGGAGTCACGGACGCCGGTGACTTGGACCTCATCATTCCCAATACCAGAATCAGCAGACCGCGTAGAGCCCCCATACGGCTTCAAGCCGTCCGTCGGGGCAGCCACCCCCTGCGTTTCATAAGTGAAGTGAGTAACACCGGAAGACGCACCCAGTCGATCTACCTGTTTGCTGCGCAGCTGACTCTTGGGGGCAATTTCTATATTGCCCGCCATGCCACCGCTTCCCTTGGTGTTGCTCTCGGCCATCATGGCCTGCATATCTATGGACAGTGTGGCGACGGCTCCAACTTTCTCTTTTGCCTGCACCGCTGCCCGTTCGGCTGCGGACTGTATGAGGAAGCCCGACAAGACAAGGGTGCAGATCGCGAGGAAAATCCCGGTCGTCAGCACTGTTTTACCTGTCGACGCCGCGAGACGCCACCAAGCCCGTTTGAACAAATTCATGTTGCTGTTGTCACCTCAAGGCACAGAAGGCACATAACGAACACCATAGAGAGGCGGCTCTAATGTCTACGTTAGGTCAAGCTGTGTAGAGGTTGTCCCGTATGAGGTCAGGGCTGATGCAAGTTCTGGCTGATCTTGCATAGCTGCTGGCCAGGGCCTGCGATGGGAACGACCGAAGCTCCGTTGAGATGGGTGAGTAACCAACTCGCCTATCCAACGGAGCTTCGGTGTTCGGGCCCTGACTCTGGAAACCATGGCCTCCCTCAAAACCTGGCGACTCCTCCATAAGCTGAGGTGCTCAACCACCCGCATCAGCCCTCGTCCAAGCCGTCCTCACCCTCCATCAGGCCAGATCGGACGCAGGATGAAAAGGCCTCACTCTTCACTGCAGCTGCCAGATCAGCATGTGGCGGGACTTTCGGCCTTACCTAGGGGACCTTTGCCCCTCTCGGTCGCACGGTTTGCCGGGGCATGATGAATTACCGAGCGGGAAGATGGGAGCATGGGCTGGTCTTCAACATGTCGATGACGTTGACTGATGGCCACCTGTGTTCTGAATTTAGGTAGTTGCAGTCCCCGCGTGCCAGGGTGCGGAGCAAGCTAGTGCGCGGTGTATGCGCTGTGGCCGACTGCCTGCACGCGAATAGGTGAGCGGTGAAGCTGTGACTCACACGGCCATGCTCGGTCGGCCTGTCGCCTAATGGGCGCGAATGTAGTGAGGACTAATGATAGTCGAGCCCCTCGACTTCGACGTGGAGCCCCATCAATCTGTCGGCGACGGGCGCTACCGCCTGACGCGCCGGCTCGGCCGAGGTGGCATGGCGGAGGTGTTCGCCGCCGAGGACGTGCGCCTGGGCCGCACCGTCGCCGTGAAGCTGCTGCGCGCCGACCTCGCCGAGGACCCGGTGTCCAAGGCCCGCTTCACCCGCGAGGCACAGTCGGTGGC
>NZ_JBHVJX010000102.1:0-3150 GCF_042798755.1 Streptomyces sp. NPDC057743
CTACGCAGCCCTGTTGAGCAGGCCTTCGCCCGCCTGAAGACCTGGCGGCTCTTCCGCCAAGCCCGCTGCAGCCCCAACCGACTGACGTCAATGACTAAAGCGGTCCTCACCCTGGAGCAGCACCGCTGAAGAAGCTCAATCAGCATCCCGATCAAGAGTTCCGAGCCCGTGAGCTGCACGAACTCCTCGGCATGTCCACCGACGAGGCATCCGTCAACATCACCCGCAGCCGCCTCGGACGCCTCACCCGCCAAGGCTTCCTCACTCAACCCGGACGCGCCGCTACCAGAAGCGGACTTAACGTCCACTTAGAGGTCTTGGGCCGCGAGTGTGACCGGGTGATGCCAAGGTCGATCAACAGCTGCGAGACCTTCTTCGAGGTCATCGAGGTGCCTCGGTCGGCGTGCACGGTCTCGGGTACGATGCCGTTGCGGGCGATGGTCTTGTGGATCAACTCCTGGGCCCGCACCGATGATTCGGCCTTTTAGACGGTGTGGCCAACGACGTAGCGGCTGAAGATGTCGATGATGACGTAGGCGTGGTACCAGACGCCCTTGACGGGGCCGGCTGCCTTGGTGATGTCCCAGGTGAACACCTGCGAGGGCCTGGTGGCGACCAGCTTGGGCACCGTCTTCGCCGGGTGGGTGGCCTAGCGGCGGCGTTCGCTGGGCTGCCCCTTCTCGCGCAAGATCCGGTACATCGTGGAGACCGAGCAGTGATAGCGCCCGGCGTCCAGCTCGCGGGCCCAGATCTGCGCGGGCGGTAGCTCGGCGTACTCGTCGCTGTTCATCAGTTCCAAGACCGCAGCCCGCTCCTCGGCCGTCAGGGCCGAGGGCTGGACCTGCCGCTTGCGTGGTCCGCGCGGTGGCGCCGGACGCAGCCGGCGGTAGTGGGTGGCCCTGGAGCGGCCGGTCAACCGGCAGGCGGCCGTGATGCCGAGTTCGCCCTCGATGCCGGTGATCGCCTCGTCGGCCACCGGGTCGACGGCAGCGTTCAGTCCGTGCCCTCGGAGATCATTTCCAAGAGCGCGGAAGCTTTTCCCATAACCTCCAACGCAGCCTTGTTCCGGGCCAGTTCTTTCTCCAGTCGCTCCACCTGGCGACACAGCTTCTCGTTCTCCGCCTCGGCAGCCGGCTTCTTCGGCCTCGCCGGGCTTGTCCGCTGGTCGACCAGCTTCTCCAGCGCTCCGGCATCCCGCGCGGCCCGCCATTCCTTGACGTGCGAGTGGTACAGCCGCTCACGGCGCAGGACCGCACCCTTCTCGTTCTTGGGCGCGGCGTCGTACTCGGCCATGATCCGCAGCTTGTACTCGGGGCTGAAGGTGCGGCGCTTCGACCGGGGAGCCGGATCGGATTCAGCGGGCTTGGTGCTGGTCATGGGGGGTGATTCTCCTGTCGTGCCCTCTCAGGCTAACCCGACGAAGCGGGACGTCTCACCCAAGGCTGACAGAGAGGCAACGCCGGAACACTGGCCAAAATCAAGGTAGATTTCACCCGACCGACCCAGCCGAGGCCTACGCAGCGTGCCGTGCCCGACCTTGCCTTTGAAGCTCGAAGGCATGAGGCGCATAACCAGAGTCGGGGGCCCATCGGGCGCACGAATATCTACCGGTTGCCGCGGGGTGGGTGCGTCAGTCCTGAAGGCCCTGGGCGTAATCGCCGCCTGCCTAGCCTTGATGCTGGCTTCTGCCAACCCGACGATGGCAGGCACAGCAGCGGGCGCGCAGGCCGGCAGCAGGCGGGGCGGGCCGGCCGTCATGCAGTTGGCGCCACGGTGCCGAGTCGGCGCGTATCTGACCGACCTCTACGACGTCCATCCCGAGTCGAACGAGTTCTCGGCCCGGGTGTGGATATGGTCGTTGTGTCCGACCAAGGAGGCTGACCCGCTGCCCACCGTCACCTTCCCGAACGGTTACAACCCCTCGAAGACCGATGCGGACCAGAGGAAGGTCGACAACGAGTGGTACGACCTGATGGGCTTTGACGGGAGGTTCCGGCACACCTTCGACCGGAGCAACTTCCCGTTCGACAGGCACGACCTGAACATCGTCGTTGCGTCGGGCAAGAACGTGGCGTCATTCCGTATGGCTCCCGACCCGGAAGCCCACCAGACCACCTACAGCAACAAGATTTCGCTACCCCGGTGGAAGATCGAAGGCTTTTCATTGTCCACCCGAACGACGAACTACAACACCGACTTCGGTGAGCGCTCAGATCCCACCGGCCTGAGCGCAGACTTCAGCGACGCCGTCCTGGTCACCCGCGTGGCAAGTTCGGCCCCGTCGGTCTTCTGGGAGCTTACAGGGCCGATCTTCATCATCTTCCTCATCACGATGCTCACGTTCGTGATGAGCGGGACGGACAAAGCGGCCTTCACCGGGCGGGTCACAGCGCTGGGTGCCTCGCTCTTTGCTGTACTTGTCAACCTCAGCAAGCTGAGCAGTCTCATCCCGTCCACATCCGGCTTCTCCATGCTCGGCAAGCTGCACCTGCTGACCTTGCTGTTCGTGCTGTTCGCGCTCGCTATCACCGTGGTGAGCTGGCGATGGGCGGACAAGGACAAGGAGGACGCGAGGATCAGGAAGCTCAACCGATTCGGCATCCTTGTGGGCATGGTCTTCTACCTGGGCGGCACCACCTGGCTCGTGGCCGCGGCCGCCAATGCTCCTGTGAGCTGAGGTGACTCCTCTGTCGCCCCTCACGCTTGACCGAGATCGTCTTGACGCGACCCTTCACCGGCCGGTGCTGGTACACGCGGACGTGTCCGACTCCGGGAGTGTTCAATGATCGGCGGATCCGATGATCAAGGAGACGCCAGCTGAGTGAAATGTCCATCGAGCAGATACCGGGCAGCGAGCCGGCAGTGGAGACCGTGGTGGCGGGTGACGAGCAGTTGGTTGCGATGCTCGTGGATCGAGCCCGGCCGGAGGGCCTGCAGCTGACCGGGGAGGGCGGGTTGCTCCAGCAGCTGACCAAGTGGGTGCTGGAGTCCGCCTTGGAGGGCGAGATCACCGATCACCTCGGATACGAGAAGAGCACGATGCCGAGGGTCGGGGCAGTGAGCCTTTTCCATCCTCACTCTGAGCTGGCCAGATGAAGGGTGAGGACGGCCTGGACGAGTGTGGTGATCCGGGTGGTCGAGCACCGCAGT
>NZ_JBHVJX010000103.1:0-3110 GCF_042798755.1 Streptomyces sp. NPDC057743
GTGAGGAAGGTGTGGATGTAGCGGGCGATGAGTCCGGTGCCGAAGAAGCCGATGGTGCGGGGGCGGGTGCGGGTGCGGGTGAGGTGGTCGGCGGCCAGGGTGGCGGAGGCTGCGGTGCGGGTGGCGCTGATGATGGAGCTTTCCAGGCAGGCGAAGGGGTAGCCGGTGTCGTGGTTGTTGAGGATGAGGACGGCGGAGGCGCGGGGGATGCCGGCTTCGATGTTGGTGGGGAAGCTGGAGATCCATTTGAGGCCGTCGACGGGGGTGGTGCCGCCGAGGGAGGCGGGTAGGGCGATGATGCGGGAGGTGGGGCGGTCGGGGAAGCGGAGGAAGTAGGAGGGTGGGTTGATGGTGTCGCCGGTGCCGTGGAGGCGGTAGGTGGCCTCGATCAGGTCGACGATGTGGTGGGCGTGGCCGTGCAGGACCTGTTGGACTTGGGCGCCGGAGATGACGGCGAAGGTGGGGGTGGTGGGTTCGGTGGGTTGGGTGGTGTGGGTGGGGTGGAGGGTGGTCATGGGGTGGTCACCTCGATGGTGGGTGAGCAGTCGGTTGCTGGTGTGGGGTTGGCCAGGCCGACGAGGATGTTGCGGGTTCCGGTGAAGGGTTCTCTGCTGTGTGCGGTGCGGATGTTGTCGACCAGCAACAGGTCGCCCTCGTGCCAGGGTTCGCGGACGGTGTGGGTGGCGTAGGTGGTGTTGAGGAGGTCGATGACGTCTTCTTCGATGGGCTCGCCGTTGCCGTAGGCGGTGTTGAAGGGCAGGGCTTCGGTGCCGTAGGTGTCGACGAGGTATTCGCGGATTTCGGGTGCCAGGGTCCACTGGTTGAGGAAGGCGATCTGGTTGAACCAGCAGCGTTGGCCGGTGCGGGGGTGGGTCAGGATGGCGCTGCGGCGTTGGCGGGTGCGCAGGCTGCCGTCCGGTTGCCAGGCATAGCTGAGGGCGTTGGCTTGGCAGTAGGCTTCGATTTTCTGGTGGTCGTCGGTGCCGAAGGCTTCGAGGGTGGAGGCGCCGATCTCGTCGTTGTAGCTGCGGGTCAGCAGCCATCCCTGCCGCTCGAAGCGTTTGACCAACCGCCGCGGCAGGGCCCGTAGTACGGCGGTGGCGTCGGCGACCGCGGTTGCCCCGCCGTCGGTGGGGGCGGTGTGGCAGGCGAAGAGCATCAGGCCGGGGAAGGTGGTGGTGTAGCTGAGTTCGTGGTGCATGCACATCGGCTGGTTCTGCGGCCACTTCGACGACGAGTACACCCCCGGCGCGTAACGCTCCCGGGGCGCGAAACTCTCCCGCTCCGCCATCAAGTCATCGGACAACGCCCGGAACGTGGCCGCCGTCCTGTCCGTGTCACCCAGACCCAGACCACGGACCAGGACACAGCCGTGCTCACGGAGGGTGGCGTACAAGGCGTCTCGGTGTTGGCCAGCCCAGTGCGCGGGGTCGTGGCCGGGGTCTGCCAGCAGCGTCGGTGGCTTGCCGGGTTGCAAGGACACGTCGAGCGGGGTCGTTGAAGGGGGCGAGAACATTCGGGTGCCTTTCTCGGGTGCCGACTGATGGATGCCTGGCGGGGTGGTGCGGTGCCACCTCGGCCTTCTGCGGTGGTCTTCTCCGGTCCTCTTTCGCGTGGCGTGGTGTGTGGTGTTGCGTGTGGTGTTGCGTGTGACTCAGGTTCACGAACGGGTTGGTGCCGTAACGATGGACAGGACGGTCCGGGCCGCCTCGGTGGGGCGCGTGCGTGGGAAGTAGTGGCCGCCGTCGGGAATCCGGTGCAGCTCCACGTGGTCGGCCAGCAGCCGCCAGTCATGGAGCCGGTGGGTCCCCTCGACGGTGAACGCGTCGTCATCGGCCAGCACCAGGGTGACTGGCGCGGTGAGCTTGGTGGTGGGTGGGTGCTCCAGGACATCGGCGAAGTAGCGGTGCGCGGCCACACAGTCATGCCGGTAGGCGGCACCGACACGCTCGGCTCGCCGGGCGTCGATCTCGCTCAGGGCGAGCGCATCGCCGTCCACGGTCAGTTCCTTGACGATTTCCGCGTCGCTACGGGCGAGCAGGGCCTGGGCGGCGGCGCGCCGGTCGGCCGCGTCACCGAGCAACTGGGCGCCGACGAAGACCCGTTGGACGTGCACCTGGTGTTCCCGCCCCGGCTTCTGCCCCGGCCCCTGTCCCTGCTCTTGGAGCAGCTGCGCGGTCGCCACCGCATGCGCCGCCCCTGCCGCGTGCCCCCACAACACCACCTCGCCCAGGCCGCGTCCGGCGATCTCGTCGGCGGCCTGCCTGGCTACCTCTTCCAACGGCGCGAACGGTGTCTGGTCGTCGGCCGGGTCGTGTCCGGGCAGTTCCACGGCGTGCACCGCGAACCCGGCGGCCCGCAGTGTCTGGGCCATCGCCTGGAAGGCCACGGCACTACCGCCCGCGAAGGGGAAGCAGACCAGGTGAGCGACGGGTTCGCCCGCCGGCTCGGCGAGCGTCTGCAACAACCTGACCCCACCCCCGTCCCCGCCCCGGCCCCTGTCCTCGTCCGACTCCCGGCGCCCATCGAGCAGTTCGGCCAAGTCGGCCAACACCGGGTGACTG
Organism: Streptomyces sp. NPDC057743; assembly: GCF_042798755.1. NCBI lineage: Bacteria > Bacillati > Actinomycetota > Actinomycetes > Kitasatosporales > Streptomycetaceae > Streptomyces > Streptomyces sp. NPDC057743. The sequence goes on from NZ_JBHVJX010000103.1 coordinate 2,565, forward strand.
GTGAGGTCCTTGAGAGAAACGGCCCGATCAAGGGCGATCACCAACTTCAGCGCCGAGAGCGAGGTGCCGCCCCGACCGAAGAAGTGGTCTTGCCGCCCGATCTGGTCCACCGGGACGCCGAGGACCTCCGCCCATGCCTGGGCCAGTCGCTGCTCGGTGGGGGTGTCCGGCTCACGATGGTCATCGCCGCGGGTTTCCGCCTGGTCGGCAAGCTGGACGAGCGTCTTCTTGTCGATCTTGCTGTTGGCGGTCAACGGCAGCCGCTCCAGCCAGTGGAAGGTGGTCGGCACCATGTACGAGGGCAGCGACTCCCCCAACCGCACTCGGAGCGCTTCGTTCTCCAGGGGTTGTGGGCCGCTGTAGAAGGCCACCAACCGCTTGCCCTGCCCCTCCCCACCAGCCACCACCACCGCACCATCACGCACACCAGCCACCCGCAACAACGCGTTCTCAATCTCCCCGATCTCGATCCGGAACCCCCGCACCTTCACCTGCGCATCCCGCCGCCCCAAAAACTCCAACTTCCCACCAGGCAACCACCGCCCA
>NZ_JBHVJX010000104.1:0-3091 GCF_042798755.1 Streptomyces sp. NPDC057743
TTCGATTTCATCAGGGATCCTTTTAAGGCGTTCCTCGGCTATTTTGTAGTACATAATGGCTTTAGTGTATTGCTTTTTATAATACGCGTACATGCCGGAGAAAAAGAAAAAATAATACTGGATCATATCATCAGTTTCGTGTTCTTCGGCAGTTTTTTCGAGCTCGTCAAGAACGCCGCCGGACTTGCTATATTCCTCTTTTAGAAGCAGATAACGTGCATCTAAAAGGTTATAGTAAAGCAAAACGTCTTGGTTCTCATCCATTGAATCCAGAAGAGGTTGTATTTCTTCTTTTTTTGCATCTGCTGCCGATATATTATGCTGTTTAATGCTTGAATACCATTGATTCAGCATGTTTGCAACTTTTTCATATGCAATTGGTGAGCTCAATAAGATTACCCCCTTTATCAATTTTTTCGAATCTTATAAATAATTACATTATGGCAGAGGGAAGGGTTATTTTGAAGAGAATTGTAAAAAAAAGAGAGTATTTACCCGTGTAGACATGTAGACACGTCTACAATGTGGTGTTATTATCAATATAATAAGACAAGCTCATTCGGAGCTTCAGGAGGTAATTTAATGGCGGCCAAGACAATTAATTTCGCCAATTTTAAGGGCGGCGTAGGCAAGACGATGACAGGTATTCTAACTGCGCGCTGGTTCAGCAAATTCGGTTTTAAAGTGTTATTTATTGATTTAGACCCGCAAGCCAACGCAACAAGTATTTTGCTACGATCTACTGGAATTGAAGATTTTGAAAGATCACTATACGAAGGGATCAAAGCCGGAGATATTACGAATTGTATCGTTCCTACCTTTGAAAATTTGGATTTGATTCCAAGCGACTTGGATTTAGTTGGTTTACCTATTTTTTTGAATGACACAGTAAAGGGAAACATAAAATCTCGAGCTTATCTTTTAGATCATTTGATTGAGCCATTGCGCAATGATTATGATTTTATTTTCATTGATACACCGCCAACGATTTCCGATTTTACGAATAATGCGGTTGTTGCTGCGGATTATGCAGCGCTTGTCATGCAAACACAGGATTGGAGCTTTAAAGCCACACAGCAATTCATTCCGTACCTACAGGAAATGATACATGCTTATGAAACGGATATTGATTTACTGGGAGTCATCCCCTTGCTGATCGAATCGAGAAGTCCTAGTGATATAAGTGTTTTTAACCGCGCAAAAGAAGAATACGGCGAATATCTCATGAAGAGCGCTATTTATCACCGGCGGAGGATTAAAACATTTACTCGAAAAGGGATTACTGATAATGATCGTCATGATAAAGACGCATTGTATATGTATAAGCGTCTTGCAAAAGAAATGTTAGAGAGGATGGGATATGATGGGCCTTTTGGAGAGACCACATCGGAACAAGACAACGAGGGGCAATGAGTGGACGCAGAGTGTAAAGAAAAATAAAGACAAGAGGGGAACAATTAAAGTTCCGCGAGATCAGCATGATCGGTTAATGGCTTTAGCATTTGCTAAAGACTTAAAAATGCCAGGTCTTTTGTTAGAAGTGGAGCAGCTTCTCCAGGAAACATTGACCGAAGATGAAAAAGCAATGTATCAAACCATGTTGAAAAAGCTGTCTAATAAATGAATTAAGTAGACACGTCTACATGTCTACGTTTATATGGCCGGCAGCGCAACAGCGTAGCCGGCCGTAATTATGTTTAGAATGAAATACACTCATGAAAGAAGGGACTATTTTGGAAAATGAGTTTAAAACACATTTAGAGGCCGATAGAGAGGTTTTAACGTCTTCGGGTGTAAAAGGTCAAAAAAACAAAAAAAGAGGCCCATATCGGACGAGAAACGGGTCGAAGATGGAAGATACTCATACGAAAATAAATTTTTATGCTAGAAATGATTTGAAGGAACGGCTCGATAAGTTGGCCAAGAAGCAACCGAAAGGTTTTAGACATAAGCTTTTCAATGATATGTTGGAGCAAATCATTATAGATTTAGAGGAGTTATCCGCAGATTCAGATTAAATTTTAAGCTGAAAAATGGAAAGGCATGTCGTTTATCCACAGTTTTGGAGGAAGAAGTTTCCCTTAAAGCCTTGTATTCTCAAAATTCGAATAGTAGAATAATAGATAATTAAATACGAACGGAAAAAAGGCAAAATAAAAAGTGCTCAATGTTGGTAGCATTGAACACTCCGACTGTTTGTAAGATCGCACCTCTTACAACGTCATTTAGATGTTATCTATTATACTCGGAAAAGGCTTCAAAATCAAGGTTTTACGGGGATAAAAAGGGTGACAGTGAATGACTGTTTTGGGTGTAATAACTCACAATCAGTCAGGAACTGTCGCCCTTTTTTCTTTCGTCACCCAGCTGCCGTTAAGGGGTGTAAAATAAACTGACGTCAGGAGTTGCTCCGTCCACTGCAAAAATACGGAGATGTAGCCACAAATAAGCGTTCCTTGCTGCGCTTGTGGTGAAATGGCGAGGACGGCCATAAACGGTCCGGTGGTTGTACGGCGCATTACGGTGCGGGTATCAACGGCCAAAGCTTCATGCTTGCGGCACACAATTGAGTGTGACCGTGTGAGAGAACACAGGACAAACCCATGAAGCAGCATACAGGACGTGCATTGTATGTAAAAAGGCGTTGCAGACGAAAGTCTGGCGATCAGCAAGGCGGACTGGAAACCTCAGGCATCACTACCGAGCCAGTTTCAACCGATCGATTACCTATTGCCGCCCAATTATTATTTTTTTTGGGTCGGCAATAGGTAATCGAATTTCGCCCCTGTTTCCTAGAGCAGTCAGCTATCCTGCCAGTTTCAAGTCCTTAAAGTCAAGAGAAAAAGATAAAATAATTATGGCGAAATTCCTTAAAAACCGGAAGTGTTTTTAAGTTCCTTTTTTATCCGCGATTTTGATTTCTTCGGGTTTTTCACCTTCTTATTATGAAAAAGTCTTCTGTTTTTTAACTTCCCATTCAAGCATGAAAAAAATGATTGATGTGATCTATAAAGTGTGTGAAGGTGTGTTGAAGTATAAGGCATCTTTAAACAGCCAACCATGGCGTTTTTACAAAAAAGTAAATATACTC
>NZ_JBHVJX010000105.1:0-3082 GCF_042798755.1 Streptomyces sp. NPDC057743
CCCTTGATCGTCGGAGCTTCGTTGCGTGTAGGACGGGCGTTGCGAGAGACCGTCATGATGCTGTGACCTGCGGGTTTACTGGCCCTCCAGGACTAAGAATTGGCCCTGGTGGCCGTTACGGACCACGAAACGGCGGCCGGACTCGTCGCCCCGGCCCGCCAATTCGGCTATGTACTGGTTGACTTCGACTTCCAGTGCGACGGCGAACATCCGCCTCGCGCCCTCCCGGACGATGTCGTCCATCAAGGAGCCGGTATCGGTGACTCCGTCTTCGTCGACTACGTCGGGCACGGGCGTGCCTTCCCAGCCCGCGGTGCAACGCGGGCCTGCTCGGTGACCCTTGAGTCGATCACCTGGGAAGGTACGCCCTCGGTACCTCGCAGAACATACCAGCCCAGGCCGGCCACAGGTCCTGAGCGTTGCTCAACCGGATCTGGCCACCTGGCGACCGGGCATACATCCCCTCAGCCAGAAGCACCTATCCGGTTACGATCACCGCACCTCCCGCCTCAACTTGATATCGCCCCGCCGGGAGCTGGACGAGATCACCGGGCTGGCCCGGCCGCTGATGCCCGCGCGGAGGCAGCCCGCCCGGATCAGCCGCGCGCATCCGTCGGCGTGGCCCGCCTCCCAGCCCTCGCCGGGGCTACGACCTCTTCAGCTCGTTCAGTCTGGCCGCGTAGGCTGCGGCGATCCGGGCGGTTTCCTGCGGGTCGGCATACTCCAAGTGCCGCTGGTCCTCGAGCGCGGCCTGACGCCCGGCCTTCAGCACTTCCACACGTTCCTCGTCAGGCACCGGAGCGCGGCGTTCGGCGATGAGCTCAGTGTTGTACCGGCTCACCACGTCCCGGACGATGTCGAACGCCTGCTGCTCCATCTCGCCTTCTAGGCCGGAGAACTCAGGGCTGGGGGTGTCGGACACGGCACGCCCCTTTCTGTTGATCTTGGTTGGAAGCGGTTATTGTCCCCTGCCGGATCCGGCACGGCACCCCGCCACGCCCCGAGGCCGGCCCTGCGGAACCCCTCGAGCTGTCTCTCAACTCGGCCAGGGCGGTGGAGTGCGGCCCTCGGACAGGAACTGGCTGTGCGTCAGAAACACGCCGGCCGCCACGAGGCGGGGTCCGTACTGCACCGGGGCATTCACTCCATCCGGAGCCACAGCACGAGCGGTCCTGCCGCAGACGCACCGGCAGGTTACCGGCCGGTGCTCGCTGACCTCCACGCCAATGCGCTCGGGCAGGTCGAAGAGCCTGACGCCGCTCAGTTCTGGCCTGAGGTTCCCCCGAGATGCGAAGGAAGTTGACAGCGGGCCAGATGGGACTCATGAGAGGACCTGTGATCACGGCTGCACCCAGAAAGTACTCGCTGGAGTTGCGTGAGCGTGCGGTACGGATGTATCGCACCTCCGATCCGAAGCCGCAGATCAAGCGACCAACACCGTTGCGTTATGCGGTGGGTGAGGTAGTCCAGGGGCTTTGGGCCTGCAAATTGTGGGGCGTTGTGCCCTGACGTGAAGCAACGGGACTCCGGTAGATCGTCTTGCGACCAAGCTTGATGATCTTGAGGAGTCCCGTTGCAGGAGAAGTCTGTCATCACGCGGAGGGTTGAGGTGGCGCGGGGTGTGTTCGCGCCGGGGCATCTGGGCGAGTTGACGCAGATCATCGATTTCGCGCTGGTGGACGCGGTGTTGGAGGAGACGGGCACCGTGGAGAAGAGGGTGCGGCTGCTCCCGTCGCGGGTGGTGGTGTACTTCGTGCTCGCGCTGGCCCTGTTCGAGGACTGCTCGTATCGGACTGCCTGGGGCAAGCTGGTGGCCTCGCTGGACTCCTTGCCCCTGGTATGGCCGAGTGCGTCGGCACTGTCACGGGCCAGGCGCCGGATCGGTTCAGCGCCGCTGAGGCGGCTGTTCGAGGCCTTGTCCGGGCCGGTCGCCCGCCGCGGTGCTCCGGGCGTCTTCTACCGAGGCCTGCGCACCGTCGCTATCGACGGCACCCACCTGCATGTCCCCAACGAGGAGGCCGTGACCTGGCATTATCCCAAACGGCAGGGTAAGAAGCTGGAGTTCGGCTACCCACTGCTGCGTCTGCTGGTCCTCGTCGAGTGCGGCACCCGGGCCGTCCTCGCGGCCTGCTTCGGTCCCGAGGACACCGGCGAACTGCCCTACGCCCAGCGGCTGCTGGGCTGCCTGGATTCCTCGATGCTGCTGTTGGCGGACGCCGGCTTCGATGCCGTGGAGTTCCTGCGGGAGATGGGCGGCACCGGTGCGCGGTTCCTGGTGCGCTCCTCCGCCCGACGCTGCCCGACCCTCCAGCGTCACCTACCTGGCTCGCCTGTCCGCTCCCTACCAGGCCGGCCGGGGCTACGGGACGCTGCCGGTGCGCGTCATCGAGGCCACCGTGACCATCACCCTGGCCGACGGCACCGTCCGCACCCAGCAGTGGCGACTCCTCACCAACCTGCTGGACCCCGCCCGCTATCCGGCCACTGAACTCGTGGACCTCTACCACCGCAGATGGCAGGTGGAGACCGTCTACTTCTCCATCAAGGCTACCATGCTCGATGGCCGCGTCCTGCGCTCCCGCAGCACCGACGGCCTCGACCAGGAGGTCTACGCCCTGCTCACCACCTACCAGGCCCTGACCCGCGCCGACGGCGACGCCCTGACGACACGGCCCGACATCCCCCACGAACGCATCAGCTTCACCGTCCTGCTCAGCACCGCCGCCGACACCGTCACCACCGCCCACGGCATCTTCCCCGAGCCGACTGACCAGGCCACCGCGATCGGCCAGGCCATCCTGGACAACCTCCTGCCCGCCCACCGCCGCCGACGCGCCAAAGCCCGCACCCACAAAAACCCCACCAGCAAGTACGCACCCAACACCGGACAACACCCCCAGCAACCCCAGAACTACACCATCTGCACCGCCATCACGTTCTTCGAGCACGTCCTCAACAGCCTCACACGGCACTAACGCAACGGCGTTGATCAAGTGACTGGCTGTCGATCTCGGCGTGCATCCCGAGGCTCTGCGCGGCTGGATCCGCCAGGCCGAGGCGGATGCCGGCGAGCGCGCTGACC
>NZ_JBHVJX010000106.1:0-3036 GCF_042798755.1 Streptomyces sp. NPDC057743
TGGGCTGTCACCCGCTGCTGAACACATAGGCAGTGTGGAGGGAACGCGGGGAAGTGAAACATCTCAGTACCCGCAGGAAGAGAAAACAACCGTGATTCCGGGAGTAGTGGCGAGCGAAACTGGATGAGGCCAAACCGTATTGGTGTGATACCCGGCAGGGGTTGCCAGTGCGGGGTTGTGGGATCTCTTTTCTGCAGTCTGCCGGCTGTGGGACGAGTCAGAAACCGTTGATGTAGGCGAAGGACATGCGAAAGGTCCGGCGTAGAGGGTAAGACCCCCGTAGCTGAAACATTAGCGGCTCGTTTGAGAGACACCCAAGTAGCACGGGGCCCGAGAAATCCCGTGTGAATCTGGCGGGACCACCCGTTAAGCCTAAATATTCCCTGGTGACCGATAGCGGATAGTACCGTGAGGGAATGGTGAAAAGTACCGCGGGAGCGGAGTGAAATAGTACCTGAAACCGTGTGCCTACAAGCCGTGGGAGCGTCGCGCAAGGATTTATCTTTGCGTCGTGACTGCGTGCCTTTTGAAGAATGAGCCTGCGAGTTAGCGGTGTGTAGCGAGGTTAACCCGTGTGGGGAAGCCGTAGCGAAAGCGAGTCCGAAGAGGGCGTTGAGTTGCACGCTCTAGACCCGAAGCGGAGTGATCTAGCCATGGGCAGGTTGAAGCGGAGGTAAGACTTCGTGGAGGACCGAACCCACCAGGGTTGAAAACCTGGGGGATGACCTGTGGTTAGGGGTGAAAGGCCAATCAAACTCCGTGATAGCTGGTTCTCCCCGAAATGCATTTAGGTGCAGCGTCGTGTGTTTCTTGCCGGAGGTAGAGCACTGGATAGGCGATGGGCCCTACCGGGTTACTGACCTTAGCCAAACTCCGAATGCCGGTAAGTGAGAGCGCGGCAGTGAGACTGTGGGGGATAAGCTCCATGGTCGAGAGGGAAACAGCCCAGAGCATCGACTAAGGCCCCTAAGCGTGTGCTAAGTGGGAAAGGATGTGGAGTCGCAGAGACAACCAGGAGGTTGGCTTAGAAGCAGCCATCCTTGAAAGAGTGCGTAATAGCTCACTGGTCAAGTGATTCCGCGCCGACAATGTAGCGGGGCTCAAGTACACCGCCGAAGTCGTGTCATTGCCACAATAGCCTTAACGGGTGTGGTGATGGGTAGGGGAGCGTCGTGTGCCGGGTGAAGCAGCCGTGGAAGCGAGTTGTGGATGGTTCACGAGTGAGAATGCAGGCATGAGTAGCGATACAAGAGTGGGAAACTCTTGCGCCGATTGACTAAGGGTTCCTGGGTCAAGCTGATCTGCCCAGGGTAAGTCGGGACCTAAGGCGAGGCCGACAGGCGTAGTCGATGGACAACCGGTTGATATTCCGGTACCCGCTTTGGAGCGCCCAATACTGAATCAGGCGATGCTAAGTCCGTGAAGCCGTCCTGGAGCCTTCGGGTGAAGGGGAGTGGTGGAGCCGACGGACCAGACTTGTAGTAGGTAAGCGATGGGGTGACGCAGGAAGGTAGTCCAGCCCGGGCGGTGGTTGTCCCGGGGTAAGGGTGTAGCCCGAGAGATAGGCAAATCCGTCTCTCATGCAGGGTGAGACCTGATGCCGAGCCGATTGTGGTGAAGTGGATGATCCTATGCTGTCGAGAAAAGCCTCTAGTGAGCTTCATGGCGGCCCGTACCCTAAACCGACTCAGGTGGTCAGGTAGAGAATACCGAGGCGTTCGGGTGAACTATGGTTAAGGAACTCGGCAAAATGCCCCCGTAACTTCGGGAGAAGGGGGGCCATTTCTGGTGATGGGCTTTGCGCCTTGAGCTGGGGGTGGCCGCAGAGACCAGCGAGAAGCGACTGTTTACTAAAAACACAGGTCCGTGCGAAGCCGTAAGGCGATGTATACGGACTGACGCCTGCCCGGTGCTGGAACGTTAAGGGGACCGGTTAGTCAATCTTCGGGTTGGCGAAGCTGAGAACTTAAGCGCCAGTAAACGGCGGTGGTAACTATAACCATCCTAAGGTAGCGAAATTCCTTGTCGGGTAAGTTCCGACCTGCACGAATGGCGTAACGACTTCTCGACTGTCTCAACCATAGGCCCGGTGAAATTGCATTACGAGTAAAGATGCTCGTTTCGCGCAGCAGGACGGAAAGACCCCGGGACCTTTACTATAGCTTGATATTGGTGTTCGGTTCGGCTTGTGTAGGATAGGTGGGAGACTGTGAAGCATTGACGCCAGTTGGTGTGGAGTCGTTGTTGAAATACCACTCTGGTCGTGCTGGATGTCTAACCTGGGTCCGTGATCCGGATCAGGGACAGTGTCTGGTGGGTAGTTTAACTGGGGCGGTTGCCTCCTAAAGGGTAACGGAGGCGCCCAAAGGTTCCCTCAGCCTGGTTGGTAATCAGGTGTTGAGTGTAAGTGCACAAGGGAGCTTGACTGTGAGACTGACGGGTCGAGCAGGTACGAAAGTAGGGACTAGTGATCCGGCGGTGGCTTGTGGAAGCGCCGTCGCTCAACGGATAAAAGGTACCCCGGGGATAACAGGCTGATCTTCCCCAAGAGTCCATATCGACGGGATGGTTTGGCACCTCGATGTCGGCTCGTCGCATCCTGGGGCTGGAGTCGGTCCCAAGGGTTGGGCTGTTCGCCCATTAAAGCGGTACGCGAGCTGGGTTTAGAACGTCGTGAGACAGTTCGGTCCCTATCCGCTGTGCGCGTAGGAGTCTTGAGAAGGGCTGTCCCTAGTACGAGAGGACCGGGACGGACGGACCTCTGGTGTGCCAGTTGTTCTGCCAAGGGCATGGCTGGTTGGCTACGTTCGGAAAGGATAACCGCTGAAAGCATCTAAGCGGGAAGCCTGCTTCGAGATGAGGGCTCCCTCCCACTTGATGGGGTAAGGCTCCCAGTAGATGACTGGGTTGATAGGCCAGATATGGAAGCATCGTAAGGTGTGGAGTTGACTGGTACTAATAGGCCGAGGGCTTGTCCTCAGTTGCTCGCGTCCACTGTGTTGGTTCTGAAGCCACGAACAGACCAACGGTTGTTCT
>NZ_JBHVJX010000107.1:0-2909 GCF_042798755.1 Streptomyces sp. NPDC057743
GCCGATTTCGCGGCGGTGCTGCCGTAGCTGCTGGGTGAGGAAGCACAGGGCAGAGCTGGACACGTCGACGCCCGATGGGTAGACAAGCACGTGAATCCTCTGGTGGAGAGGGTTCTCTTGGTCGAAAACCCATCTACCAGGGGCTTCACCACGTTGTCAGCCCAACTGTCAGGCTGCAGCCGCAGGCTGGAAAAGGCTCAGTGGCAGACTGACGGCACATCGAGGCTCCGGTTCTGAACGGTGACTGGCAAGGCCAACCGTCCACAACGGGAGCCTCGATGCTTTGGTAACTGCCCTCATCACAACATCGTCACCACACTGTGACCAGCAACTCCGCTCGACCACCCGGACTTTGCAACAGCCCTGACCAACCGATCTCCAACTGAAAGGTTGGAACGCGAACCGATAGCCTGCACACAGAAAGTGCCTTCCGACCGTGACAACAGAGACCCTCAACAAGCCTTATTGTCACTGGTCAGGAGGCACTTTCGTGTTCATGGCATGGTGGCTGCCCTTACTCCAAGTGAAAGAGTGAGGTTAACTACCCTGGAGGACGGATTTGATCCAGGGGATCTTAACCGCGACATTGGTGTAGATGGTGGGATGGGTGCCGGGGGTGCCCCCGCTGCCGGAGGTGATACCCGCCAGGGACCAGATTCCGTCGGCGCGTTTCACCAGGGCGGGGCCGCCGGAGTCCATGTTCGCGGCTCCGCGGCCGTTGACGGCAGCGATGCACAACTCCTTTCCGTGATTGATCCCGGAGTCGTCACAGCTCTTGTCGTCCAGCCGTTTCGTATCGAGTTCCCGCAGGTCCTTGGGCCAGTTGGCGGGGATCATCTCCTGCCCTGTCAGCCCCCAGCCGAGGATGCGCACGGAGGCAAAGAGCTTGGGAGGGGATTCAGCGAGCCGTACAGGCTGGGCCACAGTGGGCCTTTTGAGTTTGAGTAGAGCGATGTCGTCACCTTCGGTGATGTGACCGGACGGCCACAACGCGCGCTCCACACCGATCAGTTCACCTCCCTCGTCCACCCGGGAAGAGCCGAGCCTCACCTTCATCGTGCCGGGTGCGCCCCTACCGTCCACGCAGTGCTTGGCCGTGACCACCCACTCCTTGTGAACGAGGGCGACCCCGCACACGTGGCCGTCGGGGCGAGGTGACATGGGATTCTGCAGAGACCCCATGAAGGGGTAACCCTCTGTCGCCTTTTGACCGTTGATGATCGCCTGCGCCTGCGGCGCGGACGCGAGTACCGCTGCGGTGGAAGCCAGAGCAACGCCAAGGACACCGCGTTTGAGGAATGTCATGACGACAGCCTGGAAGCCGCCTATGTCGGAATGATCAAGATAAGAAGTCAGATACTTCTCACTTGCGTATCAATGCTGAATCTATGGCGGTTCGATGTCAAAATATGTCTAAAAGGTGACTTGCCTGGACGCAAGTGCGTGCGACAGCGAGGTGCCGACTTGCATGGCAACGCCGTTGCGTTAACGATGTTGGCGGGTTTCTAGTCCGTGTTCGAGGAACGTGATGTCGGCGTGGACGGTGTAGTTCTGCGAGGTTGCGGGGTGTGCTCCGATGTGCGGTACGTACTTGTTGGTGGGGTTCTTGCGGGTGCGGGCTTTGAGCCGGGAGCGGTGGCGGGTGGGCAGGAGGGCGTCCAGGACAGTCCGGCCGATCTCGCCGATCAGGTCGCCGGGTGTATCGGGCCAGATGTCGTGAGCGGTGGTGACCTGGTCGGCAGCGCTCTGGAGGAGAACGGTGAAGCTGATCCGGTCCATGTCTAGGCCCGGGCGGGCGGCGAGGGCGTCGCCGGCGGCGCGGATGAGTGCTTGGTAGGTGACGAGGAGGCGTAGACCTCCTGGTCGAGACCCTCGATGCTTCGGGAGCGCAGGACACGGCCGTCGAGGATCGTGGCCTTGATCGAAAAGTATGTCGTCTCCGCCTGTCACCGCTCATGGTAGAGATCGACAAGTTCCCGTGCGGGGTGGCGGTCGGGGTCGAGCAGGCTGGTGAGCAAGCGCCACTGCTGGGTGTGGACGGTGCCGTCGACCAGGGTGACGGTGATCTGTGCCTCGATGACCCGTGTGGTCAGCAGGGCGGGCAGGACACCGTAGCCGAGCCGCGCCAGGTAGGAGCCATCGCCAAGGCGCCGGAAGGGGGTGGGCGCCCGGCGCGCGGAGGAACGCACCAGGAACTGCGCGCCGCGTGCGTGGATGGCGTGCAGGATAGCGCCAGGTGACAGCCTCGTCGTCAGGAACGTGCAGCAGCGTGCCGTCGACGGCCACGGTGCGCATGCCTCGGTAAGTTGATTTACCAGGAGTCCCGTTGCGCTGTTCCTGCACCCCCTTGACGAACACCTCAAGATCCAAACGCAACGGCGTTGATGAGTTCGGTGTGCAGGGAGTTGAGGGTGATGGGGCAGGGGCTGGCGGATTGCTGATGATCTTGTACCTGACGACCTGTGGGCGCGGATAGCCCCGCTCATCCCTGCCCGACCATCTGAGGTTCCCCCGCTGTTCGGGAGGGGCTGATCAGCAGGTCGGGACGGGTTGATGGGTGTTCAGGTTCGTTTGTTCGGCCGTTGCCTGCTCGGTGTTGTGCTTCTCCTCGAATTCGGTGGGGCTGAGGAAGCCGAGCCGTTCCTGGATGCGACGGGAGTTATAGAAGCCGTCGATGTATGCGAAGAGTGCGAGGTCCGCCTCGGCACGTGTGGCAAGGTGCGGCCGCGCAGGCCTTCGGTCTTGACGAGCATCCATAGATTCTCCGCGAGGGCGTTGACGCTCCTATATTCCGTCAAGTGCCCGGAGTGGGGCGCGGGTTGGCCTTGATCATCTGGTAGATCTCGCGGGCGAGATACCGCTTGAGACAGCGGATGATCTCCTTCTTCGTCTTACCCTCGGTGGTGCGG
>NZ_JBHVJX010000108.1:0-2852 GCF_042798755.1 Streptomyces sp. NPDC057743
TTGGGACGTGAGACATCCCGCTCAACAGTCCGAGAGCCTCGCCTGTTACGGGCCACCAACCATCCCCCGATCAGTGGCCGAGTTGAAGAAGTTCATTGTGGCATCCCAGTGGATGGGTATCGACGTGCTCGGGAAGCAGCGCCGCGAACTGGTCCCATAGGGGTTCGAGCAGGCATGATGGCAGGACAGGCACGAGCCCTCCGATGATCACTGAGCGTAGAGAACTCCATGCTCACCCAGACTCGTGCCCGCTCCGTCCCCGGGGCGCCCTCTGGGCCACCCAGCGCGCCTACTGCCGGGCGGTCTCAATAGTCAGAGTCCGTTCGACCACGAGCACGACCATTGCGCCAACTCCACCTTGGAGATGGATGCTTTTTATAGAAAATCTCCATAGTTCGAGGGGATTGACATCAGTTGATTCGCCGGGTTCGGACTGGTACTTGCAGCCTGACCAACCGAATCCGCCAACGAAGTCCTTGAGGGCTGGGTCAAGTTGACTGGGCAGTGCTGTCGTCGTGGATGAGGCGGCCGGTCTTGCGGTATTCGATTTTGATGCCGGTGATGAGGTCGGCGGTGTTGAGGGGGCGGTTGGTGTGGGCGGCGCGGTAGGCGGCGTTGGTGGCGGCATTGCGGATGGAGCCGCCGGGCAAGGGGAAGGAGGTGGCGATGTAGGGGAGGTCGAGGTGGGGGGCGCGGGGGGTGTGGGGGCCGATACACAGGTCCCACAGGGCGAGGCGTTCGGTTTCGGTGGGGAGGGGGAAGTGGATGATGTGGTCGAGGCGGCGGGTGAAGGCGGTGTCGATGTTTCCGGTGAGATTGCTAGTGAGGAGGGTGAAGCCGTCGAAGGCTTCGAGGCGTTGGAGGAGGTAGGAGATCTGGGTGTTGGCGTGGCGGTCGTGGGCGTCTTTGGTCTCGGTGCGTTTGCCGAATACGGCGTCGGCTTCGTCGAAGAGGAGAATGCCGTTGATGCCGCTGGCTTCGGTGAAGAGGGCGTCGAGGTGTTTTTCGGTTTCGCCGATGTATTTGTCCAGGACGGTGGCGAGGTTGACGGTGTAGAGGTCCATACCCAGGTCGGCGGCGATGACTTCGGCGGCGAGGGTTTTGCCGGTGCCGGATTCGCCGGCCAGGAGGGCGGCGATCCCCCAGCCGCGGCCGTGTCCTGGGCGCAGGGCCCATTCGCCCAGGACACGGTGGCGGTGGCGGGCGCGGAGGGTGAGGTCTTTGATCTGGGCGGTGGTGGGGTCGGGCAGGATGAGGTCGTTCCAGGTGACGGTGGGGGTGATGCGGCGGGCCAGAGTGGTCAGGCCGTCGGCGTTGTGGTGGGCGGCAGCGTGGGTCAGGTGGTGGAGGGCGGGGGTGGTGTGGTGGGCGTGAGCGTGGGCGAGGGCGGTGGTGACGGTGGTGTGGATGTGGGTGGGGGAGAGGCGGTAGGCGCTCATGCGGGCGGCGTGGTCGGTTGCTTGGGGGTAGGCGGCGTGTTCCAGGATGTGTTGCCAGGTGGTGAGGCGGTCGGTGTGGCTGGGAGCGGGGGCGGTGAGCAGGAGCGGGGGTGGTGTGGTGCCGGGTGGCCGGGGCTGGGTGCCCCAGCCCAGCAGGGGTGGTGTTCCTGTTGTGGCGTCGCTGGTGGGGGTGAGGGGGGTGGGCCAGGTGGTCTGGGGCGTGTTGAAGGGACCCAGGAGGAGGGGGACTCCGTGCAGGTGGGCCAGGTTGTGCAGGAGGTGGGCGGCGCGGTCGGGGTCTGGGGTGCGGGCGAGGGCGGCCGGGTCGGCGCGCAGGGCCCGGGCGGGCTGGGTGGCAGCGGCCAGGATGCCGTCGGTGTCGCAGCAGCAGTCGGCGTTGAGGTAGAGGAACTGGGCCTGGGTGGTGAGGGCGGTGCGTAGGTGGGTGGCGGTGGTGGCCTCGGCTGGGCGGAGGGGGCGGGGCGGGGCGGAGGGGTGCCAGGCGGCGCAGTTCGCCAGATCGGGCGGCAAGGCGTCGGAGCCCAGCAGGTAGGCCACGGTGTGGTCGGTGGCGCGCAGGGGGCGATGGGGCAGAGGGATGTCGTCGGGGAGGGGGGCAAGGGCGCCGCAGGCCAGCAGGGGACTGGAGCCGTCCAGGAGGTGGTGCAGGGCGGGGTGGGGCTCTTCGGTGTTCCACAGGGTGTGGGCGAGAGCGGGGGTGGCCCAGGAGATGTCGTGGGGGGCGGGCCGGGTGACTAATAGGGGGCTCAAGTGTGGGAGGAGGGCGAGCAGCAGCAGATCGGTGTCGGCCTCGGACAGGGTTAGGCGGCGGGCCAGATCTCGCAGACGCAGCGGTCCGGTTGCGGCCTCGGCGGCATCGGCTTTTTGCTCGATCTGGTCGTGGCGGGCGGTGAATTCCTTTGCGGCGACGCCGCCCGGGGCAAGGGCTAACCGGAGCCGGTCTTCCAGCAGGTGCAGCCGGGCGTGCAGGTAAGTCGCATGATGGGTGACGGGTTCTTCGGGGGGCGGGGCTGTGCGAGGGCGGTACGGTGTCGCGTTCATCGGACTCCTCCGTGGATGTCCCTGCCTTCGGGCAGGGGCGGAAGCGGACTCTGCGGAGCAGGGCAAGCAGCGGGGTTTCGCCTTCAGGGTGAAAGGCCGTGCTCTGACCTGCAGGTTTGATTTCTCGCATGTGCCACCGCTGGGTTGTGAGGTACGGCAACTTCCCACGTGAAGCGGGTTTTTCGGCACCGCTTCTACCTGAGCGATACAGGTGGCTGAGCTGTTGCGCACGTTTGGGTGCGTGCGGAAGATTTATTGAACTTCTTCAACTCGGCCACTGATCGGGGGATGGTTGGTGGCCCGTAACAGGCGAGGCTCTCGGACTGTTGAGCGGGATGTCTCACGTCCCAA
>NZ_JBHVJX010000109.1:0-2522 GCF_042798755.1 Streptomyces sp. NPDC057743
GGCTCTTCCGCCGAGCCCGCTGCAGCCCCAACCGACTGACGTCAATGACCAAAGCGGTCCTCACCCTGGAGCAGCACCGCTGAAGAAGCTCACTGGACCGGCTCGACGACCTCGGTCCGTCGCCCGACGGCATCACCGTGCACCTGGACGCCGGCTATGACTCAGACAAGACCCGCGCCCTCCTCAACGAACGCGGTCTGGATGGACGCATCGCACACAAAGGCGAGAAGGCGCCCATCCAGGCCAGTCAGCGATGGCGCGTGGAGCGCACTCACGCCTGGCAGAACGCCTTTCACCGCCTCGCCCATTGCTACGAGTGGCGCGCCACCGTCATCGACGCATTCTTCGACCTCGCCGACACAATCATCACCGTGCGTAGCCTGATTCGGCGGGCATGGACGACTCACCGCTGGGACGAACACCCGAACCGACGACCATGACCGCGTACGCCTATCCGCGCGACCTCTTATTCACGAGCCCGCCTTGGGTGCGCCGACAGGGCTGTGACCTGCGGCGACTCGAGGGCGGAGATCATTGTGAATAATCCTCCCTGGCTTACTAAATGCGGCAGCGTTGCTCTCGAGACGTTCAACTACTTCACGGGAATAATTTCAAGCTTCATTTTCGGGATGCTGCAGAAATCGCAAAGAACAGTATCGCTCTCTAGCCTGTAATGCTTCGTCTCGCCGTCGGCGTCAATACCAGCCTGCCTGGCCATTTTCTCCGTGTCGGAACTATTCCGCCTCACCATACCTGGCCACCACTTTGACTCCGATAGCGTTCCCTGAGTCCGATTGGTCCAGCTGAAGTCAAAGATACCGGACTTGTGCCCCTCGACACTGTATTTAATGCGATATTCTGTGAAGCCAGGATTGCGCTGGGATTTCACAGGTGGGCATTTTGTGCTAAATTCAGGAAAATACTTAGGGCTCTCGAAGATGCCAGTGTCGGGTTCATGAACCCCAGTTGCGGACAATTCGCAGTTGATTGGAGCAGTTCCCGTCCAGCGGAATTGGCCTTTCCTGTGGCCAATCTCGCCACTTCGACCGCTTGTAGCATCCGGCACTCCCGTGCGCGGCAGTACCCTGGATTTTACGACTGACAGTTCGGCGCGCTCGGGGTTGACAGAAGTGTCAGGCCTGTAGTCCTTACCTTGTTCGCATACCCGCTGCCCACCCTTGCCATTGTCGCACTGAAGGAGCCATCCCATTTTCACGACGACGTCGGATACCTTGTTCGCCGCCATAAGGCGTGGCCTGGTTTCCCCCTTCGCCTTCCGCCATTCGTCGGATACCGTCTTAACCTTATAAAATACAGGGCGAGCCTCGATCGCAACCCCTTGCCTGGGGATGATCTTTAGCTTATCGCTGACGCTAAAGGAAACCCTTTCCGTCATAGTGACCGAGGAGGCTGCATTCTCGTTGAATCCGAGCAACTGGAGGGCGGAGGCATCCTTTGAAATGTCTGGATCCTTATTTTTCAACGCGTTCGCGGTGACATTCACCACGGTGCCGAGTATGGATTTGAGGATTTCTCGATTTAGGCCCTCTCCGCCGCGACTCTGAGGGATCTCCTGTCGCGATTCATTAGATTTCGAGTGGTCAAGAGTGAGTTCTCGCGCCCCACCCTCCACATGCAACGGAATTCCGGCATCTTCAATGTAGATGCCGTTCTCTTGATAGAACGGCAAAGGCACCGAATACGTCAATCCGTCGTCAGGGATCTTAGATGGATCGGCATAAGATCCCGAACCTACTCCGTTGGCGTAAAGTGAGAATTTAGTATCGTCTTTATCCTGTGCCATTGCTGGCGCTCCGGTTATCAGCGCGTCCAGTCCCGCTGCTCCAACGAGTACGACGGCGGCGCCGCGGCCAGCCATCCACCTGAATCGGAATCGCTGACGGCCTCGCACGGAAGGCCGGTCACGCAGTCGACCCTTCGGTGAAGTATCAGGTGTGCTGGCTACCTCATTACCATCCATGGCGCGTTCCTTCTGTGTGGACAATTAAGGCAGCGACCGCGTGGTGACGATTTAAGGAATCGGCCACCATCTCCCCGCCGCCCGACTGAATGTCAGCAATGTCGGACTTTAGCAGAAATGGAATCATTTAACACGCAACGAAAGGAGGCGTGCGCTGGAGGCGCCGCCCTCGAGTAGGTCGGCGACCCGGGAAGCGAGCACGCCGCGGGCGGCGTCCTCCGCGTCTATGCTCGTTGACAGGCAGTGTTGCGACGACTCCTTGAACTCGGGCAGTACACATCCATCAAGCTCACAACTTAGCTAATGTGAGCGGGAGTTGAGGCGTCCATGGGTTCTGTCGGGGACTCGTACGGCTGTCGGTCTTTTCGCACCGGATCCCGCAAGGATTGGCTAGCCCCGGCTGAGGCGGTCTGACTCTTGCTTACGACGTGGTGTACGACATCTGCCACGGCAGCTGTAGTTCTTGGTTGATGGGGTGTTGGTGCAGGTCAAGTCGTTGCTGTGGCGGTGGTGTTGTTCCATTTGCGGTGGGCTTCGGCGG
>NZ_JBHVJX010000110.1:0-2369 GCF_042798755.1 Streptomyces sp. NPDC057743
GATATGCCAACTGGCCGGATGCGGGAACCTGTCACACAGAAGAACAGTGGCCATGCGCATGAAAGATGTCCTTGTCTACCAGACCGCACGGGCTATAGGCCTTGTCGCCGAGCATTCGGACGACGCGGATGCCCCTGAGGACTGCCTGGAACTGTGAGGAGTCACCGCACTGGCCCAGTGTGACCAGCATCGACAGCGGCTTATGGGCCTGCTCGCAGGCGAGATGGGTCTTGGCGGTCAGGTCGCTTCGCGACAGACCAGGCCCGTGGTGGGCCAGTTCGGACTCGACATCGCCCAGGGGCTCTCTCTGCAGGTCCCCCTTTTGAGGGTTCCGGCAGCGTGCTGGTGGGCCCGGGCGACCGTGGAGTCCACCGAGACATCCCATGTCATCAGGTACTTCGCGTCCGCGTCGGCTTGCAGGCCCGACAGGATCCGCTTCCATGCGCCGTCCCGCTGCCGCCGACGGAACAGCCCATACGCGGTCTGCCAGGAGCCGAGCCGTACCGCTCGAGTACATCTCGCCATGGCACCCCGGCGCGGGTCCGCCGTCGTATCCCGTTGATGAACTGGCATTTCGTCCATACCGGAGGCCTCCTTGGCTTCTTCCTGACGGCAATAACGGCTTCAGATACCCCCACTGAGTAACACTCAAATCACCACGCTCTACATGAAAAGGACCGCATGCCGTGATCGACTTCAGAAACACGCCCTAGGGGCGGATGCTGGTCAGGAGGAGGAGACAGCTATGTCCTCAGCGCCCCCTGATCCATGAGGGTGACGGCGATCGCTCCAAGGCCCTCTTCGTAACACATGTGAAACCGCATGCGTGGGGGGCTCGTGAGCACGTGGCTTCGCGCTGTTGTGTGGGCTCGGCTCTTTGCGGCGGCGCACAATGTGCGGGATGTGATAGCAGTGGCCACGTCAGGTCGCATGGATGACCGCTAGTTGCCTGTCCCCGCCTCAGGTGATTCAGGAGGCGGTACAGCCTGGCATATACCGTCGTTCCACATGTAAGCCTGCAGTGCCTCGCGCCCGACCGGCGTCGGCAACCGTCCGTGCATGAGCCAGAGCCAGAGTTGGATCAGTAGTCCCCAGGTATCCAGACTGTTCGCTCGGCTACCTGTGAGAACACCTCCACACCTCCCTACTGAAACCGCGCGCCTGGCGAGGCGAGGTGTCGAGGCGGGCGGGCGCGTTGTCGCCGGCACACGCAGGAGCAGAGGCGTCGTCGGTACGCAAAGTAATCGCGAGATCTATCGGCCGAGTGTCGACGGCCGGAACACTCGCTGCCTGTTCTAGTGGCACGGTGGGTGGGGCGTTTGGTGGGAGTTCCGCACGTGTCCAGCGTTGATGTTCCGAGGGGAGTGCCAGGAGGCATGCGCCGAGAAAGTAGTCCAGCGCTCCGGTGTTGTGTTGGGGGGGCCAGCCAGTTCCGTTGAGTGCCTTGCGGCGGAATCGGTGGAGGGCGACGGCTACGGTGATGCCTATGAGCTCGCCCAGGCTCTCGGACTCGGAACGCTGCGCGGCGGTCAGACGTAAGCGTCTTCGACACAGGCGCCACACGCGTGCGTAAATGCTGCCGTCACGGCACCATCGTCGGAGTGCGGCCATGCCGTAATGGGCAAGCTGGTGTTCCACGGCGGGCCAGCGCCAGGTGGTGGCATCTTGGCTCGCGAGCACGCCGGCAACACGGGATTCCAAGTCCTCATCCTTAGGGGCGGATTGGTAGCGGTGTGGCCTGTAGCGGCGGCGGTGAGGACCGAATGAGGAAGGCATGAGCACCTCCATCGAGGGCGACCGATTGACGTAGGGACGGTGGGGAGCCCTGCTAAGCGTGAACCGTGCTCCACAGCGTCCGAGGAAAGGCGAGCGGCGAGGGTGCCATCGATGCGGCGCATCCGCGCGATGCCGTCGCTCCGGCGGCACCGCCTGGCATCGCTGTAACACAGATCGCTGTCCGGTAGCATTCCGGGAGGGCGCACATTCTTAGCCAATACATGCCCAACTTTCCTTTGTGCAGCGACGCAAGGGCTGTTTTCCGATCGAGCTAGTGCCATCGTGCACCCCTATCACGGGGTCGGCAACTGGAACACTTTCCGGTATTCACGCTCCGCGGGTCTGCGTGCATACGGAATCCGGGCGACTCGGTAAGCCCTGTCTTCTCACGTCGAGAGAAGGGACATTGAGCCTTTTCCAGCCTGCGGCTGCAGCCTGACAGTTGGGCTGACAACGTGGTGAAGCCTCTGGTAGATGGGTTTTCGACCAAGAGAACCGTCTCCACCAGAGGATTCACGTGCTTGTCTACCCATCGGGCGTCGACGTGTCCAGCTCTGCCCTGTGCTTCCTCACCCAGCAGCTACGGCAGCACC
>NZ_JBHVJX010000111.1:0-2254 GCF_042798755.1 Streptomyces sp. NPDC057743
CACTAGTGCATGCTGAAATTGCTTACGACACATTCAAAGCACATGACACATATAAAGAAAAAACAATCAACTGTGAAATGATGCTAGGTGCTAATAAACTTGATTTGCTGCTCTTTGAAGAAGCTGAAAAGCACTACGAAAGCGCAAGAACTATAGCAAAAGCAAATGACTTTAGATACTCTGAAAGTTTGGCCCTTTTTAACTTAGGAATTGCTTATGAACGGCGAAAAATGTTTGCTGAAGCATCAACCTGTTTTGAACAAGCTTGGACTATTCCAGAACATATAGAGTCATTTGTAGGTGTCCGCTCGGCGTATATGCTTAGTAAAGTGCTTTTTCAATTAGGCGATTACGAACTTGCCCGAACATGGTATGACAAAGCTTTGAAAAAAGCTACGGCTGAAGGAGAACGGGAGTATTTAGCGAAATTAAAGTTGATCCATTCTTTATATGAAAAGCAAAATGACCAAGAGGTCAGACAAAACATCGAAGTCCTCGAAAAAATGCAGCTGTGGTCAGAGACAGCCGATCTCTCAATAGAAATAGCTGAATATTATAAGAATAGGGATGACTTCGAAAAAGCTGCATACTATTTTGAACACGGCCATTTTGCGAAAGATAAAGTCATACAAATGTCGGAGGCGTTAATGTGAAGAAAAAAACAATTTTGTTCAGTCTGCTAACTGTTTCGGGCTTGTTACTAGCTGCTGCTGTGCAGCCCTTAGTGAAAGACACAACTTTTACTAACAAACCAATTCAAGTAGCTGAAAAAGCAGTAACCATTTAACCGACCAAATGTAGACACGTCTACATGTCTACAAACAACCAAAAAGCAGCCCTTATGGGGCTGCCTTCTTTTTTATAAAGCTATTTCAATTACGGCAACTTCTTCACCGTTATACCTTGTCACAAAAGAAATTTGTAGCTTTAGAATAAAGATTGATTAAAAAACTTCATTCAATCCTTATTTGACGGCAAATGTAAAAACTCCACTTTGAAAAAAGATTGATCAAAATGGAGTCACTCTTTTTAGCTAAGTATGAGATTTTTATAAAAAAGTTTAATCATTTCTTTCCTTTGCTCTTTAACAATGGCGCCCTACTCTTGAATAAGCAACTCCAAGTAAAATTAAGGGGATTGAAAGTGTAGAAATTGATTCAGTTAGTCTTTAATGCAGAATCGCAAATCTGCTTACAAATAATACACTTTTCAAATTCAAATAAATTTTAGATATAATATATAATCAAACATTTATTCAATACGTGTACACATGATATATAATGACTTAATCACTAAACCAAATCCCATATGCCAATGTTTCATTTTTCGTTTTTAGGATAAATGCTAAATCATCTTTATAATCTAGTGTAAATTCATTAGACCCAAGAATTCTATAAGACGCTTTATCCATTAATAGTGAAATATGGTCTGAAATCACAAATAAATCTCCTTGATTCCTTAAATCTAATTTCATTCTAATAGTCAGGCCACAGCTACAACCACCGCCCTCGTAATCAGCTATTAATCGGATTCCATAATTTTTGGGAATGGTAACTCCTGATAATTTTCCTCGACATGAATCAGTTAAAATGACCCTCATGTAATACCTCCTAAATTCAAAGATGATTTGGAAGATTTCCCAATTCTGGGAGCTAAATTAATTTCACTCTTTAACTAATAATTCGACAAAAACCCCGGTTGCTTTTGTTTGAAATTTGGAAGGTGTAGTTACAAGCGAAAAATTTCTTTTGATTGGAAAACCATTAATATTCAGCAATTTTAACTTTTCTAGTTCCAGTTCATTTCTTATAGCTGAATGCGAAAGCAAAGAAATCCCTAAACCAGCCTCAATTGATTCCTTGATCACTTGCGTACTCCCAAAGGTCATAATATTTTTGGGATAGAAACCCAATTTTTCAAAGCCCTTATCCTGCATTTTCCTCGTCCCTGAACCCTCTTCACGAATAAGCCATGTCTCCTGACTCAAATCAAAAGGTTTTATTTTATGTGTGTTTAGTAAGTGATGGTTTGATGCTACGGTGATTGATAAATAATCACAGGCAAATGGCATGATATTAATTTTCTCATTTGTAACATCTCCTTCTATTATCCCCACATCAATTTGATGATGCATAACTAATTCAACAATTTCATTCGAATTCTTTATTGTGATATTTGGAATTAGCTTTGGATAGATCTTAAGTAAGTTGGCAATTTTATAGGGAAGAATGTATTCCCCGTAGGTATAGCTCTG
>NZ_JBHVJX010000112.1:0-2010 GCF_042798755.1 Streptomyces sp. NPDC057743
GCGGCCGGCCCTCGGCGAAGACGGCATTGATCTCGGTACGTATCGCCTCGGTCGGGGATACGCGACGTGTCACGGGCGTGGGTCCTTCCGTACGACCTTTGTCGGCTCAGTACGAAACCTACGCTCGTGGCCCTTTTACACCACCTCCCGGACGCGACCGAGCGTTTTTTCCGTCCTCACTCTGAGCTTGAATCTGTCGGGGATCTTGGGGTGATTGAGGTCAACTGCCGAGGGTTCGCCAGGACTTCGACCGGGGGATGCCGTGCTGATCCAGGAAGGTCTGGAAGGCAGTTGGCGATCGTGGTGAGGGGGCTTCCGCTGCCGGTGGCAGGCTGCTGAGGTGTTCGATGTTCACGGCGATGGCCGTGAGCACGTGTTGCAGGTGGGTTTTCCGCTGTCCTCGGTAGCGGCAGTGACGCATGCCGTGTCCGTGGGCAAACTCGTTGATGGTGCCCTCCACACCCAGGGCGACTCCGTTGCTGAATTACTGGTCACGCGGTGAGCCGGTAGGCGAAGCGTTCGAGGCGGCTGGTGCGTTGGTGGCGGAGGGGGTGGTCGGTCCAGTGGGCGTCGAGGCGGATGATGTTGATAGCGGTGGCGGAGAAGGCGTGCTGGAGGCGGACTTTCGGTAGGCCGCGGTAGTGGGCAGGGCGGATGCCGGTGATGTCCAGGGCCTGGTTGACGGTGCCCTCGATGCCTGCCCTGAGGGCGTATTTGTCCTTCCAGGTCTGGGTTTTCTGCCCGGTGCGGGCTTGCGCGAGGGTCTCATGGGTTTCTTTCGGGCGGAGGGTGAGCATGCGGGAGCCGCGGGCCGAGGTGGTGCAGCGATTCTGTGAGGGGCAGGTGCGCCGGTCGAACTCGACGACGATGGCGTCGTGCTGGTGCTGGGGGACGGGGTGCCAGCCGATGCTGGTGGATCCTTCGGGGCAGCGGACGGTCCGCGTCGTCCAGTCGATGCGGAAGTCGCTCTTGGCGAAGCCTTCGGCCGCCTTGGCCTGCGGGGAGTGGTCGGCCAGCAGCGGGGTGATCATGGTGATGCTGTTCTTCGCGGCGGCGGTGACCAGGTCGGCCGAGGGGTAGCCGGCATCGAGGTAGTGCTCGCCGGGTGCCAGACGGCGGTCGGTCAGGCGCTGCTGGATGCCGGCGGTGGCCTTCACGTCCGGCACGGTCGCATTCGTGGTGTGCACATCCGTGATCAGATTCGGCCGCAGGTCGACACGCCGTCCGGCTTCGGCTTCGGCGGGAGCATCGCAGCTCTCGGTCAGATGGATCTTGTATCCGCACCAGAACAACTCCTCGCCCTTGGCCGCCCAGCGGGCGTCGGTGTCATAGGGGGAGGCTAGGCGTAATCTGCCGGGCGGGACGCCCTCCTCGCCGGCGTCCCGCTTGATGATCACCTCCCGTCCCCGGCTGTCGGTGCGCACGTGGTAGGTCTGGACCAGGATCTGCCGCAGGACCTGCACCGCCTCGATGTCACGGACCCACACCGGGGCGTCGGCAGCGTAGGCGGCCCGCACGATCGCATAGCCGTCGGCGGCGAACACCTGCGCCAGCCGGTCACGCTTGACCTGGCTGGAGGGCATGGTCCAGCCGTTGATCCTCGGCCCGGAGCGGTGAGCGAACTCGGCAACGTCGATCTGCTCTGCCAGCCAGGCCGGGGCGGCCACGGCCAGGCCTCCAGTGCGGCACGCACGCTCTCCCCGGCCAGTTCCAGCCGGTTCAGGTCACGGACCGCGGAGACGATGTGCGTGGAGTCTGTACGCTGTTTTCCGCCCGCGCCGACCAGTCCCGCAACCCGGCAATGCTCCACCAGCCGGTCGAAGACCACCCGCTCCAGACCGTGCTCGGCGATACGGGCGCGGAACTTAGTACTGAAACGGTCTTTGGTGTGACGGTTGGGCAGGTTGATCGTTGGTGAATCGCCGCGGGTTTGATGGAGATGATCAAGACCCGGAAGGATGCCGATTATGGCTGCTCCTCGTAAGTACCCTGACGAACTGCGTGAACGTG
>NZ_JBHVJX010000113.1:0-1952 GCF_042798755.1 Streptomyces sp. NPDC057743
AAATAAAAAAAACGGCTCCATAAAGAGGAACCGTTTTGCTTCAAAAATCACGTTTTGTGTTATACTGGAGAAACGAAATTGTGTTTTCAAAATTGTCATTTTCGACATGATAACTTTTCTCGTAGTGTGGTTTTGCCGAACCCACTACTTTTTTTATGTCTCCGAACTTCATTTCTTCCCGTTCCGGCTTAACAATCCCTTTTGATTTTCGATACATATTCATTCCGGAAGGATACATGTGCAGCCGTCCGCCTTTTAAAAATTTCTTTTCCCGACCTTCTACGATCTTTGTTTGCACCTCACAGCCCTCTGAAGCCACTTTTAAGGCTGTTTCCCTGTCTTGGACATCTTCTAGGTCTATATCAGTCAAATAAGCGCTCAAATAGGCTCCTATGTTGTCTATATCCTTTAATGACTTGATTGTTACAAATCCTAAACCCCATAGACTCCTTAATTCAGCATTTTTAATATAAATCTTATCCAAATCATTAAAGCGCATTAAAACATGACAATGCCAGGCTCCACGTCCTTGTGGCTCTACCACCGATAAATAATCTATCGAACTTTCTTTCTTGTATTTATAACGCAACCTGTCGATAAAATTTTGAAAATCACTATAAAGTTTTTTCGTGTCCGTCATATTTTTCTTGTATGTCAAAGTTATATGTAATTCATTTGGCCGTCCTATAAAATTGTTATTTATCAAATAACGCAGCTTCTTAAAGGTTTGTCTCAAAGAATTATAATTTTCCTGCCGATTTTCCGAATGCTCGAACTCCCGGATCTCCCCAGTAGAGAGGTCTACAAACCTATCCTTGTCCAATTTTTTGATATTATTTTTCCGGTTCATCTTCTCCATATGCTGAACTTCAATGACGTGATTCATAGTGGTCACTTTTACAACATCATTTGGAGCTATGAAAACCGCGTCACCATTGCGTTTATCCATCCATTTCCCCTCAATTTTTCCTGTAATGTTTAATTAAAATCAAGTTAATAATAAAGAACCCCAAATCCGAAGTCAGTTTTTCAACAAAAATTAGCGTCCTTTTCCCAAATAGTCCCTATACAATTCCTTAATAGCAAACTCAATTACAGCATCTTTTGAAACTCTTCCAAATTCATTGTGTTTTGTAAAATGTTCGGCTAATAACTCTAGCTTTTTAAATGTTTCAACAGTAATTCGAGGTCCAATTTGTTTTTTCTCTTCCATCCAAACACACTCCTAACAAGTTGTTAACATAATTCTAACATTGGAAATAATAGAATTCAAGAACAGAAAAAAGAAGCACACTCGGAATGATATTTCGTTTCCTTTTGATTCCGAGCCTCCACCCCTTACAATCCCCAAAGGCAACCGACAAGGGAAAATTCGTCCCTTATCGGCACCTCCGGAAATTGTACAGCAAGGGGTCACTCCCAATAAAAAGACTACGACATATAAAACAGGTTTAGCTTCAGAGAAAAAGAGCATAAGGAAACTCGGTGCCACCCTAAAAAAAAGGGTGTCAAACAGGCTGTGCCTGTTGAGTTTCTATGCTCTTAGAACAGGTGCCGTTTTTGAAGCCAAAGATATAGCATAGATACCCCATAGATATAGCAGGGATATACCAAAATATCTCTAGAGATACGGGTATCTATGCTATATCTCTCTACAAGATTCCTCCACACGCTTGACGGAAATGCTTCAGCATTTTAGCACTCACTCGACAGAGTGTATAAGTGCGCCATTCGGAATTTCAAAGCTTCAAATTTCACAGAGAGTGCCCATTTATACACACCCCCTAAATCGTGGTGTGACAATGGGTTCTCGCCGGCTCGAAATCGGTTTGTCATTCTGACAAATAACCCTTCGGGAAATAAAAAAAACGGCTCCATAAAGAGGAACCGTTTTGCTTCAAAAATCACGTTTTGTGTTATACTGGAGAAACGAAATTGTGTTTTCAAAATTG
>NZ_JBHVJX010000114.1:0-1880 GCF_042798755.1 Streptomyces sp. NPDC057743
AAGTGGTAGGCGATGTAGGTGATTTCGTCGTAGAGCTGGTTGGCTGGGTGCGTCATGCTTCCCCCGGGCGTCCTCCGGGGGCGGTGAAGTGGGTGTTGCAGTTGGGGCAGGAGACTTGGGCGGTGCCGGTGTCGTTCACAGTGCGGTAGAGGTCTTGGAGGTAGGCGAGGTCGGCGGCGAATAGGTTTTCGATGGTGCCTGCGTGGATGTCTGTGAGGGTGCCTAGGCGGGTGACGACGAGGCTGAGGAGGACGACTCCCAGGTAGGCGGGGTTGTTCTTGACTCGTTGGTCGGCCAGTGGTGAGAGTTCGTCGCGGGCGGTGGCCAGGCGCATGGTGCCGTGTTTGTGGACGGTTCCCTCTGCGTCGAGGTAGCCGTGGGGTAGCTCGAAGTCGAAGTTGGTGGCTAGTTGCCCGGGGTTGTTGGTGGGGGAGGGGGTGGGTTCACTCGACACTGATGTCCTCGTAGGTGATGGTGACCTTTTCCGTGGCGGGGCTGTTGTCTCCGGCGGCTAGGGAGGGGCCTTCCCATTGCGAGGCCCAGGCGTTGGTCATGGTGAAGCGCCGGACGGTGTTCTTGGCGGAGTCTCTCATCACCACTGCGATGTTCTGTCGGGCGGCCGTGACGTCTGCCTTGACGAGCGTGGTGTTGATCCAGTCGGTGAATACGGGGCTCTTGTCCATGCCTCGGGTGATGGTGATCTCGCCCGAGTGGCGGGCGCCTGGTTGCTTGCGGATGACCAGTGCGCCGGTGGCGGCGCTGATTTGCTTGACTTCGACTACGTCCTCGCCCAGGGATAGTCCGGAGACGTCCTGGACGGTCTCGACCTGGAACTTGCCTAGTTCGACGGTGAAGGAATGGGTGACGAGGGTTTCTCCGGTGTTCATGGACGTGTCTCCTACTCAACGGGCGCGCGGGGTCAGCTGGACTCGAGTATCTGGGTGAGGGTGAACTCGATGAATTCGGCGGGTCGGACGATGGCGACGCCGATGTCGCAGTGCACCTCCCCTTTCTTGCGGCTGTTGTCGGGGTTGTTGGTGGCGTCGCAGGTCACGTAGAACGCCTCGGTGGGGTCTGTGCCCTGTAGGGCCCCGATGCGCCACTGGTCGTTGAGGAAGGTGGTGATGGTGCGGCGCAGGGCGGCCCACAGGCGCTCGTCGTTGGGCTCGAAGATGGCCCACCGTGTGCCGTCCAGGATCGACCGTCGCAGGAAACTTACGTACCGGCGTACGTTCAGATAGCGCCAGTCATCATCTGTCGCTGCCGCCAGGGTGCGTGCTCCCCATACCCGCAGCCCCTGTCCGGGGAAGGCCCGCAGACAGTTGATGCCGACCGCGTTGAGCGGGCCCTGCGTTTTGTCGGTGAGGGTTTCGGCCAGGGAGGTCACCCCGTTCAGTGCCTCGTTGGCGGGTGCCTTGAACACCCCGCGCGTGGTGTCGGTGCGGGCCCACACCCCCGCCACATGCCCCGACGGAGGAACCGTGGGGGACAGGTGCTTCTTGTAGAGCCCGGGTACGGTGATCCAGGGGTAGTAGAGCGCGCCGAACTCCTCCTTCGCCAGCCTGCCGCGGTAGGTCTTGACGTCCCCATCCTTCTGGGAGGGGGGAGGGTCGAGGATTGCCAGTCGGTCCCCCATGCTCTTACAGTGCGTGATCAGCTTCTGCTGCAGCGCTGAGCCGTTGGCTTGGTCGCTGGTGATGGCCCACAGGCTGGGGAAGGCCACCATGGACACATCGCTCGCCTTCTCCAGCGCGGTCAGCGGCTCGTTCAGCATGGTGTCCGCATAATTCGCGGTAGTGCCGAGGCTGACGATGTAGCACTGGGCCCCGCCGTTGGCGAAGAACCCGTACACGGCCTCCACCAGGTAGATATGCTGGTTG
>NZ_JBHVJX010000115.1:0-1839 GCF_042798755.1 Streptomyces sp. NPDC057743
CGAGCGAGAGCGCGAGAGGCCCTGAACCGTCACGCCAGACGGTTTCCCGGCCTCTTCGCCCACTGGAGACTCGTCAAGCCGTAACCGTGAATGACCTGACGGTGGGAGCCGTGTAAGCCGAGAGGTTTACACACGGTTCTGAGAGCGGCGGCGGGTGAAACTCCCGCCGCCGACTCACCCAGGCGCTGGACCGATCCCAGCCAGTCCTGCCGATGATGCCTGGCATGCCTGAACGGCGCACCCACGACTACCTGCGGCACGGCATCACCAGCCTGTTCGCCGCCTTCAACATCGCCGACGGCACCGTCATCGGCGAACTCCACCGCCGCCACCGAGCCATCGAGTTCAAGAAGTTCCTAGTCACGATAGACAAGGCGGTCCCCGCCGGACTCGACGTACACCTCGTGTGTGACAACTACGCCACCCACAACCTCAGAGATCAAGGCGTGGTTGGGTAAACATCCGCGCTTCCACGTGCACTTCACCCCGACCGGCTCCTCCTGGATCAACCAGGTCGAGCAGTGGTTCTGCCTGCTGACCGACAAGCTCATCCGCCGCGGCGTCCACACCTCAGTCAAAGCCCTCGAAGCCGACATCAGGGCCTGGATCAACACCTGGAACGAGAACCCCAGACCCTTCAGGTGGACCAAATCCGCCGACGAGATCCTCAAATCCCTCGCCGACTACCTCTCCAGAATCACCCCGCCAGACACTAACAACCAACGCTAAACTTGAGTCCGGAATTTCCGGCACATCGCACTAAGACGCGGCTTCTTCTTGGCCATGCTCTCACTGATGGACGTCCTTCCGGGGACAGAGCCCCCGATCTGGGATGTCCGTCAAACCGAACCAGACCCACGATATTCTGACAGGGTTCATACCGCTGGAGGAACTCATGAGCACCGCCTGGGACGAGCTTCCCACATGGATGTTGCCGCCGCGCGCCAGCGGTTGGGAGGCCGACGATCTCGACCACGCGCCCGAGCTACCGCGTCATACCGAACTGATCGACGGAGCCCTGATCTTCATGATGTCCCCCCAGCGCTCCTGGCACGCCCGTGTTGTCCAGAACCTCGCCGTATTGCTGGAGCAGCAGGCGCCGGAGGAGTTCGAGGTCGATCGCGAGATGACGATCCGTATCGACAAGATCAACCGTCCAGAACCGGACGTTCTGGTCGTCAACGTCGGCTTCGACCCGGACCGCACCAAGTACCTGCCCGAGGAAGTCGTCGTGGCCGCCGAAGTCGTCTCAGACGAGTCAGCCGGCCGCGATCGGTCGCTGAAGCCGTTCAAATACGCACAGGCCGGGATCCGGCACTATTGGCGCGTTGAGGACGAGCAGGGTTGGCCGGTCGTTCATGTCTACGAGCTGGACGAGGTCACCAAGACCTATGTCGCCACGGGTATCCACCGACGGGACTTCAAAACCTCAGTGCCCTTTGATATCGACATTGACTTGACTGGCCTCGTCCCTCGGAAGCGCTGAGAAGGATCTTGCCAAGTTGCCCAGCCGTTCACGCGTGGTCCGTACCGGTGGGCGAATTCGGCGAGGTTGATCTGGCCGGCCAACCAGGTCGGGGCCGCGACCGCGAGGGTCTCCAACGTGGCGCGCACGCTCTCCCTGGTCGGCTCGAGGCGGCTCAAGGTCCCGCACCGCAGAGACGTGTGCGTGGAATCCGTACGCTGTTTGCCGCCGGCGCCGATCAGCCCGGCCATCTGGCAGTGGTCGACCAGTCTGTCGGTCTGAGGTTCCCCCGAGGTGCGAAGGAAGTTGACAGCGGGTCAGATGGGATTCATGAGAGGACCTGTGATCATGGCTGCACCCAGAAAGTACTCGCT
>NZ_JBHVJX010000116.1:0-1768 GCF_042798755.1 Streptomyces sp. NPDC057743
CACGGCGAACTCGGCCACATCACCCCCACCGAGCACAAGGCCGCCTACTCCGCGGCCGAACCCTCTGCGTCACTCCAGAAAACCAGCTAACTCACCCTCCACGAAACCCGGGGCTTGACAGTTTCTGATCTGGTCCAGAGCGGGAGTGTGGGGCCGCCTGCATGAGGCGGTCCTCCATCGGCTCGACGACGCCGGCTTGATCGACGTGACCCGTGTGGTGCTGGATTCCGCGCACGTCAGGGCTAAAAAGGGGGCGAACACACAGGTCCGAGCCCCGTGGACAGGGCAAAGCCGGGTTCCAAGATGCACGTCCTGTCGGACGCGAACGGACTGCCCCTTCTCGTCGGTGTCTGCGCCGCCGACGTCCACGACAGCGAAGGGCTGAAGCCGATGGTCGCCGGTCACCAAACGAGACACGACCCCCACCGGGACGCCGGAGGAGATACGCCCGAAAGGGGCCATTCGTATACGTTGAGTGACGCCTCAGGGCGCTCGGTGACTGCTGGTTTTTAGACGGTGTCCTATGTGGTGAGGCGGATGAGGCGTTTGTAGCAGCAGAGGGTGGCGGCGAGTCCGAGAAAGGCCAGGTAGTTGCGGGGATCGCGTTCGTAGCGGGGGCTGAGTGTCAGCCAGGACATGGTCCGCTCGATCATCCAGCGACGCCGCCCCAGGCGTTCGCTGGACTCGATGCCCTTGCGTGCGATGCGCTTGCCGCGGAGCCATTTCCGCAGGTGAGGGATGTCGTATGCCTTGTCCGCGTGCAGGCGTTGGGGTTTGAAGTATCGGCCGCGGTGGGTCGTTGGAGGAGATACGCCCGAAGGGCGCCCCCGCGGGGGCGCCCTTCGGGCGTATCTCCTCCAACGACCCACAAGGGCTGTCGCCCTCCGTTTGCGGTGGCGCCCGCTCAGCTGCACCATATTTTCTAGCAGGCTGCCAAATATATTCCCGAGCGGGAGTCCGCTGCATAGCCGCTTCCCGCAGGATCCAAATTAACCAGATTCACCTCAATTCGGAATCAGAAGCCGACAGATACCCCCCGGAATCCACTTTAAAAACATAGCCGGAAGGATGACTTAATGGGAAGTCAAGTTGTCCGGGAAAGCGACAAGATTTTACCCATTGTCGCAATGACGCCAGGACGTTCAGCAACCCCACCTCCGAACCCTCCGGGCACGCCGCCCAAAGCCGGAACTTTAACATCGCCACCGCAAGTCGTGATCAGCAAGGGATCTGCCCGATTTACGGCCGAAGGGCAGTCTGTCTGCCTGCCTGACGATATCGAAAGCATGGAGTTTCCTGCTACTTATATGGCGTTTCCCCCATACACTGTCCCCGGTGCAGGTACTATTAAGTTCAAGCTGAGGGACGGACATAAAACAAAAAGGACTAGTTCAGCAGGAAAGCCTGTCGTGATTGACAGCGGGCCGCTAGACTATGAGATCACAGTAAAAACTCCAGCACAAATGCCAAACCCGGCTGTCCCTCCGACCCCTCCTATGCTCCTCGATCCAACGGGGACGTATACAGGTACCGCAAATTTCGTGGTCGTCGTATCCAAGCCGGTCACTGCAAGCTAACGACTTGGTGTTCGAGTCGGAATGACTGTTGCCCGCCGCAATTGCGTATTACCGCAGGCTAATGGATTACCGAAGGCAGCCTAACGGTTCCGGCTCAATGAGCTTCTTCAGCGGTGCTGCTCCAGGGTGAGGACCGCTTTGGTCATTGACGTCAGTCGGTTGGGGCTGCAGCGGGCTCGGCGGAAGAGCCG
>NZ_JBHVJX010000117.1:0-1746 GCF_042798755.1 Streptomyces sp. NPDC057743
CTCTTCCGCCGAGCCCGCTGCAGCCCCAACCGACTGACGTCAATGACCAAAGCGGTCCTCACCCTGGAGCAGCACCGCTGAAGAAGCTCACTGAGGTTGGAAAGAGCTCCTTGTCCTCAACAACGCCTGGCGATCATGAACGCTGAGAAAACCTCATTGGCCGAGATGCCTCGTCACCGATAGGGATGTCGAGCGATGGGAGATCGGCTCTCTCGATCATCGCCTTCTTACTTTCGAGGTCGTACTCACGCTGGGCTGCAATCATTGCAGTTCTCACGCACACGTCAATCGAGGTGTCCTTGAACAGCTCGGCTCGGGCGATGTCGAAAAACGACTTTCCGTTCTCCATCTCTGCGCGCCAGTCCTGGCTGCGAGTGACCTTGTCGAGCAGTCGGCCAGCAGCCGCACCGTACTGGTAATGGCGGTTACCGGCTAGCCACCAGAAGAGGTCTATCGGCTTGTCCGAGTCCGGCTTCGTCGCGTGGTTGTGTGTCTGGCCAGCGGCTTTGACGAACTCGTCCTCTACGTAGCGGGCGGACCCTTCAAGGATCTCCTCGGTCTGGTCGAAATCCTTGAGTTTCGGGTTGAGAGCGAAGCGCTTCTCCTGGAGCGCAGCCCACTTCGTCAGGGCGTCGCGTGCATCGATCTGTCCCGTGTCGGCCTTGGCGAGAAGCTCATCTTGTACGAGCGACAGGGCATGAGCCTCAACAGGGCCCCGCGGATACTTACCCTGCTCCATGTGCTCTCTGAGGTTTTTGAACACGGCCTGGTGACTGTGGAACAGCTCATGGACGTGGATGCGGCTAGCGATCCAGGTGTCCGGGTCGGTGACGCTGTGACCGGTGCCGTAGCTCAGCAGCCACGGGCCAGTGGTCCCGTCCTCATGCCACTCGAATCCGAACGGTCCGTTGGACTTGATTTTCTCCAGCACGCCCTCATCCACCGTGCGGTAGACCTCGAAGCCGAGTTCCTTCGGGAGATCCAGCTTCACTCCGCCTGCGGGCTTTACGTTGATGGCAAGCGCATGAGTTGGCAGCTCGAACACGTCAGGGGCGTTACCAAAGATCATCGGTGTCCTGTCTGGCCTGAAGTTATCAGACCAGATGGCGCGGGCGTGCTTCTCGAATGTTTCCTTGACGGTCTTCAACTGGGTGAGCAACTGCCGGTCTTCCATTGGCAGCTTGTTCCACGCTTTGCTGCCGAACTTCAGCGGCTCCACCTTCGTGTCCACGCCAATAGAGTCCTTCTGTTGCGAAACCGCAGCAACAGGGGCCGCGAACGTGGGGGACGCAGCGCCAGTCACCAGCGCAACAGCCAGAGCAACGACCAGGATCTTCTTCACAGGGGTCCTCTCGGTGAAAAGCTCATTCGGGCGAATTGTTGTGTGTAGAAGGGCTAGGTGAGGGCTGCAGTGTTGGGGTTGGCGATGTCGTGGGCGTGGGCGTGGGCGTGGGGGGTGGCGTGGGCGGCTCAGACGTCTCCGAAGTGCTCGACTCGCGCGTCGGTGGCCGACTGTACGTCCCGTCAACGCCGTTGCCGCCTGGCTTGGTCCTCGTGGGCATCGGTTCCTCCGTCGGCGTCTTGCTAGCCTTGCCGTGCTTGCTCGGCGTCGGTGACTGGGGGGCGGGGAAGTCGTGCTTCTTGTTCTGGCCGCCGCTGTTCTTCACCGCGAAGGCCACGCCCGCCGCGATGGCGACCAGCGCGAGCACCGCGATCAGCCAGATCTTGCCGCGACCGCCCTTGGAC
>NZ_JBHVJX010000118.1:0-1630 GCF_042798755.1 Streptomyces sp. NPDC057743
ATCCTTCCGGTCGCGGGTTCAAGTCCCGCACGCCCCACGCTCTAGCCACACAGGAGCCTTTCTGCAGTGCTCTACTCCTTTGCGCGAGGGACTCGAGCACGCCACATGCAGCAGCCCACACCTGTCGCGGTCCGTCACGCTTCGACACTGCTTCGCATCCCTAGAGCAGGTGATGGTCAACCCGGATAGCACCTGCACCATCCCCCCAGATCGGTCGCCACTCAACTCGCAACTGTCAAAGGAGGCTGTGTCCTGATGCCCAAGATAGCCAAAGTGTTGCTCCGGTTGTTGCAGCCGTGGCAGCGCGCCTGCCGCCCTCGCCCGGCTGGGGTGGAGCAGGATCTAGCCGACGTTTTCCCCGGTGAGCAGTGGTTCCGTCCAGGGGCCCGCAATGCTTACGTCCAAGTGATGCGTCACATGCTGGCTGCACGGGGAGCTGGGGGTTACTTCCCGCCTGATGTGCCTGCCAGTTGGTCACTGTGTGATCTGCGGGCCTGTGCTGCCTTCCAGCGTGCCCAAGGCTGGAGGGGGGAGCAGGCCAGCGGTATTCCAAATGCAGCCACCTGGGGCCTGCTCGTCGGTGGTCAAGGCCGTGACATCAGGTCTCCCGATGCTTGGCAAGAAGGGGGCTCACCGGCCGCCGAACTGCCCCACGATCCGCCTTGCGATGGCTCGTCACGCTCCTTTCCACCACCCTTGGTTCCTCCGTTCCCCGGCCCGGAGGTTTTCGGGCCCGGGCTTGCCAACAGCTGGATCCTGATGCTGCGGTTACGGCTGATCGTCACAGGCTGGGCACAGGACCAGCATGCTGCGCTAGAGGCCGATGAAGGGCTGCGTGCTGCCCTTCAGTGGGATGAGCCGTTGCGGGTCGCCTGCGCCCGGTTCCAGTTGGCACAGGGGTGCCGGGGGGCAGCAGCCAGTGGCTACCCCACCGATGAGACCTGGCGGATGCTATGGACAACCTGAGCCTTGTTTCCCACAGATCACTGCGCGGACCGGTGCCTTGGGACCGGTTCTGGCGCCAGCGCGCTGCCTGCCGCGACGGCGACCTGGACCACCTGTTCTTCGCCCCTAACCGCTCGCCCGGTCAGCAGGAAGCGCTGCGGTGGTGCCGACACTGCGCGGTGCAAACCGAGTGCTTGGCCCTGGCGCTGGACGAGCGACTCCTGGAGGGTGTCTTCGGCGGCACCACCGGGGCTTGGCGCCGTGCGCTGCTGGCCCGTCGCCCGCAGGTGCAGTGCTGGCGCACCCTCCTGTCTACCGCCCGTGCGCAGCACCTTGCCAAGTCTCATGACAGTGAGGATTGACCATGGCATGGCCCGGAGGTCTGACTCTTCGCCTGACGAACACTTCGGTTGTCCTTGTGTGAATCGTCGGTCTGCCGGGCGATGCTGTCTGGCGCGTGGCTGGCCGGGCTTCTGTGGCTTCATATTGAGTCGAGGTTGTCCCGTAAGGGATCTTGGAATTGTTGGGTGTGGTCGGGCGAGGGACCGTGGCCCTGGCTGTTCGGCTATCCGGTGAGGGCGAGGTTGTGGTGAGCTTCCCCCGGTGTGCGGGAGGTGCTGGTCAGCTGGTCAGGGCGGGTTGATAGGTGTTCAGGTTCGTTCGTTCGGCCGCTGCCTGCTCGGTG
>NZ_JBHVJX010000119.1:0-1519 GCF_042798755.1 Streptomyces sp. NPDC057743
CATCGTGAAATACGTAATGACTGATAGAAGAACGGATGTAATGGTCATGGCAAGAAGTGGTCGTAACGCCTTCGTGCGAAGATCCTTAAGGCTAACATTCAAACCTAATCCAATCATTGCCATTGTCAATATAAATGAAGTGAAGAAGGATACCCCATTCATGATATTAGTTGGAATCGTAATCATATTACCAAGTACATAGCTTCCGAATAGGCTCATGATAATAAACCCTATAAGAAACCATGGGAATTCAATTTTTGTATCGGAATCAGAATCTGATTTTCCTTTACGTTTCATCCAGTACATAAGAATAAAGCTTAGTGGAACAAGTAAGAATACCCGTCCTAGTTTGGCTAACAAAGCAATTGCAAGGCCATCTGGGCCCGCTGGTGCACCAGCTAGGGCTACGTGTGCAATCTCATGTAAACCAACGCCTGACCAAATACCGTATTGTAAATCAGTTAATGGTAGAAAAGGTCTTAAGATGGTGTATCCAATGGCAAAAATAGTACCAACTAGGGCGATAATACCTGCGCCTATTGCAGTATCTTCATCTTTTGCTTTCAAAATTGGTGAGACAGCGGCAATCGCTGCCGCACCACAAACTCCCGTTCCAATCCCTAGTAATAGGGATAATGAAGAGTCTGCTTTTAGCAATTTCCCAATCAATATGGTAAGAAATATTGCAAAGACAATGGAACCGACATCCCTAACAAGTAATCCTAACCCTTGGTGTAAAACAACGTCGATATTAAGTTTTAATCCAAAAAGTATAATTGCAAACCTTAAAAGCCTTTTGGCGGAAAATTGTATGCCTGTACGAAACTTCTCTGGATATCCCCGTATTTGTCGATAAATAACGGCGATAATGATGGCACAAGCAAGTTGCCCGATATGATCAAGTACAGGTAATTTGGATAATCCAAAACCCACCAATGCAATAATAAAAGTAAAGCCAATTCCTCCAAGCCAATTTCCTAATGAAAATGACTTTCGCTTAGCTAATGTGTCTGTCATATTAAAAACTCCTTTAAATGATTTCTTGTTTTTATAATAGGCTCTATTAAATGATAAGTAAAATCAGTTATAATGATTACTATGATAAGTAATTATTTATCATACTTTCTGAAGTGAAATTAAAGGTGGAGAAGAAATGGACCAATCATTACATGTTTTTGTCACGGTTGCAGAACAAAAAAATTTCACACGTGCTGCTGAAATTCTTCATATGACACAGCCAGCCGTCAGCAGTTATATACAGAACTTAGAGCGATCGATGGATATAAAATTATTAGAAAGAACCAATAAGTTTGTCAGGCTTAATAAAGCTGGCGAAATTGTTTATCACCATGCAAAGAATATTTTAGGTCTATATACCAGAATGGAAAATCTTTTGGTTGAACTAAAACATACTGCAAGTGGTATCCTATCTATTGGTTCTAGCTATACCTACGGGGAATACATTCTTCCCTATAAAATTGCCAACTTACTTAAGATCTATCCAAAGCTAATTCCAAAT
>NZ_JBHVJX010000120.1:0-1452 GCF_042798755.1 Streptomyces sp. NPDC057743
GCAGGTCAAGTCGTTGCTGTGGCGGTGGTGTTGTTCCATTTGCGGTGGGCTTCGGCGGCTTGGTGTTGGTGGTGGCGGCGCCAGGCGGACCAGTGCAGGAGGTGGTCGCGGTCGCGTAGGGGGTGGGGCAAGGTGGTGCCTCGCAGGAGTCGGAGCAGTTCGCGGCCGCTGGCTGGGACGAGCTTGCTGTCTGTAGTGGTGGCCGTGACGGTGCGGGCGCGGGTGACGGCCAGGACAGCGGCGGCGAGCATGCTGATCAAAGTCCAGCGCATCCAGGAGTTCCAGCAGGTGGTCTGGCCTTGGTCGAGACCGCAGACGCCCTTGGCGAGTTGGAAGTCCTCCTCGACCTTCCACCGGCAGCACACCACGTCGACGGGGGTGGCCAGGGTGACGGGGGTGGTGGAGTGGCAGCGGTAGAAGGAGAGCTCGCGGGTGTAGCGGTGGCGTCGGACCAGAATGACGGAATGGCCGGGCGTCTGGCCTCCTGGGATATCGTCGCCGTTGATGTCGAGCATCGCCCAGTCGTAGTGGCGGTCGCCCTTGAGGCCGTGGCCGGTGCGGATCCGCATCCAGTTCCGTTTTGGGACCAGCGCGGTGAGGTCGGTGACGGTGAAACGGCCCGCCGGAGTGCCCACGCGGTGGTCGGCGCGGACGGCGAGCACGTAGTCGAAGCCAAGCTCACGAGCCCGATGCCGCAGGCCCTTGCCGCTGTAGACCTCGTCGCCGGCCAGCCACCGGGCCGGTATACGCAGATCGCGAGCGCGCTGGAGCATGGCGGCGGCCAACTGGGGCTTGGTGGCGAACTCTGTCTCATCCGGGACGCCGACCAGCAGGCGGCATTCCTCATCGGCAGCCCACCCGGCGCCGAGGTAGAGAGCCCGGTCGATCGGGGCATGCCCGTTGTGACCTGCGTAGGTGAGGTGGACAGCGACTTGGCACAGTCCGACCCCGCCCAGCGCGCCGGAGTACTGCCTCGCCGCCCCCACGCAGTCGGTGGAGGACTTGGCGTCCCCGGTCTCGTCCACGATCAACACAGCGTTGTTGTCGGCGAGTTCACCGGCGGTCCAGGCTGCGTTCCGGTCGCGAGCGCGGTCGTGGTCCACGACGGCGCGGGACAGGAAATGCTGCAGCCGATGCGGGCCGACATGTCCCAGTGCCTCGGCCAAGGTCCAGCAGTTACGGGTGTCCAACTCCATCAGCATCGCCTCAGTCATCTCCCGCGCCCACGTACGCGGCTCACGGCGCTCGAAGCAGTCCGCGATCCGGCCGGCCGCCGCCCCGAGCGCTGCTGTCCACGTGGCCCCGGCTATCGTGGCCTCCGCGGCCACCTGGTTTTGATGAGTCTTCACAAACCACCATGATCACGGTGGCCGCACCCATACCCGCAGGCACCCCACCATCCCGCTGACCAACATCAACGCGGCACAGCCTCGCAACTACAGCTGCCGTGTC
>NZ_JBHVJX010000121.1:0-1414 GCF_042798755.1 Streptomyces sp. NPDC057743
TAAGAAGATATGTTGACAATAGCACCATTCTTTTGTTCCATCATATAGGGTGCAACATGCTTCATTCCAGCAAATGGGCCAAATCCATTAATTGATAGCATCTTTTGCCAATCATCCAGATTGATTTCTGTATAAGGCTTTTCTGATGAAATCCCAGCGTTGTTAATAAGAATGTCAATTTTTCCGAAACGGTCGTTTACTTCTTTGGTTAATGCTGCCCAGTCATCATCAGATGCAACATTTAGTTTCATTCCATAAACGTTTTCTTTTTGGCTTGCTTTTTCAAGTGCAGCTTCATTAATATCTGCGGCAATGACAATCGCACCTTCCTTGCTAAATAAATCTACCATCTTTTCGCCGATACCTGAAGCACCACCAGTAATAATTGCGACTTTATTTTCCAATTTCCCCATTACTCTTCACTCCTCAATATAAACTTTAATTCCAAAAACCTGCTTGTTCTAATTTCTTTTTCCCATTGAAGGAGATAAAGATACAAACAATATTAATAACCAACATCACGACAATAGCATATAAAGCCGGAGTATAACTTCCCGTATAATCAAAAATATATTCATAAGCAGGATGGGCGACGATGGAGGAAATCGCCAATCCTGGCATTTTTCGCGCCATCAGTATTATAATCGGCAATTACAACCTTTGCTCCTTCTTTCGCCAACAATGTCGCAGAGGACAACGCTATACCAGAAGCCCCACCAGTTACAAGGGCGATTTTCCCTTTTACTCTTCCCATTTTATTAACCACCTTTGTAAAAAATTATTGTTTACTAAGTTTGGTGATATGCTGAAACCACCTCCTTTGGTAGCATTTATTACATCTCTTTTTTTGTATGGGATACAATGATGTAACTTATTTTTTTACGATTAATACAGGGATTTGGGAACGGTGCAGTACACCATGTGCCACACTTCCCAATAGCGCTCGATCTATGGCTCCTCTTCCATGACTTCCTAATACAATAAGATCAACTTTTTCCGATTGAGCAACATTACAAATTGTTCGACTGGGATGCCCTGTTTGATGACTAAATAGAAGTCGTTCTTTCCAATTGGAAAGTACACCCTCTATGATTTGTTTTTCAATACGGCTACTAAGTTCTTCTTCAAATCGGTCAACTGCTTCCGGTGCTAAATCATAGGCGTAATTTTCCTTTGCCGAAACGTAAAGCACGATACATGTTGCATTTGGCCAAGCTTCTAAGAATTCCCCCGTCATTTTTGCGGCATGCTCGGAATAAGTCGAGCCATCTGTAGCAAATAAAATTTTTTCCATTTGTAAACCTCCTAATAATGATTAGTTACATCGTGAAATACGTAATGACTGATAGAAGAACGGATGTAATGGTCATGGCAAGAAGTGGTCGTAACGCCTTCGTGCGAAGATCCTTAAGGC
>NZ_JBHVJX010000122.1:0-1413 GCF_042798755.1 Streptomyces sp. NPDC057743
CCCTCGGCTGAACCCGCGCCATGAACCAGTTCAAGATCCGGTTCGGCGACCGGCACCCCTCTGACCAACATCAACAGACAGTAACCAAAGACAGGGACCGGGACCATCAAGCACAACACCGATCACACACAAGCCAGTTGACATCCCCGCTGGTGGATGTACTCGACCTTGAGGACGCTGTTGAACGCCTCGCTCACGGCATTGTCGAAACAAGATCCGACTCTGCCCATGGACTGGATCACGCCGAGCTTGCGGCAGGCCCGCCGGAATTTCCCCGAGCAGTATTCGCTGCCCCTGTCCGTATGCATGATCACGCCACGGACGTCGCCACCTCGGGTGGCCGCGGCATGTGCAGGGACGCGACAACGAGTTCGGCATCGTGCCAGGCGCCCATCGCCATATCCGAGCAGCCGACGGGAGAACAGATCGATGACGGTGGCAAGGTAGAGCTTGCCCTCGTCGGTGTCGATCTCGGTCATGTCGCCCGCCCAGACGAGGTCGGGCTCCTCGGTGCTGAAGTCGCGGCGCACGAAGTCCGGGGCCGCCTCCCGCTTGCCCGGCCGGGTCAGGCCCCGGCGCCGGCGGATCTTCCGCCCGGCCAGGCCGAGTTCGGCCATCAGCTTGGCGACGGTGTTCACCGACACCTACCATCCTCGGCGGATCAGCTCGATGAATACCTTCGGCGAGCCGTAGGTGCCGCCCCAGTCGCGGAAGATCTCCTCGATCTCCTCTGCCAGGTGCTGTCGGCGTATCTCCCGCGCGGTGGGCGGACGGTCGCGCCACTTGTAGAACCACGACTCCGACACCCCAAAGCGCGTCAGGCGGCGCGGTACGGAATCTTCTGCTCGGCCTTGCAGCTGCTGATCACCCCGACCGCGACGGCCGGGGCCACGTCAGCTACTTCACCCACAAGGCCACGAATCGCTTGCACACATCATGCTCCCTCTCCAGCTCATGGATGCGCTTGTCCTTCTCCCCCGCCTCGGCCCGCAGCCGCTCCAGCTCCGACCGCTCACTCTCCCGCAGACGACCACCAGGCGGCTCGGCCACCGGCCGGTCCGACGACGGCGAGCCGTTACGCCGAGCCCGCGACACCCAGCTGTGCAGCATCCCGGCATGGATGCCCAGATCCGCAGCCACCTCCGGAATCGCTCCCTCCCGATCCGTACCTCCCCCTCGCGGAACTCCGCATCGTAAAGGCGCTTCTTGGATGCCATGACCTCAACTATCCCTCCGGTCACGGTCTCCACAGTAGGAGGGGAGCTTCACATCAGCCGCCCGCCGCCGCGCCCAAATTTACAGACCCGAGCCCTATCAAAAGTGGTAGGCGATGTAGGTGATTTCGTCGTAGAGCTGGTTGGCTGGGTGCGTCATGCTTCCCCCGGGCGTCCTCCGGGGGCGGTGAAGTGGGTG
>NZ_JBHVJX010000123.1:0-1325 GCF_042798755.1 Streptomyces sp. NPDC057743
CAGGGCTGATTCATAGTCCGGTAGTGAGGGTGTCTTCGCAGGTCACGGGAGTTTCAGCAGGTCGAGTGGGCGTGTGATCGGCTCGTAAGAGACGTCCCGGAGCCCGGCGGCGATGCGTGTGTAACCCGCCGTCCGTAGAGTGTTGATCGCCAGGTTGCGGAAGGTGGCCATGTTCGCCGGCCCGTGTCCGGTGCGAGCTTTCGAGGCGTCCTCG
Organism: Streptomyces sp. NPDC057743; assembly: GCF_042798755.1. Lineage (NCBI taxonomy): Bacteria > Bacillati > Actinomycetota > Actinomycetes > Kitasatosporales > Streptomycetaceae > Streptomyces > Streptomyces sp. NPDC057743. The sequence goes on from NZ_JBHVJX010000123.1 coordinate 215, forward strand.
CTGAATGTCACGTCCCGGATGTGATGGACGGCCTCGATGCCCCACTGGGATCGGGCGATCTTGCCCAGTGCCGCCGGACGGGCCTGGCGAGATTCGAGGTCGGTGATCGCGTAGACAGTCTGCCGGGTGGTCCTGCTGGTCTTGCGTACGGTGCGGTGCCGCAGAATCTTCACCGCCTGCATCGCGAAGGGGAAGCCGAGGTCGAGGTCGGTGATGGTCAGCGCACGGGCTGAGCGGGTCTCGCGGTGTCCGTGGCCGCGGGCGCGGGCGCGGTGGTAGGCCACCTCGCGGCACCTGCTCCACGGCAGCTTCCTCAGCACTGCGTGGAGGGTGGGCTGGTTGGCCTTGACCACCAGGAAGTAGTGCGCCTGCTTGTCGATGACGATGTGGCGGGCCTGTTCGCGGGTGGTGTGCAGGGCATCGGCGGTGACAACGGTGCCGGTCAGGTCGAAGGGGGACAGCAGGGCAGCGAAGGCGGTGACCTCGGTGGTTTTGTCCGGCACGGGCAGTTGGGAGATCACCTGGCCGTCGCCGATCAGCGCGCAGAGCAGGTGGGCGGCGCCGGCGGTCTTGGTGCGCGAGCCGCGGGCGGTCTTGCCGTCGACGGCCACTGTGGTGGTGCCGGTCGGGGTGGCGCCGAGCAGGTCGGCCAGTCCACCAGGGCATACCGTGATGATCACCCGGCGGAGGGTGGCGGTGGACGGCGGGATGCACAGGTTGAAGCTGGTCGTGCTGCGGGTGCCGAGGCGGGCGAGAGTGTGCTGCGGAGCGGACCGGGCCCCCTGCCCGATCGCGGCGTAGGACTTCGAGCCTGCCAGGACAGCCGCGCAGGCGGTGAGCAGGACGCTGACCAGGCGGCGGCGTCTGCCCCGGCGGTCGCGGGGGTCGGGAAGGGCCGTCAGCCGTGCGGCCAGATGGGACAGCGAACGCTGCTCCAAGGTGGGCAACTTGGTCAGGCAAGGCGTGGCAGACTGGCGGCACATCGAAGCTCCGGCAGTTCGGGCGACTTGGAGGTCCCCTTGATCGTCGGAGCTTCGTTGCGTGTAGGACGGGCGTTGCGAGAGACCGTCATGATGCTGTGACCTGCGGGTTTACTGGCCCTCCAGGACTA
>NZ_JBHVJX010000124.1:0-1312 GCF_042798755.1 Streptomyces sp. NPDC057743
GGCTTGGCAGTAGGCTTCGATTTTCTGGTGGTCGTCGGTGCCGAAGGCTTCGAGGGTGGAGGCGCCGATCTCGTCGTTGTAGCTGCGGGTCAGCAACCATCCTTGTCGCTCGAAGCGTTTGACCAACCGTCGTGGCAGGGCGCGCAGTACGGCGGTGGCGTCTGCGACTGCGGTTGCGCCGCCGTCTGTGGGGGCTGTGTGGCAGGCGAAGAGCATCAGGCCGGGGAAGGCGGTGGTGTAGCTGAGTTCGTGGTGCATGCACATCGGCTGGTTCTGCGGCCACTTCGACGAGGAGTACACCCCCGGCGCGTAACGCTCCCGGGGCGCGAAACTCTCCCGCTCCGCCATCAAGTCATCGGACAACGCCCGGAACGTGGCTGCCGTCCTGTCCGTGTCACCCAGGCCCAAACCACGGACCAACAGCGCACCATGCTCGGCGAGGGCGGCGCGCAGCGCATCGCGGTGCGTGGCCGCCCACTGCGCCGGGTCCCCGCCGCCCTCGGCGAGCAGGATCGGCGGCCTGCCGGGCTGAACGGCTATGTCGAGCAAGGTCGTTGACTGTGGCAGTGACATGTCGGTGCCTCTCCTGTCCTTGGCCGCTGCGCCTCCGGAGGGGGAGTTGCGCGGCAGCTTTGCCGTATCGGTCCTCTCGGCGGTCATGGGGAATCGGTGCGCAGGACGGCCCGGGCCGCCTCGGTGGGGCGCGTGCGTGGGAAGTAGTGGCCGCCGTCGGGAATCCGGTGCAGTTCCACGTGGTCGGCCAGCAGCCGCCAGTCATGGAGCTGGTGGGTTCCCTCGACGGTGAACGCGTCGTCGTCGGCCAGCACCAGGGTGACTGGCGCGGTGAGCTTGGTGGCGGGTGGGTGCTCCAGGACGTCGGCGAAGTAGCGGTGCGCGGCCACACAGTCATGCCGGTAGGCGGCACCGACGCGCTCGGCGTGCGGAGTGTCCAGCGCACCGAGCGAGCTGAAGGCGCCCGTCGCCCCTGCTGCCTGGCCGTTGCTGTCCGCGCTCAACTCCTTGACGATCTCCGCGTCGCTACGGGCCAGCAGAGCCTTAGCGGCGGCGCGCCGATCGGCCGCGTCACCGAGCAACTGAGCGCCGACGAAGACCCGTTGGACGTGCACCTGGTGTTCCCGCCCCGACTTCTGCCCCGGCCCCTGTCCCTGCTCTTGGAGCAGCTGCGCGGTCGCCACCGCATACGCCGCCCCCGCCGAGTGCCCCCACAACACCACCTCGCCCAGGCCGCGTCCGGCGATCTCGTCGGCGGCCTGCCTGGCTACCTCTTCCAACGGCGCGAACGGTGTCTGGT
>NZ_JBHVJX010000125.1:0-1224 GCF_042798755.1 Streptomyces sp. NPDC057743
CGTAAGTACCCTGACGAACTGCGTGAACGTGCAACGCGTCTGGTGGTCGAAGCCCGCAAAGACCCCGCTGGCCGGGCCGGGGCGATCAGGCGCATCGCCGATCAGCTGGACGTGCTTCTCGAGGCTTTGCGGGGGTGGGGCAAGCGGGCCGAGATCGACGAGGGCGTCGTGCCAGGAACCACCAGCGCGGAGGCTGCCCGGATCGCGGAGCTGGAGCTGGAGCGGGAGGTGAGGGAGCTGCGGCGGGCGAACGCGATATTGAAGTCCGCGTCGGCTTTCTTCGCCGCGGAGCTGGACCGTCCACTGCGATGAAGGTCGCCTACATCGACCAGTACAAGGAGACGTTCGGCGTCCAGCCGATCTGCGACGTCCTCGCCGAGACGGACGCGCCGATCGCGCCGAGCACCTACTACGCCGCCCACACCCGTCCGCCGTCGGCCCGCGGCCTGCGCGATGCCGAGCTCACCGAACAGATACGCCAGATCCACGCCGACAACTACGGTGTCTACGGGGCCCGCAAGGTCCATGCCGCCCTGGTCCGCGAGGGAGTCGAGGTGGCCCGCTGCACAGTCGAACGCCTCATGCGTCAGGCGGGACTGCGCGGCGTGACCCGGGCCAAGAGCTCGCGCACCTCCCGGCCCGCCCCGAGACCGGCCGGCCTGCCGACCTGGCGAAACGGCAGTTCACCGCAACTTCCCCCAACCAGCTGTGGGTTGCCGACATCGCCTACATCAGAACCTTCTCCGACTGGGTCTACGCCGCCTTCGTCATCGACGTCTTCTCCCGCATGGTCGTCGGCTGGCAGGTCGCCACCAGCCTCTACACCGACCTCGCACTGGACGTCCTGGAGATGGCGATCTGGCGCCGCCGGCACACCGGCACCGACCTCACGCACCACTCGGATCGCGGCGTCCAATACCGAGCCATCCGCTACACCGAACCTCTCGAACAGCAAGCGGCCGTGGCCTCGGTCGGTTCCAAAGGCGACTCGTATGACAATGCCCTGGCCGAGGCGTTCAACAGCCTGTTCAAGGCCGAGCTGATCCGCAACAAGGGCCCCTGGACGTCCATCAACGACGTCGAGATCGCCGTCGCCGAGTACACCGACTGGTTCAACCAGCGACGCCTACACGGCGAACTCGGCCACATCACCCCCACCGAGCACAAGGCCGCCTACTCCGCGGCCGAACCCTCTGCGTCACTCCAGAAAACCAGCTAACTCAC
>NZ_JBHVJX010000126.1:0-1159 GCF_042798755.1 Streptomyces sp. NPDC057743
CGGCTCTTCCGCCGAGCCCGCTGCAGCCCCAACCGACTGACGTCAATGACCAAAGCGGTCCTCACCCTGGAGCAGCACCGCTGAAGAAGCTCACTATGAGCCGGCCCGCCGGCGCGTGTGACTTCTGTACACACGCCTTCTCCTGTTCCGCACAAGTGCCGCAGATCGGTCTCGCGCCACCTTCACGCCGGACACCGCTTGGCCAGTAAACGGATCGTCCGCCAGACTTATCCCTCGGCGCCTACATACCTCGGCTCGGGTGCCGTCCAAGCATTTCGACGCTTCAGCAGTGGTTCGCTTGCGCTCGCCTTCCCGATCCCCACCTGACACTCCGGCATGGGAATGCTTTTCCTCCTGCGCTCACCACGACGGTCTTCAAACCAACGCAGCCGGAGGCGGTTTGGAGCCTCCCTCCGCCGGGCGACTTCGAGGGGCCAAATACCCTCATCACTCATGCAGCACCATTCGGGCGCTACCGTCCTACGCTGGCAGCTCCCTTCCGTTCAGGACGCACGTACGCTGCGGCTTTTTCCAGGAAGGCGTTCTCCAACTCGACTTCCCAGACGCGAAGTTCAAGCTCCTTCAAGCGTGCCCGCTCGGGCAGAGTCAGAGACGCGTCCGCGGATGGTTCATTACGCTGCTGGTGCTTCTTCACCCAGCCTCGGAGTGTTTCCGGGCTGATTCAGAGCTCACGCCCTACCTCGGTGACGGCCTTGCTCGACCGCAACGCGATCTGGACGGCTTCTTCACGGAACTCCGAGGTGTACTTGCTGGATGGCACCACTTTTTGATTCCTCGTTTCCTGTTCCAGACGATCCTATTGGACGCCTGTCCGGAAACCTCGGGGCACCTCACTTCGAGGTTCCCACCGAAGACCTGACCGAGGGCGATGCAGGACCTTGCTGATCTTCGGGGACTTCCCGCACCAGAGGTGCGAGGATCTGCGATGAGGACCACTTGCCCTCACCGTCTCCTCGTCGACTCGCCGGTCGTTCACCCGGGGCGCCTTCACCGGGTTCAGCCCGGCAACCGTCGCGACGATGCGTTCACGGTGGTGGCCGTTACAGGGCTGATTCATAGTCCGGTAGTGAGGGTGTCTTCGCAGGTCACGGGAGTTTCAGCAGGTCGAGTGGGCGTGTGATCGGCTCGTAAGAGACGT
>NZ_JBHVJX010000128.1:0-252 GCF_042798755.1 Streptomyces sp. NPDC057743
CCTGCGCATGGAGGTGGCCTCCGGCGTGGACGCCGAAGCCCACCGCGGCCTGATCCTCCCCCGCCACGGATCATTCTCAGGCGCCGCGCTGGCCGCCGAACGCCCCCTGATCAGCGACGACATCGAACACGACCCAAGAGCCACCACCGGCCCACCCCGTTGGCAAGGACTCGGCCCCGCCGTCGCGGTCCCCATGACCACCAGCGTCCGACTCCGCGGCGTCCTCCTCCTAGCCCGACTCCGCGGACGCGC
>NZ_JBHVJX010000128.1:349-1017 GCF_042798755.1 Streptomyces sp. NPDC057743
CGCGCCGTTCACCACCCCGGAAACCACACCACTACTCACCTTCGCCGGCCAGGCCGCCCTCGCCATGGAACTCGACGAACAGCGCACCGCCGCGGACGCGCGCCGTTCACCACCCCGGAAACCACACCACTACTCACCTTCGCCGGCCAGGCCGCCCTCGCCATGGAACTCGACGAACAGCGCACCGCCGCGGAACAGGTCACCCTGCTCAAGGACCACGACCGCATCGCCCGCGACCTCCACGACCTGGCCATCCAGCGGCTGTTCGCCATCGGCATGACCCTCCAAAGCACCGTCCGCTTCGTCGACCACCCCGAGGCAAGCGAGCGCCTGCTGCGCGCCGTCGACGACCTCGACGAGACCATCAAGATCATCCGCTCCACCATCTTCGGCCTACGACCCAAGGCCCCCACACCCGGTCGGCAGGGACTGCGCACACGCACCGTCGCGACCCTGGAAGAAGCCTCCCGCACACTGGGCTTCACACCCTCCCTCCACATGGAGGGCCTCCTGGACACCGACGTACCACGCGAACTCGCCGACCACGTCCTGGCCGCGCTCGGCGAAGCGCTCAGCAACACCGCCCGCCACGCCCACGCCGACACCGCGGACGTGGCCCTGACCCTGCGCCACCGACAGCTGACCCTCACCGTCACGGACAACGGAGT